>NZ_VDEV01000012.1:0-416966 GCF_006151685.1 Arthrobacter sp. BB-1
GGTAATACTGGAACAGTCCTTGAGCCGGCGTGACCCAGCCAAAACTTGACGTGCTTGGCGGCACTGTCTTTCCGACGATCTGTCCGCCGGCTCAAGGTCCGTTTAAAGGGGTGTCGAGCCAGGCGGACATGACCTCATAGGAGCCTGATACGACCAGTCCCATTACCGTTTTGTCTGCCCACCTGGCCCGCGCCCGATCAATCAGCATGGATCTCGACTGAGGGGCAATTTCCATCTTGGCAACCGAAACAACGAATGTCATCGCGGGTATCGACACCCACTCCGACACACACCACGTGGCCGTCATCAATGAACATGGCAAACCGCTCGCGGACAGGGAATTCCTGGCCGTGGGATCCGGATACCGGAAAATTCTGGACTTCATCAGCTCCTACGGAACCGTCATGGCCGTCGGGGTCGAAGGAACCGGATCTTACGGTGCCGAGCTCGCCAGAACCCTCCGGGGTGAAGGGATGAACGTGCTGGAGGTTAACCGCCCAAACCGGGCCGCGCGGCGACTCAAGGGAAAGTCCGACCCGCTGGATGCCTACCAGGCCGCCAAGTCGGTACTCGAGGGACGGACGACGGCGATTCCTAAGGCCAAGGACGGTCCCGTTGAATGCCTGCGGATCCTACGTTCCGGGCGCGCATCAGCAGTCAAGGCCCGCACAGCAGCCATCAACCAGATTAAGGCCCTCCTCGTTTCGGCCCCGGACAAAGTCCGGGCCAAATACCGGGCGCTACCCACCGCCGCTTTGATCGCCGCTTTGCAGCGAACCAGGCCTTCTGGACACACGGCCGACCCCGAGTACGTGACCCTTTTGACGCTCAAGGCGTTGGCAGCCCGGTGCCACGCGCTAGGAATAGAAATCGCGTCTGCTGACTCAGCACTCAAGGAAATCCTCGATAGCTATGCTCCGATGCTCTGCGACCTTCCAGGTGTCGGAACCGAAGTAGCCAGCCAACTCCTGGTCACCGTCGGCGACAACCCGGACCGCCTGGAGAACGAAGCCCAGTTCGCTTCGCTGGTCGGGGTCGCCCCGGTACCAGCCTCATCCGGCAAGACAACCCGCCACCGGCTCAGTAGAGGCGGCGACCGCAACGCCAACCACGCCCTCTATCAGGTCGTCCTGGTCCGCATGGCCTCATGCCAACGGACAAAGAACTACGTGGCCAAACGCACCGCGGAGGGCAAGAGCAAACGGGAAATCATGCGCTGCCTCAAACGCTACGCAGCACGGGAAATCTACCGCCAGATCACCAACCCCCAAGCAGCCCCCGACAACTCGGATCTGCGCCAGAGGCGCACGGCACTCGGCTGTACCATCACAACCGCAGCCCGTGAACTTGGCCACTGGCCCTCCATCATTTCCCGCTTGGAACGAGGCCTCATCCGTAATGACCTCCTCGCCTCTACCTACCGTCAATGGCTGATCGACCGAACTGGCACTAGCGAAAGTCTGCAAAAAGGCGCACTTCTCACCCATGGCTGCCTTCAGCGAAATACCAGGTTCTGACAGTGCAGACCCCTCCTTTTGCTATTCAAAAAAATACTTCTCCCAGAGAGAAACCTTTCCGGCAGGTCCCGGACAATACAGGGTATGGGGAACTTTAACCACGACGAACATCAGCTGTGGAAGAGCAGTGTCAGCGGCGACGGAGCGGCCTTCACTTCGCTGTTTGACCGTCACCGAGATCGTGTCTTTCGCCATGCGTATCGTCTTGCGGGACATCGCCAGAACGCTGAGGACATTACCGCCACGGCATTCCTAGAGTTGTGGCGACTGCGGCACCGGGTGCGCCTCGTTGATGGTTCAGTTCTTCCTTGGTTATTGGTTGCGACGACGAACCTGACGCGTAATAGCAATCGTGCGATTCGCAGGCACCAGAGGCTGATCCAGTCCCTCCCCCGAATGAGTGACGCACCTGATGCGAGTGAGGAGTTTCTCGTCTATAGCCCCCAGGACACTCTTGACAAGGAACTCGCCGATGCACTGTGTTCGCTCAATCGTCAAGACCAGCTACTAATATCCCTGGTGGTCTTCGAGGAGTACCCAATAGCCACTGCCGCGGAGGTCTTAGAAATAACTCCTTCCGCTGCCAAGAGCCGCATGCACAGAGCCCGTCAGCGCATGAAACTAGCCATCGCCCACACTCAAGTTCCAGCACTGGAAGGAAAGACCCAATGAGTGGCCTCAAATTCGACGAACGCTTCAGCAAAGCACTCAAGGAAGAACTCGCAACACGGGTCGAACAAACCGCCCGCTCGAAGAACCGGCGCCGCGCCCTGCTCTGGGGCACGGGCACGGTCACGGGAGTTGTGGGTCTCGCTGGTATTGGTGCTGCGGCTGCCGGCCTATTTGTCTTGCCCGGCGGAGAAAAAGTCACTCCTCTGGGGGCGGCAGTTGAGGCCACCTACAAAGGCAGCGCCACTATGGATTTGGGGGCTCCGCCTGAGGGAACTACCGCCGTCCAGCTGCAACTAACCTGCCTCACTCCTGGCAGCTTCATCTATCCCGATGGGGCCACTTCATCTTGTACCACCGCAGACCTCGGCGGTGCGCTTAGCGACTCGATCTACAGCGTGCCGTACACTCCTGGCTTGGACCATATAAGCATCACTACTGAACCGGAAACTCAGTGGAAGATCACCGCCAAGTACGTGAACGAAGAAATTCTTCCGTGGGAACGCAACGCTAAAGGTGAAACCTACGGCGTTATCAATGATTTTGGTGAGCCTGACCTCATTGCGGTTGCCGCGACATCAGGACAATCAGGCTACGTATACAAAAAAGATCTGAACGAAGCGAACGGGAACGTCGAGGGAAAGAAGTTCAGCAGCCCCGAGGAAGCCATGGCGTGGATCGATGAGCATCGCGGCAAGCCGATCCCCGTCTACGACAAAGAAGGTGAAACAGTCGTGGGAGAATTCATAAGCGGTCGTTAAATAAATCATCTTTACAAAGCGCTTGCCCTCCGTTGACTCTAGATGTAGCTTCTAACCATCACATTCGTGGGTTAAATCGGCCGGGGGGAAGATTTTGAATACTTCTGCACGAAGACTAACTATTTCTACGTTCACAGCGTTCGTCGTAGGCTTTATGGGGTTTATTGGTGCAAACGCTGCAAACGCCGGGTACAGCGGATACGGCTACTACGGTCCCGTCTACGGCTACAACTACGGCAACTATTCAGGAGTTTTCGCGACTGATCGGACGTATGCGGTTGGAGGGATCTTCAAGAACGGGTCGGGCACAGTTCCGGTTGGCTACATGCAGGTCAATGCAAGGCTCTTTTTGGCAACTGGGGAGCTATGCAAGGAGTCCGGCTTCTACTATAACGACGTGGCATCCAGCGGGCTTTCAGTTCCAACGCAAGGAAGCGGCTGCGCATTGCCCAGCTACTACTACGGATATGCAGTCACAGCCTCGTACAACGGCGGCGGCTACAGCTACTATTACGCTCCACGTACCGAAAATATCCCGGGGGTATGACCATGAAATTCAAGATCTCACGCTTTATGTTCGCCCTTGGAATCATCGCTTCTCTTTCACTCGGGGCTACCGCAGCCGTGGCGGTGCAGGGTGCGTCGTCCAATCTGAACTCAGCGCCAGCACCGGAGTACGAGCGCAACGAATCTGGACTGACATTCGGTTCGGCCGCGGAGGCCATCTCCAGGGAAACAGAGCCAGACCTAATTTCAGCCGTTGGCGATGACGGGACAAAAGGCTACGTATTCGCTAAGGATCTTCACTATCAGCCGGAGTTTAAGAATCCAAGTGAAGTAATCGCATGGCAGAAAGCACACGCCGGCAGGTCATGGACCATTGACCTATTTGCCGTAGATGGAAAACAAAAGATAGGTGTATTTACCCTATCCGTACCCACCGACGAGCAAATCAAGGGTGCGGAAAAGAAGGGAAGATAAGATATTCACGAAAGAGTACTGCGAAGCGCATAATGGGCTCGCAGTACTCTTTCTGTTGCTCGTTTGGTTCTTAGTCAGCAGTCTTTGATCAGGACAGCGGTACTGGCGGACCTAGTTTTAGGCCGCCGGCAGGAAGACATAGTCGGCACCGAGGGCCAATCCAACTAAACGAGTCCAAGCAAGGTAGGGACCGAAGCCTGCAGGCTTCGGTCCCTACCTCGTCCCTCGGGTGTCCTACTTCCCTTGACCTAATGGTGCGCCACGCCACTAGCTCAGATTTGACGTCTATAGGAGCATCTATGGGTGTTGCAACGACCGCTAAAACTCAAGAAGGGGACGGGCGCCGTCGTTGTTCTGCTGGCTTAGTCCTGGTCGGCTGGAGGCGGTCCGGGTTCCGGAAGGCGCAGCTCCCGGGGCTTGGCCTCCGCCATCCGCTGCGCTGTCCAGTACTCGAGGATCTCCTGGTGCGTCTGGTCCAGGTCCGCGTGGCTGACGAAATCGGGGCCGGGAACGTCCTTAGGACGTTGAGGCACTGGCGTAAGTCTTCTGGATGACGGCTCCCCAGTAGGGGCCGTACATCACGGCTGAGCGGCTGTAGCCGTAGCTGTTGACGGAGTTCTGGACGCCGGAAGACGAGGTGCCGATGAACCACGGGCCGCCGGAGGAACCGCCGGTCATGTCGCAAGGGATGCCCTGGGTTCCAAACTGCGGGTTGAAGGGGTCCTTGCTGGCTGTGCCGGTGCAGCTCTTGAGCGTCTCGCCGTTAAAGGGCGCTGCCGCAGGGTAGCCGAAGGACTTGTAAGTGAGGCCGTACGCTTGGTTGAAGGCAACGCCGGACCCGCCCACCACTGCAGTGAGGGTCTGGCCGTTCAACGGGTTCATGACGGCGAAGCCGGTGTCGTAGGCCATGTCACCGTTCTTGCTCCACGCGGTGGGGGAGTAGAGGGCCTTGGCCGTCCACTTGCCGTAGGGGGCAGCGCCGTTCTGGTAGGCCGGGACGAAGACGAAGTTGGTGGCGTTCGCGCCGGGACCCTCGTTCACGCAATGGCCTGCCGTGGAGACGGTGCTCTTGTTGGGCGAGGACACGGCGTTGCCGGAGCAGACGTAGTTTGCGCCGCCCATGGTGAAGAACACCTTGCCGATGTGGCTCACCGGGGTTTCGCTTTGGGCGATCGTGGCCCTGCCCTTGGTGGCTTTGACCTTGGTGTCGTTGCCCTTTTCCACCGTGGCGTCACTCGAGCGGTTGCCCCGTTCAAGTGCTTTGCCGGCGAGGACGTCGCCAGGAATTGCGCTGCGCATCCGGTCAGCGGTCCAGTAATCGGCCACGCCGGTAGTCTCAAGGATCGCACTGGTCACGGAGGGATTCTTGTCATCCTCGGTCGCAGTGGGTGCAGCGGTGGCCCCGCCGGCGGAGGTAAGTGCCAGAACGGCAGCGGCCGAGAGGCTCAGGATGCCGGAAGCCAGAGACCTGGTGCGTGTCATTGTTGTCCTGTCTGAACGGGGAAATGGCCCCCGGAGGGCCTTGACTGACCTTGCGAATTTATCGTCATATGACAGGTATGTAAATAGGAGTGACGTATCATGTACGGCCGTCGGCGTCAGCCGCGGGATGAAAAGCGCGACGGCGGCCTGCCGCCTGGGTGCGTGCCGCCGTCGGACATTCTCCATCGCTGTAATCCTCCGGGTGCCGGGGGTAACTCTGCGGTCCCGGTAGGGTTCAAATCCGTGTCCTCGGGTAAGTTGTAGGTGGTGAAATAGACCGAATTTTTCACAACCAAGCCGACCCACAGGGAGACGCCCGCGCATGTCCAAGATTATCTACACCCACACCGACGAAGCGCCGATGCTGGCTACCTATTCGTTCCTGCCCATCGTCGAGGCGTTCGCCTCGACAGCAGGTGTGGAGGTGGAGACCCGCGACATTTCGCTCGCCGGCCGCATCATCGCCGTCTTCGGTGACTACCTGACCCCCGAGCAGCAGATCGGTGACGCCCTTGCTGAACTCGGTGAGCTGGCGAAGACGCCGGAAGCCAACATCATCAAGCTGCCCAACATCAGCGCCTCCATCCCGCAGCTCAAGGCAGCCATTGCCGAACTGCAGGGCCAGGGCTACGCCCTCCCGGACTACCCGGACAACCCGTCCTCGGACGAGGAAACGGCCATCCGCTCGCGGTACGACAAGATCAAGGGCTCTGCCGTGAACCCGGTCCTGCGCGAAGGCAACTCGGACCGCCGTGCACCGCTGTCCGTCAAGAACTACGCACGCCAGAACCCGCACTCCATGGGCGCGTGGACCCCGGACTCCAAGACCAACGTGGCCACCATGGGCCAGGACGACTTCCGCTCCAATGAGAAGTCGGTTGTCATCGAATCCGAGGGCACCATCGCCATCCAGCTGGTCCGCGAAGACGGCTCCGTGAAGGTCCTCAAGAAGGCATTCCCGGTCCTGGCCGGCGAGGTCATCGACGGAACCGTGATGCGCGCCGCCGCCCTGGACGAGTTCCTGAAGGCACAGGTTGCACGCGCCAAGGAAGAGGGCGTGCTGTTCTCTGCACACCTCAAGGCCACCATGATGAAGGTCTCGGACCCCATCATCTTCGGCCACGTGGTGAAGGCCTACTTCTCCCAGCTCTTTGAGACCTACGGCAAGCAGCTCGCCGCCGCCGGCATCAGCCCGAATAACGGCCTGGCCGCCATCCTGAGCAGCCTGGAGGACCTGCCGGAGGATGTCCGCGAAGGCGTGCAGAACCTGATCAAGAAGGGCCTCGAAGAAGGTCCCGCCCTGGCCATGGTGGACTCGGACAAGGGCATCACCACCCTGAACGTCCCCAGCGACGTCATCGTGGACGCCTCCATGCCCGCCATGATCCGCAGCTCCGGCCACATGTGGGGCCCGGACGGCAAGGAAGCAGACACCCTGGCCGTGCTGCCGGACAGCTCCTACGCCGGCATCTACCAGGTGGTCATCGACGACTGCCGCGCCAACGGCGCCTACGACCCCACCACCATGGGCACCGTGCCGAACGTGGGCCTCATGGCCCAGGCCGCCGAGGAATACGGCAGCCACGACAAGACCTTCGAAATCCAGGAAGCCGGCACCGTCCAGATCGTTGACGGCTCCGGGAACGTCCTGATCGAGCACCAGGTCTCTGTCGGCGACATCTGGCGCGCCTGCCAAACCAAGGACCTGCCCATCCGCGACTGGGTCAAGCTGGCCGTCACCCGGGCCCGCGCCTCCCAGACTCCGGCCGTGTTCTGGCTGGACGAGGAACGCGCCCACGACGCCAACCTCATCGCCAAGGTCAACGAGTACCTCAAGGAGCACGACACCGAGGGCCTGGACATCCAGATCATGTCCCCGGTCAAGGCCATCGCCTTCACCCTGGAGCGCATCCGCAAGGGCGAGGACACCATTTCCGTTTCGGGCAACGTCCTCCGTGACTACCTCACGGACCTGTTCCCCATCCTTGAACTGGGTACCAGCGCCAAGATGCTCTCCATTGTTCCGCTGATGAACGGCGGCGGCCTGTTCGAAACCGGCGCCGGCGGCTCCGCCCCGAAGCACGTCCAGCAGCTGCTCAAGGAAAACCACCTGCGCTGGGACAGCCTGGGCGAGTTCCTGGCCCTGGCCGTCAGCTTCGAGCACCTGGCCACCACCACGGACAACAAGCGCGCCCAGGTCCTGGCGGACACCCTTGACCGTGCCACCGGCACCTTCCTGCTGGAGAACAAGTCCCCGAGCCGCCGTGCCGGCGAGCTGGACAACCGCGGCAGCCACTACTACCTGGCCCGCTACTGGGCCGAGGAGCTGGCAAAGCAGACGGACGACGCCGACCTGGCCGCCTCCTTCAGCTCCGTCGCCGGAGAGCTTTCCTCCAAGGAGGAAACGATCGTTGGCGAACTGGCCGAGGTGCAGGGCTCGCCGGTGGACATCGGCGGCTACTACCACCCGGACGACGCCAAGGCCTCGGCCGTGATGCGTCCGTCCGCCACGCTGAACAAGGTCCTGGCTACCCTGAGCTAGGACCTGCACTACGCGACGCAAAAGAGGCGGCGCCCCGGAGTTGAACTGTTCAACGTCCGGGGCGCCGCCTCTTTTCGTCACCTGTTCAGGAACGGGCAGGCGCCCTCTCTGCCGCCTCCGGACCGCCGTCGTCCGCAACGACAAAGGCCGCCGGACTCTCCCTGCCGGCGTGAAGCGTCACCCCGATCCCTGCCGCGACCACCAGCACGATGCCCAGGACGGCGGCCACGCCGGGCAGCTGCCCCAGGACCAGGAATCCAATCACGACGGCGATGGCAGGCTCCAGGCTCATCAGTGTTCCGAATGCGGAGGCCTTCAAGCGGCGCAGCGCGAGCAGTTCGAGGCTGAAGGGGATCACGGGCATCAGCAGCGCAAGGCCAGCGCCCACCAGGAGCAACTGCCAGTCGAGGTGTGCCACTGCTGCCGGCCCTACAAACAGGGTGGTCGCCATCGCGGCCACCGGCATGGAAACTGCCAGTGCTTGGAGGCCGTTTACTTCGTCGCCCGCGCGCTGGGTCAGGAGGATATAGCCCGCCCAGCAGCCGGCGGCGCCGAGGGCAAAGAGGACGCCGGTGAGGTCGGCTGCGCCGTGCCACGGCTCGGTCAGGGCTGCCACCCCGGCGGCGGCAACAAGTGCCCACCAGCGTCCCGCCCTGCGCCCGCGGATGACCGCCACGGAAAGTGGCCCCAGGAACTCCAGGGCGCTGGCCGTGCCGAGCGGGATCCGGACGGCGGCCGCCATGAACATCAGCGTCATGCCCGCCGTGACCAGGCCGAGCAGCACGCACGTGACCAAACCACGGCGGCTGAACCGGGAGCGCCACGGGCGCGTGAAGGCCACCAGGATCAGTGCCGCCCACGTGAGGCGCAGCCATGCCACGCCGTCGGAGCCGAGGCGATCGGACAGTCCCACGGAGGCGGCCAGGCCCAACTGGACACAGCACATGGCGGCTCCGGCCATGGCGGTTCCGGATCGTGCGCCGCTGAGGTGTTGTTGTGGAAATGGCATGGGGCCAGTAGACCCCACCGCAACCGTCTACGTCCACGTGATAATTCTTCACATATTGTCCGCAAATTATGGACAATAGCTGTATGGAAACGCGACGCTTGGAAGTCCTGCTTGAGCTGGCCCGGCAGGGCTCCATGCGAAACGTTGCAGATTCACTGGGCACCACGACGTCGACCGTCTCCCAGCAGATCGCCGCGCTCGCGCGGGAAACCGGCGCCGCGCTGCTGGAACCTGACGGCCGGCGCGTGCGGCTGACCCCCGCCGGGCGGCGCCTCGCCGATCACGCGGTGACCATCCTGGCCGCGGTGGATGCTGCCACTGCGGAGCTGGACCCGGGTGCTGAGCCTGCGGGAACAGTCAGGGTTGCCGGCTTCGTGACGGCTGTACGCAAGATCCTGATGCCCATCGTCGAGGAGCTTGCCGTCAGCCACCCCGGCATCAAGCTGGAAGTCCGGGAGCACGAGCCTGCAGAAGCCCTCGCTTTGCTTGCCGATGATTCCGTGGACCTGGCCCTGACCTACGACTACAACCTGGCCCCGGACAGCACCGGCGTCGCCTTCGATTCCGTCCACTTGTGGAGCACCCCCTGGAGCCTTGGCGTTCCCGAGGTGGCCGCACCTGTTGCCGGGAGCGCACCCGAAGTCCTCGCGTCCTTCCGGGACCGCGACTGGATCGGGAACTCACGGAACAGGGCGGACGAGGATGTCCTCAGGCTGCTCGCATCGATGGGGGACTTCGAGCCGCGGGTGAGGCACCAAGCGGACAGCCTTGAACTGGTGGAGGACCTCATCCTGGCCGGGATGGGCGTGGGCCTGCTGCCTGCCGACCGGGAACCGCGGGCCGGCGTCGCCCTTGTTCCGTTGAACACCCCCGACGTCCGGCTGCGTGCCTATGCGCGTACGCGGCGCGGCAACAGCACCTGGCCCGCCCTCGCCGCGGTCCTGGGCCAGATCACAGGGAAGGCCGCGGCGCTGCCGGATACCGCTCCCGCCCGCGGGAAGGCCTGAGCACCGCAGCCTCGTGACGGCGCTAAAGGTACTCGCGTCAGTTTCCCTTGCCTTTGCCCGCGTTGTCCCTCTTGCTGTTACTGCCTTCAGGGGCGGGCGCAGGAGCCGGTGCGGGAGTTTCGACGGCCGGGGCGCTGGCCTGGGCAGCCGCTGATTCCTTGGCGATCCGTTCCTCTTCGGCGGCCTTGTCCGCGGCAGCCTTCTGAGCCGCGATGGCCTCATTAAGGTCCGCGCGAACTGCCGTGGCGATCGTGGTGATGCTGCGGCGCCGCTCTTCCGAGATCCTGCCGTCGGCTTGCGCCGCCTCCAGCTCAGCCTCCAGCCCTTCGAGTGCCTTCAGTGCGGCAACGGGATTGTTCTGTGACGAAGCCTGGGTTACCTCAAGCACGCGGGCCTGCAGCTGCCGCGCGGCTTCACGGCGGAGTCCCGTATCCGCTGTGCCACAGCCGGTCAGCAGTCCCGCTGCCAGCAGGACGGTCGAAAATCCCAGCACGGCCTGGCGTCCGCGGCTGGAAAGCGACCTCACGGCTCCACGCTCTTCTGGAGTTCCTCCAGATGCTCACCGAGGACCCCGGTCACCGTGGGATAGGGCACGACGTCGGGCGTGGACTGGGCAGACAAGGTCATCATCACTGCCGCTACGGCGGCCACAACCACTACAAGGGCAAGGATGGCGGCCAGCCAGAACCGTTTGGTCCTGGGCTTAATGCCTTTCGCGCGGTCGCGGTTAAGGGCGTCCGCTGGGCGGGCCGGTCCTTGATCCCCGGCAGCGGCAGCACCGGGTTCGGCGGCCTCCCGGATCTCCTCCACCGATTCCTCCGCAGTGATGGAGGGAGGGCGGAACGGCATGGCCGGCAGTACCCGAGTCGTTTCGGGCGCAAGTTCCCCGGGCGTTGACGCGGGCGACACCAGAGCCTGGCGCAAGGCAGTCTCGATGTCGGCGGCCGCCGGCCGTTCAAGCGGCTCGATGGCGGTCATGGAGCGGATGAGGTTGGCCCATTCTGACGGCAGGTCCTCGGGAATTTCAGGTGCGCGGTGCAGCCGCGCCACCGCCGATTCCACCGCGCTGCCCGGGTACTCCACGGTGCCCTTGATGCATTCGAGCAGCACAAGGCCCAGCGAATAAATGTCCGTGGACGGAGCGAGGGGCTGGCCCAATGCCTGCTCGGGACTGAGGTAGGCGGCAGTGCCAACCATGGTCCCGGTGGCGGTCAGCCGGGTTGAATCAACAATCCGTGCGATGCCGAAGTCTGTGAGCTTTGGCCGCAGGGGTTCACCGGGGCGTATCTGGACCAGCAGGATGTTGCCGGGCTTGATGTCCCGATGGATGATGCCGAGTCCGTGAACGTAGGCCAAGGCGTCGGCGATACCCGCGCCGATGACGGCCAACTCCTCAAGGGGAACCGTGCTGTGCCGGATCCGGCTCCTGAGGTCCTGGCCCTCCACGAGTTCCATGGTCAGGAACGGGCGGGGTTCGTCCGGTATCCGGGTATCGATCCCGGCGTCGAAAAGTGTCACCAGTCCCGGGTGGTTCAGGGTGGCAAGAAGCTGGATTTCTGCTTCCTGGCGTTTCAGTTCGTCGGCATCCGGTGCCTGCGGTGCGAAAAGCTTAAGTGCTACGTCCCGGCCCAGATTTTCGTCCCGGGCACAGTAGACCGACGACATACCGCCGCGGCCAATAACCTCACCCAACCGATAACGTCCGCCGAGCACTTCATTCTTGATGGAGCTAGGCGATTCCGCCACCATGACCCGTTCCTCCCGGTGCGCTGCGGCACTGTCGTACCTCAAATTATACGGGCGGGTTGGTGGAACCGGGGATCGATGATGCTTTGACAGCCGGGCACACCGACGGTCCGGCTGCGAAAGAGAAGCCTTTCACTGCCGGACCACCGGCCACAAGGACATGTGTGCTGAAGACATGTTGTGTAAGGTCTTGCGTTCGTTCTTGGGGTACCTCCTTTCCTTCAGCCTGCTTGCTGCTGCCGCTTCAGGCGCGTGGTGCAGGCACTGTCAGAGGCTTCGGTATCAGGACACTTTCCGCTTACGGAACATCAGGAGTCCTGCCACCAGAAGCAACAGGGCGAGGGGGACCAGTGACGCGTCCACGCCCGTTTTGGCCAGGGCGGGGGCGCCGCCCTGGGCTGGGGTGCTGCGGGTGCTGGCGCTGCCCGCGGCGGTGTCGACGGCGATTGTGCCGCCAACTGCTGTGGAGCCGGCAGCAGGTGCTGCTGAGACTCCGCCGGCGCCTGAGGTGCCGGCATCAGTTCCGTTGGCCGAACCCGTGCCGGAGCCCGTACCCGTGCCAACGCCGGGGGTGCTGGTTCCGGGATCTACGGTGCCGGTGCCTCCGGTACTGCCATCGGTGCCGGGGTCAGCAGTGCCCGGACTGCCAGTTCCGGGGGTGCTGACGCCGCCCAGTCCAAGGTCGATGCCGAGCCCAACCACTGCATCCAGTCCGCTGGTGGTGCCGTTGGTGCCGGTGTCGGTGCCGGTGCCAAGGTCGATGACGGCATCCAGGACGGTGCCGAGGCCAGTGTTTGTGCCCTCAGTGCCGGTGGTTCCGAGCCCGAGGTCGATGACGGCATCCGCAGCGACGGTCAGGTCGGTTGCGGCTGCGTCGTTGCCGTTGGTGGCAGTGGTACCGGTGCCGAGGCCCAGGTCGACGGCGGCTGCCGCGGCGAGGTCGGTGGTGGTGGCGTTGTCGGTGCCCGTGGCGGTTCCGAGGCCGAGGGTTGCGTCGGCGGCTACAACCGCGTCGGCAGTGGTGGTGTCGGTGCCGGTGGTTCCGAGGCCCAGGTCGACGGCGGCTGCCGCGGCCAGGTCGGTGCCCGTGGCGGTTCCGAGGCCGAGGGTTGCGTCGGCGACTACAACCGCGTCGGCGGTGGTGGTGCCGGTGCCGGTGGTTCCGAGGCCCAGGTCGACGGCGGCTGCCGCGGCGAGGTCGGTGGTGGTGGCATTGTCGGTGCCCGTGGCGGTTCCGAGGCCGAGGGTTGCGTCGGCGGCTACAACCGCGTCGGCAGTAGTGGTGTCGGTGCCGGTGGTTCCGAGGCCTAGGTCGACGGCGGCTGCCGCGGCGAGGTCGGCGGTGGCGCCGTTGTCGGTGCCCGTGACGGTTCCGACGTTGACCGCTGCGTCCACAGTGGCGGCGGCGGCCGTCGAGTCGGACGGCGTTGAGCCACCCAGCAGGCCCAACGACGTCGAGTCAGCGGCCGCCGCCGAGATGAGGGCAGATGCGGAAAGATCCGATCCGCTGGTGGTGTCCGCGGCGTTCGCCGCGGTGCAGCCGAGGGCCAAAAGCCCGCCGGCAAAGAGGGTGCCAAGCAGCCCCCTGCGAAGGTTCGCACTCATGGTGTTGTCTCCTGAAGAAAGTTGAGGTGTCGGGGTGCTTTGGTCAGCAACCCGCTATAGCCGCGTTCTGCCGCAAAAGGGCAGACGGGTCTCAACTAGTCAGGACGGGAACCGGGGTCGAATGACACCGGTGCAGGGGCGTGCTCAGTGATATCCCCGGCGCTGACAGCGCCGGGCGATGCAGGGTCAAAATTGAAGGCGCTTAGCCAGGCCGCTGCGCCAGACGAGCCCGCCGAGGGCGCGCTGCTCCCCGTGCCCGAAGCGGGTACGGCAGGAGCCAGGGCGGGGGCTGGCGAGGGGCCCGCCGTCGGCTGCTCCCGCGCCGTGTCTGGCCCGGCAATATACGCCCATGAAGCCGCAGAAGCCTCCGGCAGGGCGGCATCGCCAGGCTCGGCGCCCGAAGCCGCCGCAACAAGCGGAACAGCTGAAGTATTCGCCGTGGGGATGGCTTCGCCGGGTGCGGCGTCCGAACCTGCCGGAACACTTGCGGTGGCTGGACCATCCAGTTCCCCACCTACCAAGGGCAGGCCGGGAAGGTCAACGTGCAGCGGTGCCGAGCCCGTCACCAGGCCGGAAACAGGCTGCAGCACAGGTTCAAGCACCGGAAGGGCTTCGGCGACAGGTGGAATTACCGCCTCCGCCACTTCCGCCGTTGCCGCGTCCGCGACGTGCGCAATAGGAATCGAAATGACCGATACCGCCCCGGCCGGGACCACATGGTTCACGACAGGCACCGTCGAGACGATCTGGTCTGCAACCCCTGAGACCTCTCCCACGAGGGGTGTCAGCAGGCCAGGTGAGGAGACCGGTGCAGGCGTGGGCGCCGCGTGTGCCGGAGCCACGGGAACGGGCAGCTTTTCCGTCACCGCTGAAACAGAATTGGTGACGCCCCCCAACAGGGTAGTTGTGTCCGGAAGGGTATCGGCCGAAGCCGTGGAGGTGGAAAACGTCAGCCAGGTCAGCGTGGCGGCTCCGGCAAGGAGCACTGGCCGAAGGGCACGCCACGGCGAGCGATTACCAGCCATGCGTACCACCCCCAGTACTGATGCATTCGACGATGGCTACAGCCTAAGACCGAATGTTGCATGAAGTCTAGGGTCTGCTAAAACAACTCGACAAAGTCAAAAACTTCTGGTCGCAGGTATCACAGCAGGGCAGGGACCGGTCATGGGCTTAACAAGCCGATCACAGGCCGGAGTCCGGCTGTTCAGTGCTGGTCGTTCGGATAGCTGACCCCGAGCTGCGCACGTACGCCGTCAAAGAGCCGCATGGTGTTCAGCGTGTCATCCAGGGGCATGACGGGGCTCTCGGTCAGGCCCTGCTGGATGCAGCGGGTCACTTCCCGCAGTTCATAGGCGTAGCCCCGGCCCACCACGTCAAAAGCCTCGGTCCGGCGTTCGTCCCATCCCGTGGACACCGTCAATTCGCCGGGGTTGTTAATCGAGCCCACGCTCTGGAGGAAGCCCAGGCTGCCGGCCACGGTAGCGGTCCGGGGACCGTGCGCCAGCAGTGAGGACGTCAGCTGCACCTGCGCTCCGTGGTTGTACCCCAAGGTGAGGGCGTTCTGGGAGTCCACGCCGTCGTCGTTAATGAAGCCGGTGGCACTCACTGTCTGCGGAAAACCAAGGGTGCCCAATGCCCACAGCAGCGGATAAACCGTAATGTCCAGCAGCGCACCGCCGCCGTCCTGCCTTGCCCACAGCCGGGAGGTGGGGGAGTAGGGGGCGGGGAAGCCAAGGTCCGCGGTCACCCAGTGGACTTCACCGAGCTCACCGGACGCAGCGATCTCGAAGGCCCGCTGCATGCTCGGCAGGAAGCGGCTCCAGACCGCCTCCATCAGGAAAAGCTTGCGGCTCCGGGCAAGGTCGATGAGTTCAGCTGCCTCGCGGGCGTTGATGGTGAAGGCCTTTTCGCACAGGACGTGCTTGCCGGCGTTGAGCGCCGCAAGCACAATCTCGTAGTGCTGCGCATGCGGCGTCGCCACATAGACAACGTCGACTTCCTCATCCGCGAGCAGCCGCTGGTAGCCGGGCACGCCGCCGTCATCGCCGTAGGCTTTCGTGAAGTCATATGCCACCGCAAAGGCGTCGGCTGTGTCCTGGGCCCGTGAGCTCACGGCATACAGTTCCGCATCCGTGAGCAAAGCCAGGTCCTGGGACACGGAACGGGCAATGCCGCCGGTGGCGATGATTCCCCAGCGGAGGGGAGTTCCGGTGGCGGAACGGGGATCCTGGTCTGGCTGGCTGGACAGCCACGGCTTCGCGATGGGCGCACTCATGGGCCCATCCTCTCATTCCCGGGTTGGCGTGTTCGGCCTTGACCTGCGGAAAGCGACAGGGCGCGGGGGTCTTTGGGCAATAGAAAAGCCCGGTCCCCCTTAGAAAGGGGGCCGGGCGTTTTCCGTGAGAAGGTTGCTTACTTGGTGATCGGTTCCAGCACCGGGTCGCCGACGTACGCGGTCTTCACGTTTGCAGAGGTGACGATGACGGGCTCCAGCAGGTAGGCGGGAACAGTCTTGACGCCGTTGTTGTAGGAGTCCTTGTCGTTGATTTCCAGTTCCTTGCCGGCCTGGAGGTCCTTCACCATGGTGATGGCGTGCTCAACGAGCTTCCGGGTGTCCTTGTTGATGGTGGAGTACTGCTCGCCAGCCATGATGGACTTCACCGACTCAACCTCGGAGTCCTGGCCGGTAACCACGGGGAGCGGCTTGCCGGCGGCCTTGACGGAGGTCAGGACTGCGCGGGCGAGGGTGTCGTTCGGCGACAGGACGCCGTCCAGGGACTCGGTGCCGTAAGAGCCGGTCAGGATCGTATCCATCCGGCGCTGGGCGTTCTCAGCCTTCCAGTCCTGGGTGACAGCCTTCTCAAACGTCGTCTGGCCGGAGAGTACCTTCAGCGTGCCATCGTCGATCTTCGGCTTCAGGACGCTCATTGCGCCGTCGAAGAAGACCTTCGCATTGGCGTCATCGGGGGACCCTGCCAGGAGCTCAACGTTGTACGGGCCACTGGGCTTCTTGGCCTTCATGCCTTCCAGCAGGGCCTTGCCCTGGAGCTCGCCCACCTTGAAGTTGTCGTAGGCCACGTAGTAGTCCACATTCTCGGTGTTCAGCAGCAGGCGGTCGTAGGCGATGATGGTGGCGCCGGCGTCCTTGGCCTGCTGGAGTTGGGTGCCAAGCTGGGAGCCATCAAGGGCACCGACAATGACCACCTTGGCGCCTTTGGCAATCATGGCGCTGATCTGGTTCTGCTGCTCGGCGACACCGTTGTTGGCGAATTGCACCGTGGGCTTGAAACCGGCACTGGTCAGCCCATCGTTGAACAGTTTTTCGGCCAGGACCCAGTTCTCGCTGGTCTTCTTGGGAAGTGCGACGCCGATCGCGGAGTCCTGCGCGAAGCCGCCGGTTCCGCCGGTCGAGCCGCCGCCTGAGGTGGATGGCTCGGAACGTCCGCAGCCCGTCAGCGCCAGTGCTGCGATCGCAGCAACTGCTGCTGCTTTTCCTGCTTTGCCAAACATTCGCATTTCTGTGTCCACTTTCTTTTGGGGTATTGGTTCAGGAAGCTGAAATGCTCAGGCTTCCCTGGAAATGGTTTCTCGGGTGGAGGTGACTTCGTCCGGCTGCAGCGGCGTACCGGTTCCGCTGGACGGCCGGCTGAAGTTCTTCATCATCAAGCCGATGATTGAAGCGCGGCCCTGGGACTTGTTGTACACATCGATGGCCACGGCGACCAGCAGCACCAGGCCCTTGATCATGGATTGCCAGTCGGCGCCAACGCTCAGAAGCTGCAGGCCATTGTTCAGCACGGCCATGACCAGGCCTCCGACGATCGAGCCGATGACGGTGCCGACGCCGCCGGTCACTGCCGCGCCACCGATGAACACCGCCGCGATGGCGTCAAGTTCCCAGCCGGTGCCGTCCGAGGGGCCCGCAGAGGTTGACCGGGCAACGAAGATCATGCCGGCCAGCCCGGCGATGATGGACATGTTCATCATGACCAGGAAATTGATCTTCTTCGACTTCACGCCGGAGAGTTCCGCCGCGTGGCGGTTGCCGCCGACTGCGTAGACGTGCCGGCCAACCACCGTCTTGGAGGAGACGAAGCCGTAGATCAGCACCATGACGGCGAGGATGAGGCCTGGAACCGGGAAGGAGGTCCCGGGGCGGCCGGTGGCGAACAGGTACGTTGCGTAGAGGATGGCGCCGCAGATGAGGACAAGCTTGAGGATGCTGACCCACGCCTCCGGGACCTCCGCGCCGAGTGCTTTGGCGGTACGGCGGCGCCGGACATCACTGATAACCACGAACGCAACAGCGGCAAGGCCCAGGAGCAGCGTGAGGTTGTTGAACCCCGTGTCCGGCCCGACTTCGGGCAGATAGCCGGCGCCGATGTACTGGAACTCCCGGGGAACGGGAATCGAGTTGGACTGGCCAACAAACTGTTGCGCACCGCGGAAGATCAGCATGCCCGCAAGGGTCACGATGAACGCCGGGATGCCTACATAGGCGGTCCACCAGCCGTGCCAGGCGCCGATTGCGGCGCCGAGGCCCAGTCCCAGCAGGATGGCCAGGTACCAGGGGAGGCTCCAGTCGCGCATGGCGATGGCCACCACCATGCCTACGAACGCCGCCACCGATCCCACGGACAGGTCGATGTGGCCGGCGATGATGACGAGCACCATGCCGATGGCCAGGATCAGGATGTAGGAGTTGCCGTTGAAGAGGTTGATGACGTTGCCCGGGGTGAGGGTGATGCCGCCCGTAAGCCACTGGAAGAGAACTATCAGAGCCACTAGGGCAAAGATCATCCCGAACTGGCGGGTGTCGCCACCGAAGAGTTTCTTGAGCGCGTTCATTGTTTTCGGTCCTCGTATCTGGAAGGTTCTGGAAGGCTCCAGAGGGTTAGGCGGCTTTTCGGGCGGAAGTCATCAGTTTCATCAGGCTCTCCTGGCTTGCTTCCTCTTTATTGAGGACGCCCGTTATGGCGCCCTCGAAGATGGTGTAGATGCGGTCCGAGAGCCCCAGCAGTTCAGGAAGTTCAGAGGAAATGACGATCACGCCTTTCCCTTGGTTGGCCAGCTGCTGGATGATGCCGTAGATCTCGTATTTGGCCCCGACGTCGATGCCGCGGGTGGGTTCATCGAGGATCAGCAGTTCCGGGTCCGTGAACATCCACTTCGCGAGGACCACCTTCTGCTGGTTTCCACCCGACAGCTTGGCCACCCCTTCCTGGACCGACGGGGCTTTTGTCCGCAGGGATTTCCGGTACTCCTCGGCGACCGCAAACTCCTTGTTCGTGTCCACCACGCTGCGCTTGCTGATCTTCTCCAGGTTGGCTGACACCGTGGTCGTTTTGATGTCGTCCAGCAGGTTCAGGCCAAGGGTTTTGCGGTCTTCAGTGACATAGCCGAGGCCGGCCTCGATGGCCTGGTGGACGCTCTTGAGGGCCACCTCTTTGCCATGCATGTAGATGTGTCCGGAGACGAAGTGGCCGTAGGAGCGGCCGAACACGGAGCGGGCGAGTTCGGTGCGGCCGGCGCCCATGAGCCCCGCGAACCCGACGATCTCGCCGCGGCGGACAAAGAAGCTTGAGTTCTTGCAGACCATCCGGTCCTGGATCTGCGGGTGGGCAACGTTCCAGTCCTTGACCTCGAAGAAGACCTCGCCGATCTTGGGGGTGTGGTCCGGGAACCGGGACTCGAGCGTGCGCCCCACCATGCCCTTGATGATGCGGTCCTCGTCCACGCCGTCAGCCTTCACGTCCAGCGTCTCGATGGACTTGCCGTCACGGATGATCGTGATGGAGTCGGCGATCTGCTCGATCTCATTCAGCTTGTGGGAAATGATGATGCTGGTGATGCCCTTGGCTTTCAGGCCCAGCATCAGGTCCAGCAGGTGCTGGGAATCGGACTCGTTCAGCGCCGCTGTGGGTTCGTCGAGGATGAGGATCTTCACGGACTTGTTCAGCGCCTTGGCGATTTCCACCAGCTGCTGCTTGCCGACGCCGATCTCCTTGATGGGCGTGTCGGGGTCGTCCCGCAGGCCAACCCTGGCCAGCAGGTCCAGGGACCGCAGCCGGGCTTCGGCCCAGTCGATGACGCCGCGCTTGGTGGGTTCGTTGCCCAGGAAGATGTTCTCCATGATGGACAGTTCGGGAATCAGCGCCAGTTCCTGGTGGATGATCACGATGCCGGCGTGTTCGCTGGCCCGGATGTCACGGAACTGCTGCACCTGGCCCTGGTAGACGATGTCGCCGTCGTAGCTGCCGTACGGGTAGACGCCCGAGAGCACTTTCATCAGGGTGGACTTCCCGGCGCCGTTTTCGCCGCAGATGGCGTGGATTTCCCCGGCCTTTACCCGCAGGTTCACGTTGTCCAACGCTTTAACGCCGGGGAATTCCTTGGTAATGGACCGCATCTCAAGGATGATCGGTTCCGCTTGCGTGGTCTGGGACGTCATGAGCCCTAACCCTCCAATGCGATGACTTCTTTGTCCGGCCGGCAAAGCGCAGGGCCGTCTGATCCAAAAGTAAACTGGATCACTGCTGTTGTCGTCAAGTCTTTAACGCAAACGGCGGGTAACGAAACGGTCTAGGTTTCGCGGATTCCGGCATGTTGGAACACGAGTGCGGCAGCTCCCAGCGCCTCCGCGCGGTCGCCGAGGGAGGACATGGCCAGTGTTGTTGTCTCGCCAATGACCGGCACGGCATGCCTGACAAGTCCCCGCCTGATGGGGTCCAGGAGGATGTCGCCGAGGCCCGCGAGCGGGCCCCCCACCACAATGACTTCCGGGTTGATCAGGTTGGCCACGTTGCCCAGCGCCCGGCCTACGGCCAGGCCCGCGTCGTCGACCACCCGGAGTGTGGCCGAGTCCCGCGCCAGGGCCTTGCGCACGATGTCTGCGGGCGTCAGTGGCCGGTCTTCACCGCGGCTGAGGAGTTCGATCATGGTTGTGGTGGACGCGATGGTTTCCAGGCAGCCCCGGTTGCCGCAGCGGCACACCAACCCTTGTTCATGGATGGTGGCGTGGCCGATTTCGCCCGTGATTCCCACGTTTCCGTAATAGGGGGCGCCGTTGAGGATGAGGCCCGCACCGATGCCCGAGCCAATCTTGAGGAACAGCAGGTTGCTGACCCCCGAGTGGTGTCCCCAGGTAACCTCGGACCAAGCGCCGAGATTGGCGTCATTGTCCACGAATACGGGGATTTCCAGGGTTTCCTCAAGGTATTGGAGAATGTTGATCCCTACCCATTCGGGCAGGATGGCCCCTTGTGCCACGGTGCCCGTGCGCCGGTCAATGGGCCCGGGGATACCGACGCCGGCGCCCACCACGGCGGTGCGTTCGACGCCGCTTTCCCGCAGCAGTTTCTCCAGCAGGGCCATTGCCGCCCGGACTCCCTCTTCGGCCTGGTGGCCAAGCGGAAGCATCACGGATTCCTCGGCGATCACGTGGTAACTGAGCGAGGCCAGGACCACCCGCAGATGCCGGCGCCCAAAGTCGATGCCGACGGCCACGGCCCCGTTGCTGTTGAGCCTGACGTTCAGTGCGCGGCGGCCGGAACTGGTGGTGGGCTCGGCGGACGCCAGTCCGGAGTCCAGCATGATCTTGACGATGTTGGAAACGGTCGCGGTGGAGAGGCCGGTCTGCCGGGCGAGCTCAGCCTGGGTGGCGGGGCCGACCATCAGCGTTTCGATGATCCGCTGTTGGTTGAGCTGCCGCAGGGCCGATTGGGACCCGGGATTTTTCGGCTTGCTCCTCGTTGAGCGCGTGGTTGCGGACATGCTAAGAAGATTGCCCTACGGGCGGCCTTGTAGTCAAGAAGTTAACGCATGGTCCAGTTTGGGACCATCCTTGGGTGGGTAGGACGATCTGACCCCCGCCGGTCCGCCCGGGGTGCAAACAGACCCCGGGCCGCGGCGGCCGGCTCGCTAGGCTGGACGGAGGGCCCACTCGGGCGGCCCCCGACGACGGAAGGTGGAACCAGTGCTGCTGGCAGTCCTGCAGGCGAACTCCGCGGTCCTTGATAACGAGGCAAACTGCCGAACCATCGCAGCCGCCGCCCAGGCCGCGGCGGCCCGTGGCGCGGCAGTCCTGGTGACCCCTGAGCTTTTTCCCGTGGGCTATGCTCCCCGCCGGGTGCGTGCGGAACTGGATCCGTCCCTCCTGCCGGCGCTCCAGGACAGGCTGGCCGCGATCGCGCGGACCAACGGCATCGGACTGGTCTACAGCCTGCCGCGGGTCACCAGCCAAGGGGAGTGGCAGATCAGTGCCACGCTTTTGGATGCCGCGGGTAACAGCCTCCTCAGCTACGGCAAGGTGCACTTGTTCGGCCCGCATGAGCGTGCGGCCTTCAGCCCCGCGCGGGAGCGCCCCGCCGTCGTGGACTTCCATGGAATCCCCACGTCGCTGGTGATCTGCTACGACGTCGAATTTCCCGAGTCCGTGAGGGCCGCGGCCACGGGCGGGGCGGAGCTTCTGCTGGTCCCCACCGCGCTGGCGCACGGCTTCGACGACGTCCCGCAGGTCCTGCTGCGTGCGCGGGCGCTCGAGAGCCAGCTCACCATCGCCTACGCCAACCACTCCGGGGAAGAGGACGGGTGCAAATTCCTGGGCGGCAGCGTGGTTGCCGGGCCCGACGGCGGGCTGCTGGCAGAGGCGCGCGGGGAACCGCAGCTCCTCTATGCCGAGGTGGATCCCGGTGCCGCCGCCCGGGAGCGGCGGGCGGTGCCGTACCTGGATGAACGCCGCCCGGACGTCTACCGGTCCTGGGGCCTCTGAACCGGGCCTCCGAATTGGGGCCTCTGAACCTGGGTCACAGCTACGTGCCGTCCTCCGCAAGGCCGTCCGGTGCAGCGTCATCCGCGTACTGGAGTGCGATCCACAGCTCTGCCCGCGCCTGGGCCTGCCCCAGGTCCATGCCCAGCAACTCCGCCACGGCATTGATCTGCCGTCGCACGCTGTTCCGGTGCAGTCCCAAGTCCTTAGCGGTGGCGTCCCAGCTTCCGTGCGCGGCCAGCCAGGACCGGAGGATCCGGAGCTGCGACGCCCGGCGTTCGCCGCCGAGTTCCAGGATGGGCGCGAGGAGCCGCGCGGCCAGCAGGGCGCCTGCATCGCCGCCCAGCAGGCCGGTGACGGACCACGTCAGCTCCTCTTCCCTGAGGCTCCTTCCGGCATTCAGTACCCGCGGGCGCAGGGCGCTGGCCCGCCGATACGCGGCGGCGAGGCCCGGCAACCCGGTGGGTTCACCCACCACCAGGCGCCAGCCCAGCTGTTCCACCTCGGACAGCAGGGGCTCATCCACCTTCAGCCGTGTCACGGCCGCGAACCCGTAATCGGTGAGCTCCACCATTTTGGTGTCGAAAAGCCTCCGCCATTGGAGCAGCTCCCGTACAGGCCCGTCGGGGGTGGCGGCGGCGGCCTGGGCCCGTACCCCCTGGACCACCCGGACCGGGCCCTGCCTGGTTCCCGAAACGCTTTGGGCCAGCAGGTCCTGAAGGCTGTCCAACCCCCGGCCGCCGCCGGACAGGCTCTCGGGATGCAGGAGCAGGGCTGTGGCCAGCTGGCTGGGCGCCAACGAGCCGCTGGTCCGCTGGCGCACCAGCAGCTCCAGCAGGCCCACCACGGAGGACACCACATTGTTCTGCGCCGGGGTGAGCGGCCTGTCTGTTCCCAGGACCAGGCTGCCGAGGGTGGCGTCCCTGGTGCTCCGGAGCGGGTGCCCGAACACCAGCGCCGTGCCTTCTGGGGTTTCCAACGTTTCCGTCTCGACGCGCGGCCCGCTGCCCATGACGAGCCGCTTGAGCAGCGGCTGGAGCTGGGAAAGGCCGACGGCGGCCCCCGCCCGTGCGCGCACCCGCCCGTCTGTTCCGACAAGGACGGCCCACACAGGCACGCGCTGGATCAGTGCAGCCAGCAGTTCGTGCTCCGGCCGGGCGGAAAGGACCGCCCTCATGAGGTGCCGGTTGGTTTCTGCCAGCTGGCGGAACACCTGCGCGTTGCCGGATTCGAGGAGCTTGGAAAACTCAAGGCCCAAGGCGGCGAAAGGAATGCTGGCCGGTACCTCCACCAAGGTGAGCCCGTGCTGCCGGCAGGCTGCCACCACCTGGTTAGGTACGGCGTCGTAATACGGCTCCAGGCCGAAGCCCAAGGCCGCAACCCCGGCAGCCACGAGCCCCCGCACATACTCATCCGCCCTTGCCGCGGCGTTGCCGCCGCCCTCACGGAAAGGCAGGCCCGCTGTCAGGACAAATTCGCCGTCGAGCAGGTACGGCGTGGGGTCCTCCAGTTCGCTGGGTTCCACCCACCGCAGCGGCGCCTGCCCGTTGCCGGCGTCGTTCACCACCACCACCTCCCGCGGCAGGGCGGCCAGGAACTGATCCAGGGTCACGGCGTCCAGCTGGTCGCGGCGGTCACCGGCGGATGGTGCATTGCGTCTCATGAGTGAAGACTATAGGTCACTTTGCACACCGTTGAGATGCTCCTCACAACCCTACGCTGGGGGAGGGGAAACCAGTTCAACCAATCACCGACACGAACGGACGTCAACGATGACTGTGCCTACACTCACCGGCCGCGCACCGGCCGGCGGCAGCGGAACAAGCAGCCGCCCAACGCTGGCCGCGCAGCTGCTGCGCCGCAAACCCATCGCCCAGATGGTCAGCGAGGCAGCCGGGAACGACGGCGGCCCCCGCCTGGTCCGCAGTTTCGGGGTGCTGCAGCTGACCATGATCTCCGTGGGCGCAACCCTCGGCACCGGCATCCTGGTGATCCTGGGCGAATCCGTTCCGCTGGCCGGGCCCGCCATCTGGATTTCATTCGCGATCGCCGGCCTGGCGGCGCTGCTGTCCGCTGTTTCGTACGCGGAGATGGCCGGCATGGTCCCGGTGGCAGGCTCCAGCTACTCCTACACCTACGCCACCATGGGCGAGGGGATGGCGTGGATCTGCGGCTGGTGCCTGGTGCTGGAGTACGCCGTGTCCGTCGCCGCCGTCGCCGTGGGTGCAGGGCAGTACGTGAACGAAACCCTGGCGGTGTTCGGTACTGTCCTCCCGGATGCGGTGTCGCAGCCACCGGGCGACGGCGGCCTGGTCAACATCCCGGCGATGGTCATCGTGGTGCTCGCCACCATCCTCCTGGTCCGCGGGGCGAAGGAAAGCGCCTGGATCAACACCTCCATTGTGGTGGTGAAGGTGGGCATCCTCCTGTTCTTCTGCGCCGTGGCCTTCACAGCGTTCAACGCCGGGAACTTCGAGCCGCTGCTGCCGATGGGCGCCGCCGGCGTCTCAGCCGCAGCCTCCCGGGTGTTCTTCTCCTACATCGGCTTCGATGCCGCCTCCACCGCAGGCGAGGAGGCCCGCAACCCCAAGCGCGACCTGCCCCGCGCCATCATGCTCTCCATGCTGATCGTCACCACCATCTACGTCCTGGTTGCGGTGGCAGCCATCGGCGCACGGCCCTGGGGCTGGTTCGACGGAACCGAGGCCGCCCTGGTGAAGATCCTGGAGGAAACCACAGGCCAGCCATGGATTGCCCTGGTCTTCGCCGTGGGCGCCGTCCTGGCCATTGCCAGCATCGTCCTCACCGTGCTGTACGGGCAGACCCGCATCCTGATGTCGATGGCCCGCGACGGCCTCATCCCGAAAATCTTCGGACGCGTTTCCCGCCGCACCGGCACTCCCGTGGCCGGCACGCTCCTGGTGGGTGCCGCCGTCGCACTCACCGCCGGGCTTGTGCCGCTCGGCGCGCTCGCGGACGCCACCAGTATCGGCACACTGTTCGCCTTCGCCCTGGTGAACGTCGCCGTGATCTACCTCCGCCGCACCCGGCCGGAGCTGGAGCGGACCTTCCGCGTGCCGCTCTTCCCCCTCACGCCCATCCTCGGGGCCGCGATGTGCGCCTACCTGATGGCCAACCTCGGTACGGACACCTGGGTGGTCTTTGCCCTCTGGATGCTGGTGGGCATTGCCGCCTACTTCGGCTACGGCCGCCGGAACTCGCGGGTGGCGGCCCTCAGCAACGAGGAATACCGTGGACTTTCCGGACCGCAATTTTCACCACAGCACACCCTCGAACCGTCGAAGGCAGAACTTCCATGACCATCGCCACCGAACTGCCGGCCTCAGACCCCTCCAGCACTACCGCCACCCGGGCCGCCGGCCCTACAGCTGACGGTGCCGCGGCCGGCCCCATCACCATGCTGAACCCGGACTTCCCGTTCAGCTACGACCATTACCTTGCCCACCCGGACGGCCTGGGGTCTGTCCCGCCGGAACTGCTGGGGACCGAAGTGGCCGTCATCGGGGCCGGACTCTCCGGCCTGGTCACGGCATACGAACTCATGAAACTGGGGCTGCGGCCCGTGGTTTATGAGGCGGACCAGATCGGCGGGCGCCTCCGCACCGCCTCATTCCCCGCGGCGCCCGGAGTAGTGGCGGACCTCGGCGGCATGCGGTTCCCGGAATCCGGCAAGGCGTTCTACCACTATGTGGACCTGCTGGGCCTGGACACCGAGGAGTTCCCCAACCCGCTGTCCCCGGCAACGTCCAGCACCGTGATCGAGCTGGCCGGCAAGAAGCACTATGCCGAAAAGCCCGGCGACCTCCCGCCGTTCTTCAGGGAAGTGGCCGATGCATGGAAGGCCGCCGTGAACGACGGCGCCACGTTTGTGGAGATGCAGGAAGCCATCCGCGCCCGCGACACGGCCCGGATCAAGGAGCTCTGGAACGACCTGCTGCCGCTGATGGACGAGCAGACCTTCTACGGGTTCATCGCCGCCAGCGAGTCCTTCAAGAAAGCGGGGTTCGCACACCGGGAGGCCTTTGGCCAGGTTGGCTTCGGCACCGGCGGCTGGGACACGGACTTCCCGAACTCCATCCTGGAGATCCTCCGCGTGGTCTACACGGACGCGGACGACCAGCACCGCCTCATCCGCGGGGGAGCCCAGCGGCTGCCCGAGGCACTGTGGCAGCACGCGCCGTCGGGCATGGTGCACTGGCCGGAAGGAACGTCACTTTCCTCGCTGCACGCAGGTTCGCCGCGCGGCGCCGTGGGGAAGATCAGCCGCGATGCCGACGGCAACCTCCGGATCCGCGAACGGTGGGGCCGCGAAGCAACGTACGCCGCAGTGGTGGCCACGTGCCAGTCCTGGCTGCTGTCCACGCGCATCCACACGGAGGAGGCGCTGTTCCCGGCGGAGCTGTGGACGGCGATCGAGCGCTCGCACTACATGCAGTCCTCCAAGACCTTCGTCATGGTGGACCGGCCGTTCTGGAAGGACATCGATCCGGACACCGGCAACGAGGTCCTCTCGATGACCCTCACGGACCGGCTCAACCGCGCCACCTACCTGCTGGACAACGGCCCGGACAAGCCCGCCGTCATCCTGCTCTCCTACACCTGGAACGACGACGCGCTGAAGTGGCTGGCCCTGGATGCCGACGAGCGCGTGGAACTGATGCTGCATTCGCTCGAGCAGATCTACCCGGGCGTGGACATCGCCGGCCACATCGTGGGCCAGCCCATCACCGTTTCCTGGGAGGCGGATCCCAACTTCATGGGCGCGTTCAAGGCGAACCTGCCCGGGCATTATCGGTACCAGCAGAGGCTGTTCACGCACTTCAAGCAGGACAAGCTGCCCGAATCCCAGCGGGGCATCTTCCTGGCCGGCGACGACGTGTCCTTCACTGCCGGGTGGGCGGAAGGCGCAGTGACCACCGGCCTCAACGCAGTCTGGGGTGTGGTGAACCATTTGGGCGGCGCGTCGGCCCCGGGCAACCCGGGGCCGGGCGAGCTGCTGGACGCGATCGGGCCAATGCCGCTGGATTAGCTGTGCAGCTCCCGGTGCGCCATGGCCAACTCGACATAGCGCGCCGCATTGGACCGGACGCCGTCGTACTCCTCATCGGTGAGTTCGCGGCGCACCTTGCCCGGGACGCCCGCCACGAGCGAGCGGGGCGGCACCACGGTGCCTTCGAGCACCACGGCGCCGGCCGCCACCAGCGAGCCGGCGCCGATCACCGCGCCGTTAAGGACTGTCGCTCCCATCCCGATCAGGCAGTCGTCCTCCACAGTGCAGCCATGCACGACGGCGGCGTGCCCCACGCTCACGCGTTCGCCCACCGTGCAGGGGAAGCCGGGGTCCGCGTGCAGCACCACGTTGTCCTGCAGGTTGCTGCCGGCGCCCACTGTGATGGCGGCCGTGTCAGCCCGGACGGAAACACCGTAGAAGGCGCTGGAATCCTGGGCGAGGGTGGCGTTGCCGATGATCGACGCGGTCGGAGCGACGAAGGCGGATTCGTGGACAGCCGGGGTGTTTCCGGCGAAAGGGTAAAGAGGAGCCATGCGCCAAGCCTAGGACACCCCTGCGCGCGGCGGCCTGGGTGCCCCAATGTGACTCCCGCACCTTCCCACCCCAACTAGGTAGCGCTAAGTGTCGTTTTGAGGGTCCAAAACGACACTTAGCGCTACTCAGTTGGGGGAGGAGGGGGTGCGCAGGACCAGGAACTGGTAGTGCTGCGTCCAGCGCCCGGCGCCGGGGCCCGACTCGGCACCGGTTCCCTCCGGCCACGTGACAAAGTCCTCGATCCTGCCGTGGCGGCCAAAGACTTCCCGGACCGTGGCGTCGCTGCGGCGGCTGAAAAAGCGGGGCTCGCCGTCGTCGTCCTCAGGGTTCAGCACCTCCTCATCCTCACCGGACCAGAGGCCGACGGCGATCGGCGCGCCAGGCGCGCTGACGCGGACAAGCTCGGCCAGGACGGTATCGATGTCACTGGCAGGGATGTGCAGCAGCGTGCTCATCGTCCACAGGGCTGGGAAGGCGCCGTCGGGAAACGGCAGGGCCCGGGCGCTGGCCACGGAGACGTCAAGGCCCCGCCCCCTGGCCCGACGGACCTGCCCTTCGGCGAGGTCCACCCCTGTGTAGTGGATGCCGGCCTCAACGAACTTCAAGCCGTCAAGTCCGGTCCCCGTCCCGACCTCCAGGACCGAATGCCGCCCCTCGGACTTCAGCAGCGCAATAAAGCGGTCGCGTTGCTCCACGCGGTTGTGCGACGGCGGGTGGTCGGCCCCGGAGGCGGCGCGGCGGTTGTAGAAGTCGGCGAGACGCCGCTCGGCATCCCCGGTGGCCGGTTCCATCCCGCGTTCCCCGTTCCGTTTGGGGACGGCCGTCAGTTAAAGACGACGGTCCGGTTGCCGTCCAGGAGCACGCGGTGCTCCGCGTGCCACTGCACGGCCTGGACCAGCGTGCGGCCCTCCACGTCCCGGCCCATCTGGACGAACTGCTCCGGCGTCCGGGCATGGTCCACGCGGATGACTTCCTGTTCGATGATGGGGCCCTCATCCAGCGCTGCCGTCACGTAGTGGGCGGTGGCGCCGATGAGCTTAACGCCGCGGGCGTGGGCCTGGTGGTACGGCTTGGCGCCCTTGAAGGACGGCAGGAAGGAGTGGTGGATGTTGATGGCCTTGCCGGTCAGCTCCGTGCAGAGCTCATCGGAGAGGATCTGCATGTAACGGGCCAGGACGGTGAGCTCGATGTCATGCTCGGCCATGATGGCACGGAGCTTGTCCTCCGCCTGGGCCTTGGTGTCCGGGGTGACGGGGATGTAGTGGAACGGGATCCCGTAGAACTGCGCGAGTCCGGCCAGGTCCTGGTGGTTTGAGACGATGGCGGGGATCTCGATGGGCAGCGTCCCGGAACGCTGCTGGAACAGGATGTCGTTGAGGCAGTGGGCGGAGGTGCTGGCCATGACCAGGGTGCGCACCTTCTGGCCCACGGTGTTGAGGCTCCACTGCATCCCGAATGCCTCGGCCACAGGCTCAAGGGCAGCGCGCAGCACAGACTTGGCGGCCGCCGTGGTCACCTCTACCCGCATGAAGAAGTTGCCCGTTGCAGGGCTGCCGTACTGTTGCGAATCCGTAATATTGCAGCCCGCCACCAGCAGGGCGCCGGCCACCGCATGGACGATTCCGGGGCGGTCCGGGCAGGACAGGGTTACTACGTAGGCTTGGTTCAGCTGCTCTTCACTCACGCGTACAAGCCTACCCGCGCGGCACGGCCCTGGTTTGGTACGCTGAGGGGGTCGCAACTGGCGTTGGGTGGCTAACCACCAGGGAGCGGCAATCACGAAGACCACGGATCGTACGCCTGGGCCGAGGGTCATGTCTTGCCGGAATTGGGGCTGCACCCCGTCAGTACCGCAGCGCCATGCCGTGCGCGTTCACGCCCTGTCATCGAGGCGGTGTGAAGGTGCGCCAGCCGGTAGCCTGACCTTAGCAGTGCCCGTATGCCTAGCCAGGAGTTTTTCGTGACTACTACAGCCACCTCAACCACCGCCGTCAGCAACCAGCCGCTGGCTGAGCTTGACCCCGAAATCGCAGCAGTCCTGGACCAGGAACTCGGCCGCCAGCGCGGCACCCTGGAAATGATTGCCTCCGAAAACTTCGCACCCCGCGCCGTGATGGAAGCCCAGGGCTCCGTCCTCACCAACAAGTACGCCGAGGGCTACCCGGGCCGCCGCTACTACGGCGGCTGCGAATACGTGGACATTGCCGAGCAGTTGGCCATTGACAGGGTCAAGGCCCTGTTCGGCGCCGAGTACGCCAACGTCCAGCCGCACTCCGGTGCCCAGGCCAACGCCGCTGCCCTCTCCGCCATGATCACCCCCGGCGACAAGATCCTGGGCCTCTCCCTGGCCCACGGCGGCCACCTGACCCACGGCATGAAGCTGAACTTCTCCGGCAAGCTGTACAACGTGGCTGCCTACCAGGTGGAGGAAGACAACTTCCGCATCGACATGGACAAGCTCCGCGAGCAGGCCATCGCCGAGAAGCCCCAGGTCATCATCGCCGGCTGGTCCGCCTACCCGCGCCACCTGGACTTCGCTGCCTTCCGCTCCATCGCCGACGAGGTGGGGGCCCTCCTGTGGACGGACATGGCGCACTTCGCCGGACTGGTTGCCGCCGGACTGCACCCGAGCCCGGTGCCGCACTCCGACGTCGTCACCTCCACGGTGCACAAGACCCTCGCCGGTCCGCGTTCCGGCGTGATCCTGGCCAAGCAGGAGTGGGCCAAGAAGCTCAACTCCAACGTCTTCCCGGGCCAGCAGGGCGGCCCGCTGATGCATGTCATCGCCGCCAAGGCCGTGGCCTTCAAGATTGCCGGCACCCAGGAGTTCAAGGAACGCCAGGAGCGCGTCCTGGAAGGCGCCAAGATCATCGCCGACCGCCTGAACCAGGCCGACGTCGCCGATGCCGGTGTCTCCGTCCTCACGGGCGGCACCGACGTGCACCTGGTCCTCGTTGACCTCCGCAACTCCCAGCTTGACGGCCAGCAGGCGGAGGACCTCCTGCACTCCGTGGGCATCACCGTGAACCGCAACGCCGTTCCGTTCGACCCCCGCCCCCCGATGGTCACTTCCGGCCTCCGCATCGGCACCCCGGCCCTGGCCACCCGCGGCTTCGGCGCCGAGGAATTCACCGAGGTCGCCGAGATCATCGCCACCGCACTGAAGGCCGGCACCGGCGCGGACATCGAGTCCCTGCAGGCCCGCGTGGACAAACTGGCCGCCGACTTCCCGCTGTACCCGCAGCACGAGCAGTGGTGACCCATGACTGAAACCACCCAGACCGCGAAGGTCCTCGACGGCAAGCTTGCCGCCGCCGCCATCAAGGCCGAGCTGGCCGAACGCGTGGCAGTACTCAAGGCCAAGGGCGTCACGCCCGGCATCGCCACCGTCCTTGTGGGCGCGGATCCGGCCTCCCAGCTGTATGTGTCCATGAAGCACAAGCAGTCCGCGGAGATCGGGATGAACTCGATCCAGCGCGAACTTCCGGCCGATGCCACCCAGGCGCAGGTAGAGGCACTCATTGACGAACTCAATGCGGACCCCGCCTGCCACGGCTACATCGTCCAGCTGCCGCTGCCCAAGCACCTGGACACCGATGCGATCCTGGAGCGTATCGACCCCGCCAAGGATGCCGATGGACTGCACCCCACCAACCTTGGCAAGCTGGTGCTCAACGTCAACGGCGAGATCACCTCGCCGCTGCCGTGCACGCCCCGCGGCGTCATCGAGCTCCTGGAGCGCAACGGCTACAGCCTCAAGGGCAAGCATGTTGTGGTGGTGGGCCGCGGCGTCACCATCGGCCGCTCGATCGGCCTGCTGCTCACCCGGCGCGCCGTCAACGCCACGGTGACCCTCACGCACACCGGCACCCAGAACCTCTCTGAGCTGCTCCGGCAGGCAGACGTCATTGTGGGTGCGGCGGGTGCCAAGCACATCGTCAAGGCCTCCGACGTGAAGCCCGGCGCGGCCGTGCTGGACGTCGGCGTCACCCGGGAAACCGATCCCGAGACGGGCAAGAGCCGGGTTTACGGCGACATCGACCCCGCCGCGGCTGAGGTAGCCGGCTGGATTTCACCGAACCCCGGGGGCGTCGGTCCCATGACCGTGGCGCTGCTGATGACCAACGTGGTGGAAGCCGCGGAGCGCCAGGTGGCACAGGACAGCGGCTCGGGAGCCACACACTAGTTCCCCTCGCACACGCCCGACGGCGGCCCGGCACCTTCGCACAAAAGGCGCCGTGCCGCCGTCGGACTTTAAGCGCAGAAAGTGGCAGTCCCCTTCCACCTGCCCCGCCCCTCTACTAGTCTGCGGAGGGTGCACAACAAAGCCACCGTGCCGCCGGGAACAGCCGCCGGCACAGCCCAGCCAGCAGCCGGGCCGCGCAACGAAGCCCACCGCACGGTCATTACGGCGGAGAACCTGACCAAGACCTACGGGGACGTGGTTGCCGTGGACGGAATCTCCTTCAGCGTCCCGGCCGGGGAGTCCTTTGGCCTGCTGGGCCCGAACGGCGCCGGCAAATCCACCACCATGAAGATGATCGGCGGAGTCACGCGCCGCACCTCCGGGAACCTTCGCATCCTGGGCCTGGACCCGGACTCGCACGGGCCGGAAGTGCGGGCGCACCTGGGCGTGGTCCCGCAGCAGGACAACCTGGATGAGGAACTCCGGGTCCGCGACAACCTCCTGGTCTACGGCCGTTACTTCGGCCTGCCCATGAGCTACCTGAAGCCGAAGGCCGACGAACTGCTGGAATTCGCGCAGCTGACGGACAAGGCGAAATCCAAGGTGGATGCCCTCTCCGGAGGGATGAAGCGGCGCCTGACCATTGCCCGCTCGCTCATCAACGAACCCCGGATCCTGCTGCTGGACGAGCCCACCACCGGGCTGGACCCGCAGGCCCGGCACATCCTCTGGGACCGCCTGTTCCGGCTCAAGGAGCAGGGCGTCACGCTGATCCTGACCACCCACTACATGGACGAGGCGGAGCAGCTCTGTGACCGCCTGATCGTGGTGGACAAGGGCCGGATCATGGCCGAAGGATCGCCGGCCCAGCTGATCCGTGAGCACTCCACCCGGGAGGTGGTTGAGCTGCGGTTCGGCTCCGAGCGGAACACCACCATCGCCGCGGAACTGGAGGGCATCGGGGAGCGGCTGGAGGTCCTCCCGGACCGCGTGCTGATTTACGCGCACGACGGCGAGTCCGCCCTTGAGCAGGTGGCGTCCCGCGGGCTGCGCCCGCTGACCTCGCTGGTGCGCAGGTCCTCGCTGGAGGACGTGTTCCTGCGGCTCACGGGCCGGAGCCTCGTTGACTGAGGGGGCGTCCGCGGGGGCTTTGCGGGCCCACAGCCCCGAAGTGGCGGCAGCCAAGGCCCGGCGCTGGGGGGCGTTCTATTATGCGGAGCAGGTGCTCCGGGTAATGAAGAGCTACGGCTGGTCAATCCTGATGTACAGCGTCGGCCAGCCCGTGGCCTACCTGTTTGCCATGGGGGTGGGCCTGGCAACGCTGGTGGACAGCGGCGATGCTGCGGCATTCGGCGGCGGGAGCTACCTGGCCTTTATTGCGCCGGCACTGCTCGTCTCTGCCGCCGTTATGACGGCGGCCAACGAATTCACCTTCCCTGTGATGGCCGGGTTCAAGTGGCGCCGGACGTATTACGGCCCGCACGCCTCGCCGCTGACGCCCGGCCAGATCGCGGCCGGACACATCATGGCGGTAACGCTGCGCCTGCTCGTGCAGTCGGCGATCTACTTCGGGGTTGTGGCCCTGTTTGGTGCCGCCCCGTCGGGCTGGGCGTGGGCCGGCATCCTAGCGGCCACCCTGGCCGGGCTGTCCTTCGGGCTGCCGCTGATGGCCTACTCGGCTTCGCTGACGGAGGACAAGGGGCAGTTCGCCCTTGTAATGCGGCTCGTTGTGATGCCGCTGTTCCTGTTCTCCGGCACGTTCTTCCCCTTGGAGACCCTCCCGCTGGCCGTTCGCTGGGTCGGCTGGATTTCGCCGATCTGGCACGGCACCGAACTTGGCCGGGTGCTCAGCTACGGGTACAAGGAGCCGCTGGTCCTCACCCTTGTCCATATTGCGGTCCTGGCGGGCCTGGCGGTACTGGGCTGGATCCTGACGCGTCGCCGGTTCGCGGCGAGGATGGCGCAATGAGCCGCGCCGCGGGTGCAGGTACGGCACCGAATGCTGTGGAGCAGGCCAGGACCAGGACCTTCGGCGCCCTGTATTCGCGCAATGCCCGGGCGGTGATCTCGCGGGGACTGAAGGCGACGCTGGGCGGCCACTGGCTGATTATGCTGTCCGGTTTCTTCGAGCCTGTGCTGTTCCTGGTCTCCATGGGCGTCGGCATGGGCGCGCTGGTGGGGGAGGTGGAAGGGCCCGGCGGGGCGCCTGTCAGCTACGCGGCCTATATCGCCCCGGCCCTGCTTGCCGTCTCGGCGATGAACGGAGCGGTGTACGACTCCACCTGGAACGTGTTCTTCAAGATGAACTTCGGAAAGCTGTACCAGGGCATGCTGTACACCTCCCTTGGCCCGCTGGACATCGCCCTGGGCGAGATCTTCCTGGCCCTCCTGCGCGGGATGCTGTACGCCACGGGCTTTACCGCCGTCATGGGGGTCATGGGTCTGATCACCACACCGTGGGCGCTGCTGATGATTCCCGCCTCGGTACTCATCGCCTTCGGCTTCGCCAGCATCGGAATGGGAATCACCAGCTTCATGAAGACGTTCCAGCAGATGGACTGGATCACCTTCCTCATGCTGCCCATGTTCCTGTTCAGCGCCACGTTCTATCCGCTGAGCGTCTACCCGCAGGCCATCCAGTGGGTCATCCAGGCGATGCCGTTGTGGCACGGGGTGGAACTCCTGCGCCAGATCAGCGTGGGCTCGTTCTCGGCCGCGACGCCCGTCCACGTGGGCTACTACCTGGTGATGACCGCCGTCGGCATGCTGCTCACCACGCTCCGCCTGCGCCAACTCTTCCTGAAGTAGCTCCCACCCAGCCAAGTAGGGGAGGGGCTGTGTTCGCCGCGGGTGGAAGGCGGCGGGAGCACACCGCAGGGTTTGAGAGAATGGGTGCATGCAATCTCTGGGCAGCTCCAAGTCATCCTCCAAACCGGCCAGGGGCGGATTCTCCATGTTCCGCATCAGCGGGCCCGGACTGATGGTCCTGGTCACCGCCTTCATCGTGGCCGTGATCTTCGCGGCCAACCAGAACGACGTCGTGGGCTGGGTAGTTGCCGTCATCGCCTTCTTCTGGCTGGCACTTGCGTCCTTTGTGGTCTTCAGCATCCAGAAGGCGGCCAAGAAGGCCGGCGCCAAGCTGAGCGAAGCCCAGAATGCGTTCACCTCCGCTGCAGGGCGCGGCCCCTACGCCGCGGCAGACCAGGGTGGAACCCGGGTTGTGGCCGAGCGAGGCCAGGCTGAGGAAGTCCGCGACCTCAAGCTGGACCACTCCTTCAAGATTGTCCAGGTCCAGGTCCGCGTGGTGGAGGAGGAGCGTGCCAAGGGTGCCGCCGCCAACCAGGACACCATCCACCGGGCCCTGGAAACCATCGAGATTACGGCCACCAACGCCAGGGACATGATCAAGTCCTCGGGCGGCAGTGGAGAGCCGGTCACCGGAACCATCATCGACTAGAGTGGAGCGGGTGAGCTCGGCATTGAACAAGGACCACCTTCGCATCGCATCCGTCAACGTCAACGGCCTCCGGGCTGCGTTCAAGAACGGCATGGCGGCGTGGCTGGAGCCCCGCGAGGTGGACATCCTCTGCCTGCAGGAAGTCCGCGCCCCCGACGCAATCGTGCGCCAGCTGCTGGGCGAAGGCTGGCACATCCTGCACGCGGAAGCTGAAGCCAAAGGCCGCGCCGGCGTCGCCATCGCATCCCGTGAAGAGCCACTGGAAACCCGCAACGGCATCGGCGACGACTACTTCGCCACGGCCGGCCGCTGGGTTGAGGCCGACTTCCGCCTGCGGGACGCGGCCGGACAGCCCGTCCAGCTCACCGTGGCAAGCGCCTACGTCCACTCCGGCGAGGTGGGCACACCGAAGCAGGATGACAAATTCCGGTTCCTGGATGTCATGAGCACCCGGCTCCCGGAGCTGACCAAGCACAGCGACCATGCCCTGGTGGTGGGTGACCTCAACGTGGCCCACACCCCGCTGGACATCCGGAACTCGAAAGGCAACGTCAAGAAGGCGGGCCACCTGCCCGAAGAACGCGCTTACTTCGACAGGTTTTTCGGCGAGGAAATCGGCTGGCACGATGTCCACCGCAACCTGGCAGGACCGGTTGACGGGCCGTACACCTGGTGGTCGCAGCGCGGCAAGGCCTTTGACAATGACACCGGCTGGCGCATCGACTACCACCTGGCCACCCCGGCGCTGGCCGCCTCCGCCATCTCCGCGGTGGTGGACCGGGCGGCGTCATGGGACACCCGCTTCTCCGACCACGCCCCGCTGGTAGTGGATTACCAGCTCTGAGCCCGAAGGTTTCCTCCCAGATGACTAGCCCCACTTCGCCCGCCGCCAAGAAGCGCATCCTCTCCGGCGCCAAGCCCACCGCTGATTCCCTGCACCTGGGCAACTACATCGGCGCCGTCCGCAACTGGGTGGACATGCAGGCTGAGTACGACGCCGTTTTCTTCATCCCGGACCTGCACGCCATTACGGTTGACTTCGATCCGGCCGAGCTTGCCAAACGCACCCGGATCGTTGCCGCGCAGTACATCGCTGCGGGCATCGACCCGGACAAGAGCATCTTCTTCGTCCAGTCCCACGTGCCCGAACATGCACAGCTGGCGTGGGCATTGAACTGCATCACCGGTTTCGGCGAGGCCTCGCGCATGACCCAGTTCAAGGACAAGACCCAGAAGTCCGGTGCTGACGCCGCCACCCTGGGGCTTTTTGCCTATCCCACCCTGATGGCTGCGGACATCCTGCTGTACCAGACGGACCTGGTGCCAGTGGGTGAGGACCAGCGCCAGCACCTGGAGCTCACCCGGAACCTGGCCCAGCGCTTCAACACCCGCTTTGGTCCAACCTTCACCGTCCCGGAGGCGACCATCGTCAAGGAAAGCGCCAAGATCTACGACCTGCAGAACCCCAGCGCCAAGATGTCCAAGACCGGGGAGTCACCCAACGGGGCCATCCAACTGCTGGAGGACCCGAAGATCGCTGCCAAGCGCATCAAATCGGCAGTGACGGACGCCGGAACGGAAATACGGTTTGATACGGAGGAGAAGCCCGGCGTCTCCAACCTGCTCACCATTTACTCATCCTTGACCGGGAAGACGGTGGCCGAGCTCGAGACCGAGTACCAGGGCAAGATGTACGGCCATCTCAAGGTGGACCTTGCGGAGGTGGTGGTGGACTTCATTACACCGCTGCGGAACCGCACCAACGAACTGATGGAGGATCCGGCCGAGCTGGACCGCCTGCTCGCCCACGGGGCGGAGCGGGCGCGCGAGATTGCCTCGGTTACGCTCGCCCAGGTTTACGAGCGCATGGGTTTCCTGCCGTCCCTCAGCCTCGCCGGAGTCCACTAGCGTTATGTCGTCCAGCAAAGTCACCGCAAGGGAAGGCACCCGTTCCCCCCGCCGGACGGCGGGGACACCCGCCAACCCCCACGGAGACCCAGCGGACCGTCGCGTTGTCCCGCGTGGCCGCCCGTCCCGCACGGAGGACATCAGCGTGGGCGTCATCCTTGGCTTTCCCGCCGAAATCGCGGAGGAGCTGCAGCGTTGGCGGGCGTCTTTCGGTGATCCCCTGGCCGGCGTCGTTCCGGCCCACATCACGCTGGTAACCACTACCCCTACCAAGGATTGGGAGGCCACCCGCGAGCACGTCCGCGAGGTGGCGCGCCAGCAGAGGCCCTTCAAGGTCACCATCGCCGGAACCGGAACCTTCCGTCCGGTCTCGCCGGTGGTCTTCATCAACGTCGAGGACGGCTTCGAAGACTGCGTCCACCTGCACGAAAAGCTCCAGCAGGGTCCCCTGCACCGCGAGTTGCCGTTTGCCTACCACCCGCACGTCACCATCGCCCACGATGTGCCGCCGGAAAGCCTCGACGAAGCCGAAACGGTGCTGCGGAACTACAGGGCCACCTTCCCCGTGGTTAGCATGGGACTTTACGAGCACGATGCCGACGGCATCTGGCAGCTACGGGAAGAGCTGGACTTTGGGACCCAAACTGACAACGACGGCGGCACCTGACTCACGGACCCCGTCCCGGCACCAGGCGAAACAGACTGAACACCAGCCCCTCCCCACGGACCACGCCCGCCTGAAGCTCGCGGTGATCCAGAAAAGGATGGAGTGGAACAAGGCACGGAGGGCTGGCAAAGGGCCCGTGCCCAGCCTGGTGGCCATGGTCCAGTGGCTCCTTGCCCTCCTTAACGCCCTTCGTCCCATGCGCGCCTTCCGGCACTACACGCTCCAGCACGGTCCGCTGATGAGCGCCGGCATCGGCTTCAACATGTTCTTCTCCATTACCGGCCTCCTCACCACCGGCTTCTCCATTGCCGGCCTGGTACTGCGCGGACAGCCCGCCCTCCTGGACACGATCATTGGCAGTGTTGCCCAAAGTGCGCCGGGCCTCCTCAAGGTAAATGGGGGCGAAGGGCTGGTTGACCCCCAGGACCTGCTGAACCCGGACGGGCTTGGCTGGACAGCCCTGATAGGCGCCGTGGTCACGGTCATCACGTCCCTGGGCTGGATTGCCGGACTTCGGGACGGGCTGCGCGGCGTGCTGGAACTGCCGCCGCTGCTGGTCAACCCCATCCTCCTCAAACTCCGGGATGCGGGCACCCTGGTGCTGCTGGGCGTGGCCCTGGTGATCAGCGCCGGAGCCTCCCTGGTGTTTGGAACCGCCGCCGGCTGGGTCACCGACTTCCTGCGGCTCGATGACGCTGTTGCCGGCCCGCTCACCACATCGATCAAGATCGCAGTGCCGCTGGTCCTGAACTGGGTGACTGCCCTCATCATGTTCCGGCTGGCGGCCGGCCTGAAACTTTCCCGCCGCGCCCTGCTGGAGGGAACCATCCTGGCTGCGGTGGGCACCACGGTCCTCCAGGTGTTCAGCACCGAACTGCTGGCCGGGGCAGGGCGGAATCCCATCCTGGCGCCGTTCGCCATCATCATCGGCCTGCTGATCTGGTTCAACCTGGTGAGCCAGGCCTACCTGGTTTCAGCCGGCTGGGCGGCCGTCCGGGAGGCGGACCTGCACACCGCCTCCACGGGCCATGACAAGGGCACGTGGGGCGCCCGCCAGGTCCAGCCAGGGAAGGTGCCCGCGCATGCCGATGCCGGTGCCCCGGCTATTGCCCGGCGTCGAGGTATTGGTCGGCCCAGGCAGCAATGATGCGTGCGGCCCGCGCCGCTTGGCCTTTGCCCGTGAGCAGATGGTCGCTGCCTTCGAGGGAGACGAAGTTCCGCGGGTGGCGGGCTGTCTGGAAGATCGTACTGGCGTTTTCGATTCCCACGGTGTTGTCCGTGGGGGAGTGCAACACCATCAGCGGCTTGTGCAGCTGCTTGATGCAGTCCGTCAGGTCCGCTTTTTCCAGGTCCTCCACGAAGTGCTTGCGGATCTCCACCCGCTTCCCGCCGAGGTCCACCTCGGCACTGCCCTCACTCAGGATCTTATCCAGGGCCGCATCGAACACGTGCGCCACGTGCTTCGGCGAGAAGGGCGCCCCAACGGTAGCGACGGCGTCGAGCTCGGGAATCTCCCGTGCGGCAGCCAGGACGGCCGCGCCGCCGAAGGAGTGTCCCACCAGCAGGGAAATCTGCTTCCCCTGGCTCCGCATGAACTCAGCCGCCCTGACGGTGTCCGCCACCTTGTGGCTGAACGAGCCGGCGGACCACTCGCCTGCGGAACCGCCCAGGCCGAGGTTATCGAACCGGAGCATGCCCACGCCGCTGTCCGCCAACGCCTTGCACATCCGGGACGCGGACGGGCTGTCCTTTCCCAGCGTGAAACCGTGCGAGAAAACTCCCCAGCCCTTGACGGGCCCCTCCGGAACATCGATGATTCCCGAGAGCATCTCGCCGGTGGAGCCTTCAAAGCTGACTTTTTCGGAGCGGGACATGGCGTCCCCTTTCTTCTGTGCGCCTAAACCGCGAAACAACGACGGCGCCGTTCCCCTTAAGTGGGGGACGGCGCCGTCGTCCGCTCAATCCTTTGTCAGATCTTGCGGGAGAGAATGGCCTGCTTGACCTCGGCGATTGCCTGGGTCACCTGGATGCCACGGGGGCATGCTTCGGAGCAGTTGAAGGTGGTGCGGCAGCGCCACACGCCTTCCTTGTCGTTGAGGATCTCCAGGCGCATGTCGCCGGCGTCATCACGGGAATCGAAGATGAAGCGGTGCGCGTTGACGATCGCGGCCGGCCCGAAGTACTGGCCGTCGGTCCAGAAGACCGGGCAGGAGGACGTGCACGCAGCACAGAGGATGCACTTGGTGGTGTCATCGAAACGCTCCCGGTCCTCGGCGGACTGCAGGCGTTCGCGGGTGGGCTCGTGCCCCTTGTTGATGAGGAACGGCATGACCTCGCGGTAGGACTGGAAGAACGGCTCCATGTCCACGATGAGGTCCTTCTCCACCGGCAGGCCCTTGATGGGCTCCACCGTGATGGGCTTGGACGTGTCCAGGTCCTTGAGGAGTGTTTTGCAGGCCAAGCGGTTGCGGCCGTTGATGCGCATGGCATCCGACCCGCACACACCGTGCGCGCAGGAGCGGCGGAAGGAGAGGGTGCCGTCCGTTTCCCATTTGACCTTGTGCAGGGCATCCAGCACACGGTCCGTGCCGTACATGGTCAGGTGGAAGTCGTCCCAGGTGGCTTCCTCGGAAACCTCCGGGTTGTACCGGCGGACGCGCAGGTGCACATCGAACGTGGGGATCTCGCCGCCACCGCCGACGCCGGCAGGCAGTTCGATCTTTGAGGCTGGCTCAGCAAGTTCAGCTGACATCTTAGTACTTCCTCACCATCGGCTCGTAGCGGGTAAAGACGACCGGCTTGGTGGCCAGGCGGATGCCGGCAATTGACTCAGCCGATCCGTCCGCCGGGGCGTGGTCATCCTTGTACGCCATGGAGTGCTTCATGAATTTTTCGTCGTTGCGGTCCGGGAAGTCCTCGCGGAAGTGTCCGCCGCGGGATTCCTCGCGGTAGAGGGCGGCCACGGTCATGACCTTGGCCAGCTCCAGGAGGAAGCCGAGCTCAACGGCCTCGAGCAGGTCAAGGTTGAAGCGCTTGCCCTTGTCCTGGACGTTGATCCGCTTGTACCGCTCCTCGAAGGAAGCGATGTCGCGGAGCACCTGGTTCAGCGTCTCCGCGGTGCGGAACACCTGCATGTTGGCGTCCATGGTGTCCTGGAGTTCCTTGCGGATCACAGCCACTTTTTCGTCGCCGGTGCCGTTGCGGGCAATATCCAGCAGTTCGGTGGTGTAGGCCAGCGGGTTCTCCGGCAGTTCCACAAAATCAGCCGTCTTGGCGTACTCAGCCGCGGCGATGCCGGCGCGCTTGCCGAACACGTTGATGTCCAGCAGCGAGTTGGTGCCCAGGCGGTTCGAGCCGTGGACAGATACGCACGCAACCTCGCCGGCTGCATACAGGCCGGGGACCACGGTGTCGTTGTCCTGCAGGACCTCGGTAGTGATGTTGGTGGGGATGCCGCCCATGGCGTAGTGCGCCGTGGGGAACACCGGAACGGGCTCTGTGTAGGGCTCAACGCCGAGGTACGTGCGGGCGAACTCGGTGATGTCCGGAAGCTTGGCGTCAATGTGCGCCGGCTCCAGGTGCGTCAGGTCCAGGAGGACATAGTCCTTGTTCGGGCCGCAGCCGCGGCCTTCGCGGACCTCGTTGGCCATGGAGCGGGCAACAATGTCGCGGGGCGCCAGGTCCTTGATGGTGGGGGCGTAGCGCTCCATGAAGCGCTCACCCTCGGAGTTGCGCAGGATGGCACCTTCGCCGCGGGCGGCCTCGGAGAGGAGGATGCCCAGGCCGGCCAGGCCGGTGGGGTGGAACTGGAAGAACTCCATGTCCTCCAGGGGGATGCCGCGGCGGAAGGCGATGCCCATGCCGTCACCGGTCAAGGTGTGCGCGTTGGAGGTGGTCTTGAAGACCTTGCCGGCGCCGCCGGAGGCGAACACCACGGACTTGGCCTGGAAGACGTGCAGCTCGCCGGAAGCGAGGTCATAGGACACGACGCCGGCAACACGCTTCTGCTTGTAGGGGGTACCGTCCGCGCGGACAGCGTCCTCCTCGACAGTCAGCAGGTCCAGGACATAGTACTCGTTGTAGAACTCGACGTTGTGCTTGACGCAGTTCTGGTACAGGGTCTGCAGGATCATGTGGCCGGTGCGGTCCGCGGCGTAGCAGGCGCGGCGGACGGGGGCCTTGCCGTGGTCGCGGGTGTGCCCGCCGAACCGGCGCTGGTCAATCCGGCCTTCGGGCGTGCGGTTGAACGGCAGGCCCATCTTTTCGAGGTCAAGCACGGCGTCGATGGCTTCCTTGGCCATGACCTCGGCGGCGTCCTGGTCAACCAGGTAGTCGCCGCCCTTAACGGTGTCAAAGGTGTGCCATTCCCAGTTGTCTTCCTCGACGTTGGCAAGGGCCGCACACATGCCACCCTGCGCCGCACCGGTGTGCGAGCGGGTGGGGTAGAGCTTGGTCAGTACTGCTGTGCGGGCGCGCTGACCGGATTCGATCGCGGCGCGCATGCCAGCGCCACCGGCACCGACGATGACGACGTCGTACTTATGGACCTGCATACCAGATGCTCTTTCTCTCAAAATTCGCTATAAAACAACGGGCCGGCGTTGCCTGCGCCGCAAAACAGGGCCCGCGGTTGTACCCGCGGGCCCGGGGTGGTGCCGGTGCTAGGCAGGGCAGAATCCGCCAGGCAGGGGCACACCGTCGACGACGGGGCAAGGGTTGAAGGTGAAGATCACCAGGGTGCCCAGGACAATGATGACGACGGTGGCCGAGTAGAGGACCGTCTTCAGCCAGCGGCGGGTCGAGTCCTTTTCGGCGTAGTCGTTGATGATGGTGCGCACGCCGTTGGTTCCGTGCAGCATGGCCAGCCACAGCATGGCGAGGTCCCAGAACTGCCAGAACGGATCGGCCCACTTGCCGGCCACAAAACCGAAGTCGATGGCGTGGATGCCCTCGCCGACCAGGAGGTTCACAAAGAGGTGCCCGAAGATCAGGACCACAAGGACCACGCCGGAGAGCCGCATGAAGAGCCACGCGATCATCTCGAAGTTTCCCTTGCTCCCGCCATGGCGGCGGTACTGCGGGGCGATCCGCCCGCTCATTTGTCCACTACGTGGATTTTCAATGGTTGCACTCATGGCTTAGTGACCTCCCAGGGCGAGGGACAGGTGGCGGATGGCGAAGGCGACCATGGTGACAAGCCAGAGGGCCAGGACTGCCCACAGCATCTGCCGCTGGTACTTGGCACCCTTCTTCCAGAAGTCAACCGCGATGATCCGCAGGCCGTTAAAGGCGTGGAAGACGATGGCGGCGACAAGGCCGGTCTCGCCCAGGGCCATGAGGGGGTTCTTGTAGGCACCGATCACGGTGGTGTAGGCCTCGGGAGACACGCGCACCAAGGAGGTGTCCAATACGTGGACCAACAAGAAGAAAAAGATCACTACACCGGTAATACGGTGTCCTACCCAAGACCACATGCCTTCACGGCCGCGGTACAAGGTGCCAGCTGGTTTTGTCGGCACTGATAAACCTCCCTGCAACACAGCGGCGCTGGCATGAGATCCACGCGGGGGGAACGCCTGCTGCGAGAGCACTCGTAGCTCAGGCCTAAATCTAGGCTTCGCTGACAGCTTATTCAATTTAGGAGTTCCTTGGTGACCAGCAGTGGCGCGGAACCCACGAAATTTTGAGACAAAGGACACACTCGCCGCGGACCGGCGCCGGGAGCCTGCCATACTGCCGCCCTCCTTGGGCCGAAACCGCCCGACGGAGGGCCCAGGGCCCGTTCCGCTAAAGTAGGCGGTGATGAGTACAGACAAAGTGACAAGCCCGGCATCACCCCTTGACCGCTTTATCGCGGTGATCCCGGCCGGCGGCGTGGGGACCCGCCTCTGGCCCCTGTCACGCGCCGCAGCTCCCAAGTTCCTTCACGACCTCACCGGCTCGGGCAGCACGCTGCTGCGTGCCACCTACGACCGGCTGCACCCGCTCGCCGGGAGCAAGGTGCTGGTAGTCACCGGGAAGGCCCACAGGGAAGCCGTGTGCCGCCAGCTTCCGGAGGTCGGGGATTCGGATCTCGTCCTCGAATCGGAGCCGAAGGATTCCGCCGCCGCAATCGGCCTTGCCGCGGCGATCCTGCACGAGCGTGACACGGACACCATCATGGGTTCCTTCGCCGCGGACCAGGTCATCAGCCCGGACAACCTGTTCCAGCAGGCAGTCCGCGAGGCAATCCACACCGCCGCCGCCGGCAAGATCGTGACCATCGGCATCAAGCCCACCCACCCGTCCACCGGGTTCGGTTACATCCGCTCCGGCCAGGCCCTCCACATTGAAGGCGCTCCGAGCGCCCAGGACGTGGTGGAGTTCGTTGAAAAGCCGGACGAGCAGGTAGCACAGCAGTACGTGGACAGCGGCAATTACGTCTGGAACGCGGGCATGTTCGTGGCACCCGTGGCCCTGCTGCTCAAGCACCTGGAAGCCAACCAGCCGGAGCTGTTCCGCGGTCTGCAGGAAATCGCACGGGCCTGGGACACCCCTGAGCGTGACGAGGTCACCGCCCGCGTCTGGCCCACCCTGCCGAAGATCGCCATCGACTACGCGGTGGCCGAGCCTGCCGCCGAAGCCGGGGACGTCGCCGTCGTACCTGGTTCCTTCCGCTGGGATGACGTCGGCGACTTCGCCTCCGTGGGCCGGCTCAACAGTGCCAAGGAGGTTGACGACGTCACGGTGCTGGGCGAAGGCGCGCGCGTCTTCACGGAAAACTCCAGCGGCGTGGTTGTGACCGACACCAAGCGGGTGATCGCCCTGATCGGGATCCAGGACGTGGTCATCGTGGACACGCCGGACGCGCTGCTGGTGACCACCATGGCCAACTCCCAGCGGGTCAAGGCCGCCGTTGACGCCCTCAAGGCCAGCGGCGATACAGACGTCCTCTGATGTAACGCGGCGACCGTGATGGCCGCTAATGCCGCCACCCTCGCTAGAGTGAAGCAGTGCGCAATTACACTACTGAAGCCGAGCCCACCGCCCTGGTGGCTCCGTGGCTCGAGCCGCTCCTGCCGGAACTGATCGACTTCCGCAGGGACCTGCACGCGCACCCGGAACTCTCCTTCAAGGAATTCCGCACCACCGACAAGCTTGCTGAGCGGCTTGAGGCTGCCGGCCTCACCCCCCGCCGCCTGGAGGGGACCGGACTCACCGTAGATGTGGGCGAAGGGCCCATCGCCACCGCCCTGCGCGGCGACATCGACGCCCTGCCCATCATCGAGGAGACCGGCCTGCCGTTCGCCTCGAAGAACCACGGCGTAACCCACGCCTGCGGCCACGACGTCCACACCACCACTATGCTGGGCATCGCCCTGGTGCTGCACCGGATGCACCAGGACGAGCCGCTGGGCGCCACTGTCCGCATCATCTTCCAGCCGGCCGAGGAAACCATGCCCGGCGGCGCCCACTCCTGCATCGAGCAGGGCGTGCTGGACGGCGTGCCGCGGATCCTCGCCCTGCACTGCGATCCCCGGATCGACGTGGGCAAAATCGGGACGCGCATCGGCGCCATCACGTCCGCCTCGGACACCATCCGGATCGAACTTTCCGGCCGCGGCGGCCACACGTCGCGCCCGCACCTGACCGAGGAACTGGTGTTCGCGCTCGCCCAGATTGCGGTGAACGTGCCCGCCGTCCTCTCCCGCCGCGTGGATGTCCGCAGCGGCGTGTCCGTGGTGTGGGGACAGATCTCCGCAGGTTCAGCACCCAATGCGATTCCCGGCACCGGCTACATGGCAGGAACCATGCGGTGCCTGGACCGCGAGGCGTGGCATGAAGCCGGAGAGCTCCTTGACGAGGTTGTCCACCAGGTGGCTGCGCCCTACGGCGTGGACGTGCGCCTGGAACACACCAGGGGAGTGCCGCCGGTGGTGAACTCCGAGCATGAGACCGCCATCATCGAGGCGGCTGCCCGCGCCGAAATCGGGGAAAGCGCCGTGGTGCTGACGCCGCAGTCCATGGGCGGGGAGGACTTCGCCTGGTTCCTGGCCGAACTTCCCGGAGCCATGATGCGCCTGGGCACCAAGACGCCCGGCGGCGAGGAATACGACCTCCACCGCGGCGACTACATCGTGGACGAGCGGGCCCTCGGCCTGGGCATCCGGGTTCTTACCGCAGCGGCGCTGCGCACCATCCGCGACCTGTAATCCGAGGGGCGGACGCCGCCGTCGTACCTCCTGCGCCCTTCGAGGGCGGCTGAGGGCACAAGTAAGTTGTGCACAACTTACTTGCGCCCTATGGTTGAACCATGACTGATGCCCCGCGGCTGGACCGCCAGGTTTGCTTCGCGCTCTATTCCGCCTCCAAGGCCGCCACCGCCGTCTACCGTCCGGTCCTTGAGGAACTGGGCCTGACCTATCCGCAGTACCTGGTAATGCTGGTGCTCTGGGAGAACGAACCGCGCGGCGTGAAGGAAATCGGCGAGGAACTCGGTTTGGACTCCGGCACCCTTTCGCCGCTGCTGAAGCGGCTGGAAGCCCTGGGGCTGGTGGAGCGCCGCCGCTCGGGCGAGGATGAACGGCGCGTAGCCATCCACCTGACCACCGCGGGCCGCAGCCTGAGCGGCCCCGCGGCAGCCATCCCGCAGCGGCTGGCGGATGCCGCCGGACTTTCCGCCGCGGAGCTCGAGCAGCTGCGCCGGACGCTCGGCAAGCTCACCGCCGCCCTCCATGCGGCCCACTGACGCATCGTCGACATTTCTCCCACCCCTACAAGGACGGATTTACCGTGAAGACTCTTTACACTGCCCAGGCCCTTGCCTCGGGCGAAGGGCGCGACGGCACCGCGCGCTCCAGCGACGGCAAGCTTGACGTCAGCCTCGCCAGCCCCGTGGAGCTCGGCGGAACGGGCCAGGGCACCAACCCGGAGCAGCTCTTCGCCGCCGGCTACGCCGCGTGCTTCCACTCGGCACTCCGGCTGGTGGGCCGCAAGGAACGCGCCGACCTGACCGATTCCGCCGTTGCCGCCAAAGTGCACCTGGGCCAGCTGGACGGCGCCGGCTTCGGGCTCGCCGCTGAACTGGAAGTGGCGCTCCCTGCCATGGACCTGGCAGCCGCCGGGGAGCTGGTGGCCAAGGCGCACGAAATCTGCCCCTACTCCAACGCCACCCGCGGCAACATCACCGTTGACATCAAGATCCTGGAGTTCGCCGTATGAGCCTTCCCGCAACAGCCCGCGAAATCCAGCTCGCCTCCCGCCCGGTGGGCCGGCCCGTGCCGGGGAACTTCCGACTGGCTGAAGCGCGGCTGCCCGAACTCCGTGACGGCGAGGTCCTGGTGCGGAACCTGTTCATGTCCGTCGACCCGTACATGCGTGGGCGCATGAATGACGTGAAGTCCTATTCAGCGCCCTTCGCCCTGGATAAAGCGCTCGACGGCGGCGCGGTGGGTGAGGTGGTCGCGTCCCGTTCCGGCGGGCTCAAGGAGGGGGACGTCGTCGTGCATTCCCTTGGGTGGCGCGACTATGCGGTGGTGGACGCGGCCGCCACGAAAACTGTCCGCACGGACCTGGCGCCGGCGTCGGCCTTCCTCGGTGCGCTGGGCATGACCGGACTCACCGCCTACGCAGGGTTGCTCAAAGTAGCCGGGTTCAGCCCGGGAGACGCGGTCTTTGTCTCCGGCGCAGCAGGAGCCGTCGGTTCGCTCGTAGGCCAGATAGCAAAGGCAATGGGAGCCTCCCGCGTCATCGGCTCGGCAGGTTCGCCGGCCAAAGTGGCTCGGCTCCTCGAGCTGGGCTTCGACGCAGCCTTCGATTACCACGACGGGCCCGTACGCGGCCAGCTCGAAAAGGCCGCCGGCCCCGGCGGCATCGACGTCTATTTCGACAACGTGGGCGGCGAGCACCTCGAGGCGGCATTGGCCGTCCTCAACGTGGGCGGGCGCGTGGCAATGTGCGGGGCCATTGCCCAGTACAACTCCACCGAACCGACGCCTGCGCCCCGCAACCTGATGCTGGCCATCGGCAAGCAGCTCACGCTCAAGGGCTTCCTGGTGGGCGGCCAGCGGCAGCATGCCGCGGAGTTCGCGGGAAAGATGGCGGGCTGGCTGGCTGACGGCACCGTCCGCTATGACGAGACGATCGTGGACGGGCTGGAGAACGCCCCGCAGGCGTTCATGGACCTCCTGGACGGGGCGAACACCGGGAAGATGCTGGTCCGCCTTTAGCCAGGTGCCGCCACAACCGGCGGCCCTGAAACACCAGTGGGGGTGCCGCTTGGGGGCGGTGCCCCTACTGGTTGGTAACAACTTGTAAACAATCTTCGGGATAGCCTGCGGCCGTGCTGATGGGACGTGGCGCAGGCCACTAAAGTGGGTGGCATCAGTGCGCTCCGGCGCAGCGCTGCGTGCCCTCAGTGAAAACAGAATTTCAGTGCAGAAACGGACACTCATTGAATTCGAGCCGTAGCGCCACTCTCTTCATCCTGGAGGAAAATTGAAGAACTCACTGCGTGCAGGTTTCAAGCGCGGTTCAGTTGCGGGACTGGCCACGATGGGCGCCACCGCGCTCGTGCTGGCCGGTTGTGGTGCGCCCCCCGAGGCGGGCAGCGGCTCGACGGCCGGGGCCAGCGACTACACCGGCTGCATCGTGTCCGACTCCGGCGGATTCGATGACCAGTCCTTCAACCAGTCCTCCTACGAGGGCCTCAAGAAGGCCGAGAAGGACCTGGGCATCAAGGTCAACCAGGTGGAGTCCAAGACCAACAACGACTTCGAACCCAACCTCCGCGCGATGGTCACCGCAGGATGCGACCTCACCGTCACTGTGGGCTTCCTGCTGGGCGACGCCACCAAGGCACAGGCCATGGCCAACCCGGACAGCCACTTCGCCATCATCGACTTCGGCTACGCGACGCCCATCAGCAACGTCAAGCCGATCATCTACGACACCGCCCAGGCAGCCTTCCTTGCCGGCTACCTCGCCGCAGGGACCACCAAGACCGGGACGGTTGCCACGTTCGGCGGCATCAAGCTCCCCACCGTCACCATCTTCATGGACGGCTACGCTGACGGCGTGAAGTACTACAACGAAAAGAAGGGCAAGGACGTCAAGCTCCTTGGCTGGAACAAGGAAGCCCAGGACGGCAGCTTCACCGGCGACTTCGAGAAGCAGGACGTCGGCAAGCAGCTGACCCAGAACTTCCTGGACCAGGGCGCGGACATCGTGATGCCCGTGGCCGGTCCGGTCGGCAAGGGCGCGGGCTCCGCACTCAAGGAAGCCAAGGCCGCCGGCAAGGACGTCAAGCTGATCTGGGTTGACTCCGACGGCTTCCTCACGGCGCCTGACTACAAGGACATCATGCTCTCCTCAGTCATGAAGCAGATGGGCGACGCCGTGGAGGCAGTCGTCAAGGAGGACAAGGAAGGCAAGTTCAGCAACACGCCGTACGTTGGCACCCTGGCCAACGAGGGCGTCCAGCTGGCGCCGTTCCACGACCTCGACTCCCAGGTCCCGGCCGAACTGAAGTCCGAGCTGGACCAGATCAAGAAGGACATCATCGACGGCAAGCTGAAGGTCGAGTCCGCGGCAAGCCCCAAGGCCTGACCCCCGCCTGAGCGCCACCCCCGGCCGGTTACCGACTGGCCGGGCGGTGGCGCTTTTTGCTGGCTGCCCCTACCGGGCCGCAGCCTGCCTTTCCCATCACTGCACCCACTAGGCTTGGTGCTGCAGCCACATGTCCCGTCCGGTCGATCACCGGACGCATCGAGATTGGTCAGAGTTTTGAAACTTGAACTCAGAGGGATTACTAAACGCTTTGGCACCCTGGTGGCCAACGACCACATCGACGTGGTGGTGGAGCCCGGACAGATCCACTGCCTGCTGGGTGAGAACGGGGCGGGGAAATCCACCCTCATGAATGTGCTGTACGGGCTTTACGAGCCGTCCGAGGGCGAGATCCTTGTTGACGGCAAACCTGTTTCCTTCCGCGGGCCGGGGGACGCCATGGCGGCGGGCATCGGGATGGTGCACCAGCACTTCATGCTGGTCCCTGTCTTCACCGTCGCCGAGAACGTGGCGCTCGGCGCCGAGCCCACCAAGGCGGCCGGCTTCCTCAACCTGGACGAAACGCGCCGCCGGATCAAGGAGATCTCGGACCAGTACGGTTTCGACGTGGACCCGGACGCCCTGGTGGAGGACCTGCCGGTGGGCGTGCAGCAGCGCGTGGAAATCATCAAGGCACTGGTCCGCAACGCCAAGGTCCTCATCCTGGACGAACCCACCGCCGTCCTGACACCGCAGGAAACGGACGAGCTGCTGGACATCATGCGCCAGCTCAAGTCCGGCGGAACGTCCATCGTCTTCATTTCCCACAAGCTGCGGGAAGTGAAGGCAGTCTCTGACACCATCACGGTGATCCGCCGCGGCAAAGTGGTCGGCACCGCTGACCCTGCGGCGTCCCCTACCGAACTGGCCTCCATGATGGTGGGCCGTGCAGTCAACCTCAAACTGGATAAGGCGCCGGCCCAGCCGAAGGAGAAGACTTTCGAGGTCCGGGACCTCACCGTCATCGCCCCCAACGGCCAGTACGTAGTGGACGGCCTGAGTTTTGAGATAGCCCGGGGCGAGATCCTGGCAATTGCCGGCGTCCAGGGGAATGGCCAGACCGAGCTGACGGAGGCGATCCTGGGCCTGCAGGACCGGGTGCACGGTTCCATCCTGCTGGATGGGCAGGAGCTCGTGGGCCGCAGCGTCAAGGAGGTGCTGAACGCAGGCGTGGGCTTCGTGCCCGAGGACCGCTCCGTTGACGGCCTTATCGGCACTTTTTCGATTGCCGAGAACCTGATTTTGGACCGGTACGATCAAGCCCCCTTTGCCAAAGGCATCAGCATGAGCCCGGCCAAGGTGCTGGAAAACGCCAATACCCGGATCGAGGAATTCGATGTCCGGACCCCTTCAGGAGCCCTTGCTGCCGGAACGCTTTCCGGCGGCAACCAGCAGAAGGTGGTGATGGCCCGCGAACTGTCCCGTCCGCTGCGCCTGTTTATCGCTTCCCAGCCCACCCGTGGCGTGGACGTGGGATCCATCGAATTCCTGCACAAGCGGATCGTGGCTGAACGCGACCACGGAACGCCCGTCATGATCGTCTCCACGGAGCTTGACGAGGTGATGGAACTGGCCGACAGGATTGCCGTGCTCTACAAGGGCAAACTGGTGGGCGTGGTTCCGGCCGGAACCAGCCGAGACGTCCTGGGCCTCATGATGGCCGGCATCCCGCCGGAGGAACATCCCGCGCCAACAGGCAGTGAACACAGTTCCGCCGCCACCACGGCTTCCGCATCCGACGCCGAAGGAGGCGACCATGTCTGACACGCATTCCCCCAAACACGCCGCCGGCGAGCCCGGCCCCGAAGCGCAGGAGCCCGCCGCGACGGATGACCGGACGGCCGCCGTCGTATCCGTTGATACCGCCGGCGGTGCCATGGGACCTTCCGCTGTTCCCGCCACCGCGCAAAGCGGGAAGATCCCCGGCGGTCCCGATACTGTGCTCCGGAAAATCTTCACCGGCAGCGGCATGGTCTCCGTCCTGGCGGTCCTGCTGGCCCTCATTATCGGCGGGCTGCTCATCGCCAGCACGGACAAGCAGGTGGCCACCACCTCCACATACCTCTTCGCGCGGCCCACCGACTTCCTCTCCGCCGTCTGGAACGCGGCCACGCGGTCCTACGTCGCCTTGTTCCAGGGCTCGGTCTTCAACCCCCGCGGCAACAGCCTTGCGGCCCAATTCGCGCCGTTCATGGAGACCCTCACCATCGCCACCCCGCTCATCACGGCGGGCCTGGGCGTGGCACTGGCCTTCCGCGCCGGGCTGTTCAACATCGGCGCCCAGGGCCAGATCATCGTGGCAGGCATCCTGGCCGCCTGGATTGGTTTCGCGCTCGACCTGCCGATGGGCCTGCACCTGCTCCTGGTCCTGGTGGCCGGGATCATCGGCGCGGCCTTCTGGGGCGGGCTGGTCGGGCTCCTCAAAGCCCGCACCGGGGCCCACGAGGTCATCCTGACCATCATGTTCAACTACATCGCGCTGTACTTCCTGCGGTACCTGCTGAACACACCGGCGTTCCAGCGGCCGGGGGAGTCGAACCCCATCTCGCCCATCCTGGACCCCACAGCGGTCTACCCGCAGATCTTCGGCACCCAGTACCGGCTCCACCTCGGCTTCCTCCTGGCCATCGCCGCCACCGTCCTGGTCTGGTGGCTCCTGAACCGCTCCACCGTCGGCTTCGAGTTCCGCGCAGTTGGGGCAAACCCCAAGGCGGCGCAGACGGCGGGCATCAACGTGTCCCGCTCCACCATCCTGGTGATGGCCCTCGCCGGCGGGCTGGCGGGCATGTCCGGCGTCGCGCAGGTGGCGGGCACCGAGAAGGTCCTCACCGACGGCGTTGCCGCCACCTATGGCTTTGATGCCATCACAGTGGCCCTGCTGGGGCGTTCGACGCCGTGGGGCACCTTCGCTGCCGGCCTGCTGTTCGGCGCCTTCCGCGCGGGGGCAGTCCAGATGCAGATCCAGACCGGCACGCCCATCGACATCGTCCTGGTGGTCCAGTCCCTGATCGTGCTCTTTATCGCAGCACCGCCCCTCGTCAGGGCCGTGTTCGGCCTCAATCCGCGGCGCAGGAAGCCGGCCAAGGCCGCCAAGTCCCACAAGGCAGCAACCACCGGAGGTGCAGCATGAGCACAACAGTTTCCTCGCCCCGCTCCGGAAAGCCGCAGCCGAAGGACGCCTCAACGAAGGCAGGTTCCGCCGTCTCCACCAAGCCCGTCACCTGGCGGACGCCGGCGATGCTCGCGGCCTTCGGCCTGATCGCCCTGGTGTTCTTTGGCCTCATGGCCCCCAACCAGACCGCCAGTTTTGGCATCTCCACGGGGGAGGACTTCTTCCAGCTGCCAGCCCTCGCGGTCAACGCGGCCGCCGGAGGCATCGTGCTGTCCATCCTCCTGCTGGGGCTCGCCGCCTATGCGGTGTACCTCAAGACCAAGGGCATGCCGGCCCCGGGCTGGCTGACGGTGACGTTCATCGTCCTGTTCGTGGCCGCGTTCCTCATTTGGGTGGTGGGCGGCGCCCGCACCCCGAACATCTCCCTGGCGGGCCTCATCGCCGGCTCGGTGACCCTCGCCGTTCCGCTCGTGTTCGGATCACTGTCCGGTGTCCTCTGCGAACGGGTGGGTGTGGTCAATATCGCCATCGAGGGCCAGCTGCTGGGCGGCGCCTTCACCGCCGCCATTGTGGCCAGCATGACCCAGAACCCGTTCATCGGCCTGCTGGCAGCCGCTGTGGCCGGCGCGGTGGTATCCATGGTGCTGGCACTGTTCAGCATCAAGTACCTGGTGAACCAGATCATCGTGGGCGTTGTCCTGAATGTGCTGGTTTCGGGCGTGACCGGGTTCCTCTTCAGCACGGTCATGCAGGCGAACAAGGCGCAGTTCAACTCGCCGCCGGGGCTGGACATCATCGAAATTCCCGTCCTGTCCAGCATCCCCGTCATCGGCCCCATCCTCTTCCGGCAGTCCCTGGTGGGCTACCTCATGTACATCGCCGTCCTGGTGGTGTGGGTGGGCCTGTTCAAGACGCGCTGGGGCCTCCGGGTGCGGGCCGTCGGCGAACACCCGCAGGCCGCCGACACCCTGGGCATCAACGTGAATGCCACCAGGTTCTGGAACGTCACCCTTGGCGGGGCGGTTGCCGGCATCGGCGGTTCGTTCTTCACCCTGGTGGCCATCGACAGCTTTACCAAAGAGATCTCCGGCGGCCGCGGCTTCATAGCCCTGGCGGCCCTGATCTTCGGCCGGTGGAACCCGATCGGAGCCTTCTTCGCAGCCCTCCTCTTCGGGTTCGCGGACAACCTCCAGAGCATCGTCACGATCATCGGCACACCCGTTCCAAGCCAGTTCATGGCCATGCTCCCGTACCTGGTGACAGTCCTTGCCGTGGCCGGGCTGGTGGGCAGATCCCGGGGGCCGGCGGCCAGCGGCATCCCCTATGTCAAGGGCTGACGGCGTGGACAGCACTACGAGCGCAGGCACGGCACAGGCGATCGACTGGGCCGTGCTGGAAGCCGCCGCCGTCGCCGCCATGCGCCACGCCTACGTTCCCTACTCGAAGTTCCCGGTGGGCGCGGCGGCACTGACCCAGGATGGCCGCGTCGTGAGCGGCTGCAATGTTGAGAATGCCAGCTACGGCCTCACCCTCTGCGCCGAGTGCGCACTGGTGGGCAACCTGCACATGACCGGCGGCGGGCTGCTGCGCGCCTTTTACTGCGTGGATGGAAGCGGCAATGTCCTCATGCCCTGCGGCCGCTGCCGCCAGTTGCTGTACGAGTTCCGCGGCCCGGGCATGGAGCTCATGACCACCCAAGGCATCAAGTCCATGGACCAGGTGTTGCCCGACGCCTTCGGTCCCGAACACCTGAAGGAAGCACAGTGACTCACAAGGTGACAGAGACCCGCGCAGTGGACAACATTGCCGAACCGTTCGACGCCGTCGACATCATCCGCATCAAACGGGACAAGGGCACCCTCAGCCCGGAGCAGATCGACTGGACCATCGACGCCTACACCCGCGGCGCCATCGCGGACGAGCAAATGGCGGCCCTGAACATGGCCATCCTGCTCAACGGCATGGACCGCACCGAGATCGCCCGGTGGACGGCCGCCATGATCGCCTCCGGTGAACGGATGGACTTCTCCAGCCTCCGCAGACCCGACGGCGGCCTGAAGTACACGTCGGACAAGCACTCCACCGGCGGGGTGGGGGACAAGATCACCCTGCCGCTCGCGCCTTTGGTTGCGGTCTTCGGGGTTGCCGTTCCGCAGCTCTCCGGCCGGGGCCTTGGCCACACCGGCGGCACCCTGGACAAGCTCGAATCCATCCCGGGCTGGCGCGCGAACCTTTCCAATGACGAGATCCTGGCCCAGCTCCAGGACGTCGGTGCCGTCATCTGCGCGGCGGGCGCGGGGCTGGCCCCGGCGGACAGGAAGCTTTACGCGCTGCGGGACGTCACCGGCACGGTTGAAGCCATTCCCTTGATTGCCTCCTCCATCATGAGCAAGAAGATTGCGGAGGGGACCGGGTCACTGGTCCTGGACGTCAAGGTGGGCAGTGGCGCGTTCATGAAGGATGAGGCCAGGGCCCGCGAGCTTGCCGAGACCATGGTGGCGCTCGGCAAGGACGCGGGAGTGAACACCGTGGCACTGCTGACCAACATGGACACCCCGCTGGGTCTGACCGCGGGCAACGCCATCGAGGTCGAAGAATCCGTGGAGGTGCTGGCCGGCGGCGGCCCGGAGGACGTGGTGGAGCTGACTGTCAGGCTCGCCGAGGAAATGCTCGCCTCCGCAGGAGTGTCCGGCGCCGATCCGGCCGCCGCCCTCAAGGACGGCCGCGCCATGGACGTCTGGAACCGCATGATCGAGGCCCAGGGCGGCGACCCGCGGGCCAAGCTCCCGGTGGCCCGTGAGTCCGAGGTTGTCTACGCCCCCGCGGACGGGGTGCTCGTGGAACTGGATGCCCTGGCCGTGGGTGTGGCAGCCTGGCGCCTGGGAGCCGGACGTGCCCGCAAGGAGGACGCCGTGCAGGCGGGCGCCGGCGTCCGCATGCATGCCAAGCCCGGCGCCGTGGTCCGGGCCGGTGAGCCCCTGATGACCCTGCTCACTGACACGCCCGAACGGTTCGCGCGGGCCAGGGAGGCGCTGGAGCATGCGGTGGTCATTGCGCCCGAGGGATCCCGGCCCGCGCAGCGGCTGGTCATCGACCGAATAGCATAGTGATCCATGCAGGCCATCAATGACTTCATCCTCGCCGCAGCCGGGCAGCCCTGGGTGTTGGTCCTGGTGCTGGCCTGCTGCGTCATTGACGGCTTCTTTCCGCCCATCCCCAGCGAATCGGTGGTGGTGGGCCTCGCAGCTGTTGCCGCCACCGCCGACGTTCCCAACCCCTGGGTCCTGATGCTGGTGGCGGCGCTGGGGGCCTTTTCGGGGGACAACATCGCCTACCTGATCGGCCGCAAGGTTGGCACCAGGAGATGGGGATGGATGCGGAACTCCCGGATGCAGAGCGCCTTCCGGTGGGCCGGCCGGGAACTGCGGAAGCGCCCGGCCTCGCTCATCCTCGTGGCCCGGTTCGTTCCGATCGGCAGGGTGGCAGTGAACCTCACAGCGGGCTTCACGCATTATCCCCACCTGCGTTTCATCGGCCTCACCGTTCTTTCGGCGACTCTCTGGGCCGGGTACTCCGTGGGGATCGGGCTGTTTTTCGGGCAGTGGTTCGAGGACAACCACCTCTTGGGCGCAGCCATCGCCATTGTTTGCGCCGTTGCCCTGGGGATCGTGGTGGACATGGTCATCAACCGCCTGCGCCGGAGGCCTCCGATGGTGGAGCGGATGAAGGAACCGGAAGCGTAGCTGAAGCGTTGTTCCGTAAAGGCCAGGGCGTAGCGAATCGCGCCTTGGCCGTGGGACACTAAGTAACGATTTCCGCCTTTGGCTGCGTCACCTACGGCTACGCCATTTTGCATAGGAGCAAGACCCGCGTGGAGTTTATTAATGAGGCCGTGCTCCATGCAGCTGGTCAGTGGTGGATTTACCCCATACTGCTCGTGTTCTTTTTCGTTGACGGCTTCGCGATGGTGGTCCCCAGCGAGACCCTGATCGTGGCGCTGGCGGCCTTTTCCCGGCACAGCGGTGAACCCAATCTTTGGATCCTTGGCCTGACGGCCCTGGTGGGGGCCATCGCCGGGGACAACATGGCGTTTATGCTCGGCCGGCGGATCGGCCTTGACCGGTGGAAGTGGATGCGCCGCCCCAAGGTCCAGAAGGCCTTCGGCTGGGCCCGCTACGAGCTGGAAAAACGCGGCGCCGTGCTGATTTTTACTGCCCGCTACATCCCGTGGGGCCGGGTGGCCGTCAACTACGTTGCCGGGAGTACGGGCTTCGCCCACCGCCGTTTCTTCCTGCTGGACGCCTTCGCCTGCATCACCTGGGTGGGCTACTCGATCGGCATCGGCCTGCTGGCCAGTTCCTTCCCCTGGCTCCACCACAACCCGCTGCTCAGCGCGGGCATAGCAGTGGTGTTCGCCATCGTGCTCGGAATCGTCATCGACCATGTCCTGCGCTGGTGGCACAAGCACCTGGCCCGGAACGACGCCGAAGAGGTTGATGAGTGGCTTGACGGCGGTCCTTCCGGCGCCCGGGAACCGGCCAACGGCAGCTCCGCCATCCTCGCTCCCGCGGCCCGGGACGGCAAACCTGCCGCGAATTAGCGGCTGGCTTTGAACTCCTGCCCACCCTAAGGTGGGAACGTGACTGAGCCCATTGTTGACGCTGCCCCTGCCATCGATTTCGACCTGAAGAACCTGCCCAAGGTCTCCCTCCACGACCACCTGGACGGAGGACTGCGTCCGGCCACCATCATCGAGCTGGCCGAAGCCGTTGGCCACACGCTTCCTTCCACCGATCCCGTGGCGCTGGGCGAATGGTTCCGGGAGTCCGCAAACTCCGGTTCGCTGGTCCGCTACCTCGAAACGTTTGACCACACGGTGGCCGTCATGCAGACCCACGAAGGCCTGTACCGGGTGGCCAAGGAGTTCGTAGAGGACCTCGCCGACGACGGCGTGGTGTACGGAGAAGTGCGGTGGGCCCCTGAGCAGCACCTCCAGAAGGGCCTCACGCTGGACCAGGCCGTGGAGGCGGTGCAGGAAGGGCTTGAAGCAGGCGTCGAAGCCGTAGGGGAGAGCGGACGCGAGATCCAGGTGGGCCAGCTCATCACCGCAATGCGCCACGCAGACCGCGGCCAGGAAATCGCCGAGCTCGCCGTCCGCCACCGCAACAAGGGCGCCGTCGGCTTCGACATCGCCGGAGCCGAGGACGGCTTCCTGCCCTCCCGCTTCCGGGACGCCTTCACCTACCTGGCGCAGCAGAACTTCCCGGCCACCGTGCACGCCGGCGAGGCAGCAGGGCTGGAAAGCATCCAGTCCGCCCTGGTGGACGGCCGCGCCCTGCGGCTCGGCCACGGCGTCCGGCTTGCCGAGGACATCATGGTGGAGTTCGACGACGACGCAGAGGACACGATCGGCCTGGTCACCCTGGGCGACCTCTCCAGCTGGATCCGCGACCGCGGCATCGCCCTGGAAATCTGCCCCTCCTCCAACCTCCAGACGGGTGCGATCGCCGGATTCGGCGAGGGCATCGAAAGCCACCCCCTGGACATGCTCTACCAGCTGGGCTTCAACGTCACCATCAACACCGACAACCGGCTGATGAGCGGCGTCACCCTGACGGACGAGTTTGAACTGCTGGTGGAAACCTTCGACTACGACCTCGATGACCTGCTGGAGCTGACCCTCAACGCAGCCGAAGCTGCCTTCCTGCCGCTCGAGGAGAAGGAAGCGCTGGTGGAGTACATCAACGACACCTACGCGAACCTTGGCTGAAACACCCGCGGAGAGACTGGTGACGGTCATAGCGCAACTCCGCGAGCACTGCCCCTGGATGGGTGCCCTGACCCATGCTTCCCTGGTGGAATACCTGCTGGAAGAAGCGTTCGAGGTGGCAGAGACCATCGAGGCCGGCGTGCCCGGGGAGAAGGACTCCGATGCCGAGCTCCAGGGCGAGCTGGGCGACGTCCTGCTCCAGGTGGTGCTGCACGCCCGGCTCGCCGAGGAACGCGGCGCCTTCACGTTCGACGACGTCGCACGCGGCCTGGGTGCCAAGATGGTCCGGCGCAACCCGCACGTGTTCCGCCCTGACGGCTCGCTGCAGGACACCTTTCCCGCCACGGTGCGGGAGATCGTGCAGAAGTGGGATGCCGTGAAGCGGGCGGAGCGTCCGGAGCGGCGGGATCCGTTCGAGGGCATTCCCCAGGCGCTCCCCGCGCTGGCCCGGGCGCAAAAGTCGATCGACCGCGCGGCCAGGGCCGGGGCAGCCTTGCCGCCCACCGCTCCCATTCCGGAAACGGAAGAAGAACTCGGCGAGATGCTGCTCGCCGTCGTAAATTCCGCCCACGCAGGCGGATTCGATGCCGAGCGCGCCCTCCGGGGCGCGGTCCGGCGTTACCAGCAGCGCGTGGCCCCGGCGCAACCACCAGGGGTAGCCGCACCATCATGACGTCCGGGGGCTGGATAGTTTTCCGTAACCCGCACCACTCTCGACTACGCTGGTCTGTGACGAGTACGTCGAGTCTTTCTGCAAGATCCCCCCGTTAATCGCCCATAAGGAGCAAATTCATGGCGCTTATCGATGCCATCCACGCCCGCGAAATCCTCGATTCCCGCGGCAACCCGACCGTAGAAGTTGAGGTCCTGCTCTCCGACGGCCAGATCGGCCGCGCCGCAGTCCCCTCCGGTGCTTCCACCGGCGAGCACGAGGCTGTTGAACTGCGCGACGGCGACAAGGGCCGTTACCTCGGCAAGGGCGTCCAGAAGGCTGTTGACGCGATCATCGACCAGATCGCTCCGGCCCTGACCGGCTTCGACGCCACCGACCAGCGCAGCATCGACCAGGCCATGCTGGACCTGGACGGCACCCCGAACAAGGGCAAGCTGGGCGCCAACGCCATCCTGGGTGTTTCCCTGGCCGTCGCCAACGCAGCCGCCGCCTCCGCGGACCTGCCCCTCTACAAGTACCTCGGCGGACCGAACGCGCACGTCCTGCCCGTGCCGCTCATGAACATCCTCAACGGCGGCTCCCACGCGGATTCCGACGTCGACATCCAGGAATTCATGGTTGTCCCGCTGGGTGCCGAGACCTTCTCCGAGGGCCTGCGCTGGGGCGTTGAGGTCTACCATGCCCTCAAGTCCGTCCTGAAGGAAAAGGGCCTCGCCACCGGCTTGGGCGACGAAGGCGGCTTCGCGCCGAACCTGCCGTCCAACCGCGCGGCCCTGGACCTGATCCAGGAAGCCATCAAGAACGCCGGCTACACCCCGGGCAAGGACATTGCACTGGCCCTAGACGTTGCCTCCTCCGAGTTCTTCACCGACGGCGCCTACCAGTTCGAGGGCAAGGCCCTGACGTCCGCCGAGATGAGTGCCTACTACGCCGAGCTCGTGGCGGACTACCCGCTGGTCTCCATCGAGGACCCGCTGGACGAGAACGACTGGGACGGCTGGAAGACCCTGACCGATTCCATCGGCGACAAGGTCCAGCTGGTGGGCGACGACCTCTTCGTCACCAACCCCTCCATCCTGCAGCGCGGCATCGACACCAAGACCGCCAACTCGCTGCTGGTGAAGGTCAACCAGATCGGCTCCCTGACCGAAACGCTGGACGCCGTCAGCCTGGCCCAGCGCGCCGGCTACACCACCATCACCTCGCACCGCTCCGGCGAAACCGAGGACACCACCATCGCCGACATCTCGGTGGCCACCAACGCCGGCCAGATCAAGACCGGCGCCCCGGCCCGCTCCGAGCGCGTGGCCAAGTACAACCAGCTGCTGCGCATCGAAGAGGAACTCGACGACGCCGCCCGCTACGCCGGCCGCAGCGCCTTCCCGCGTTTCAAGGGCTAGTAGCCGCGTAAAGCAAACAACGGTGGCTATGGTTGAAAGACCATAGCCACCGTTGCTGTTTCGGCAGCACTTGTTCCAGCCCAGATAGTGGCGGCCCCGGCAGGCTGCGCGTTTCAGGAGTGTCATGGCTACCCGCCGTCCCAAAGTTCCCAAGGTCGCCCCATCACGTTCCACAAAGGAAGCTTCCGGGGGCGCGGACGTCATCCGGGCGGACTTCGGCCCGGGCAAGGACATCAAGGCCGGCGGGGCTGCGGGCCCACAGCCTGGCAGCGCACAACCGGCCAATCCCCCAGCCGGACGCCGGGAACAGGCATCCCGCAAGGGAACCGAACAGGCAAGCCGCAAGGGGAGCAGCGCCACCGCCGACAAGGCAGGCCCGGCTGGTCCCGCAGACGACGAAGACCAGCAGCCGGTACCGGCCAAGGCCTTCTCCGGCCGGATGCTCGCCCTTGCCGTGGTGATGATTGCCATCACCATCATGCTGGCGCCCACAGTCAAGATCTTCTTCGACAAAAAGGCCGAGATCGACGCGCTGAACGCCGATATCGCTGCCCGCCAGGCGGAAGGCGACACCCTGCGCCAGCAGGTCTCCCGCTGGCAGGACCCCAACTACGTGAAGCAGCAGGCCCGGGACCGCATTAACATGGTTATGCCGGGAGAAACCGGCTACTGGGTCTTCGGCAGCGATCTGCCGGCCGGAGAAACCAGCAGCCAGGCCGGCGCAGCAGCACAAGACCCCGCCGATCTGCCGTGGGTGGATTCCCTGTGGGAGTCCATCACGCGCGCGGCTACAGACTGAACCGCAAAAGGAAGGACGGCCCGCCACAGTGGAACACAACACGGCAGCCGCCCGGGACGAATCCCGCCAACCATCAGCGCACGACCTTGAAGTCCTGAGCCGCCAGTTGGGGCGGCCGGTCCGTGATGTGGTGGAAATTCCTGCCCGCTGCATCTGCGGCAATCCGCTCGTGGCCGCCACGGCTCCCCGGCTCAGCAACGGGACCCCGTTTCCCACCACCTTCTACCTGACGCACCCGGTCATCACCTCGGCGGTGTCGCGGCTCGAAGCGGCAGGCGTCATGAATGAGATGAACGACCAGCTTGCCGGCGATGAAGAGCTGTCCGCAGCCTACCGCGCCGCCCACGAAGATTACCTCGCGGCCCGCAACGCGATCGGGGAGCGGTCCGGCATCGGCGCTGTCCCCGAGATCGACGGAATCTCCGCCGGAGGCATGCCCACGCGCGTCAAATGCCTGCACGTCCTGGTGGGGCACTCCCTGGCCGCGGGGCCCGGCATCAACCCGCTCGGGGACCAGGCGCTGGCCGCCATCAGTGAATGGTGGACGGCGGACAGGTGCTACTGCGACGGCGCCTGGGACACCGCGGGTGAGGCACCTTCGAGGGACCTGAGCCGCCACGGGCCGCAGGGCCTGCCGGACATTGTGGGCCGGCCGGCCCCCGTGCGGAAATCCGCCAACACGGCAGGAGCCGCGGAGTGACACGCGTGGCGGCCATTGACTGCGGCACCAATTCCATCCGCCTCCTGATTGCCGACGTTGAACGGACCAACGGCGCCACGTCGCTCAAGGACGTGTGGCGGGAAATGCGCGTGGTGCGGCTGGGCCAGGGAGTGGACGCAACGGGCGAGCTGGCACCGGAGGCGCTGGCGCGCACTTTTGCGGCAACAGCTGACTATGCTGCACTGATCCGCGAACATGGCGCCGCCAAGGTCCGGTTTGTTGCTACCTCAGCCAGCCGCGACGCACGCAACCGGCAGGTCTTCGTGGACGGTATCCGCGACCTGCTTGGCGTGGAACCGGAGGTAATCTCCGGCGACGAGGAAGCCGCACTGTCCTTCGCCGGTGCCAGCAGCGTGCTGCCCATCCTGGACGGACACGAAGTGCTGGTGGTGGACCTGGGCGGCGGCAGCACCGAGTTCGTCCTGGGCACCGCTGCGGGAGTCACCGCCGCGAAGTCCGTGGACATCGGTTGCGTCCGCCTCACGGAACGGCACCTCCAGGACGATCCCCCCACTCCCCAACAGATAGCGGACGCTGAAGCGGACGTGGACGCAGCCATCGCCCGCGCCCGCCGCGACGTGCCGCTGGAACGTGCCACCGCCGTCGTCGGCGTGGCCGGATCCATCACCACCATCACCGCGCACGCGCTGGGACTGGCCGAGTACTCGCCTGATGCAATCCACGGCACTGAACTGCCCCTGGAAACCGTCCGGGAGGCCTCCACCGGCCTCCTGCAAATGACGAGGTCGGAGCGGGCCGCGCTGCCCTACATGCACCCGGGGCGGGTTGACGTGATCGGAGCCGGCGGGCTTGTGTGGCGGCGCATCCTCGAACAGCTGGGGGAGCTGACCGGCGGCCGCGTCGCCACGGCAACCGCCAGTGAGCACGACATCCTCGACGGCATTGCCCTGAGCATCGGCTGAGCGGATGCGGCACTTCATTCCACCGGCAACATCCCCCTTCCGCCGTGCCGCAGCTGCGGTGCTGGCCCTGATCCTGGCTGCCTGCTGCCTGTTTACCGGCCTTCTCGCGGCCCCTGCGGCGCACGCGGATGAGTGGCGGGACAAGCAGTACTGGCTGCCTGAATCGGGCATTACCAAGGCTTGGGAAGTTTCCAAGGGCGCCGGGGTGAAGGTGGCCATCATCGACAGCGGCATTGACGCGCAGCACCCGGACTTGAAGGGCGCAGTGACCGGCGGCTACGACGCCTCCGGCTCGGGCCAGCCGGACGGACAGAAGAGCGTGGGCGTCAAGCCGGAACACGGCACCCTGGTGGCCACCATGCTTGCCGGGCGCGGCCACCAGCCGGCCAGCGCCAGCCCCAGTCCGACGCCGGGCCCCGCCGGCCTGCCCCCGGAGGGAATCGTAGGAGTGGCCCCCGAAGCTGAGCTCCTGTCCGTCTCCACCTGGCTGGGCTCCACCAACCCCTCGGGGAAGAGCGACCAGGACCAGATCCCGGAGGCAGTCCGCTGGGCGGTGGACAACGGGGCAAAGGTCATCAACATCTCGCTCGGCAGCACCACTCCCCAGTGGCCGCAAAGCTGGGATGCGGCGTTCCTTTACGCCGAGCAGAAGGACGTGGTCATCGTTGCGGCCGCCGGGAACCGGGTGGGCGGCAACATCCAGGTGGGGGCTCCGGCCACCATCCCCGGCGTCCTCACGGTGGCCGGCCTGGACCGCAAGGGCGTGGCCAGTGTCGACGCGTCCTCCCAGGGCATCAGTATTGGCGTGGCCGCGCCCGCGGAGAACCTGCTGGGCGGCCTTCCGGGCGGCGGTTACGCCGAATGGGCGGGAACCTCCGGCAGTGCCCCCATCGTTTCCGGCGTGGCGGCACTGATCCGCTCCAAGTGGCCCGCCATGAGCGCCGAGCAGGTGATCAACCGGATTGTGTCAACAGCCAAGGATGCCGGGGCTCCGGGCAAGGATCCGCTGTACGGCTTCGGCGTGCTGAACGCGGAGGCTGCGCTGAAGGAGAACGTTCCGGAAGTCACTGGCAACCCGCTTGGGTCCATCGCGGAATGGATCCGCGTCCACCGCAGGGGAAACCTGGCTTCTCCCGCGCCGCTGCCCACCACCGACGTCCCCAGTGCAGTTCCTACGCTGCCCGAACCCACCGTGCCCGCAGCTGAGGCGCCGTCGAAGCGTGACAGTGCCATCGGCGCCGCCGTCGTGATTGGTTTTGCCCTGCTGTTCGTGGCCATCATCGCGGCCGCCGCGGTCCAGCTGCGCCGGGCGGCCAGGAACCCGGCCCTGCTCCGTGAGGAAGCGGAAACCGGCGTTGTGGAGATGGTGGAACCCAAGGGCAAAACCCAGATTACGGGCCGAACTCCCAGTTAGTGAAGATTTTCACAAACTGCTGTATTCTTAAACCCATGGCAACCACCCCAGAGCTCCAGGACCGTCCCAGGGTACTCGTCGTCGGCGGCGGGTACGTCGGCCTGTACGTAGCACTCAAACTGCAGAAGAAGATCGCGAATGCCGGTGGCATCGTCACCCTCGTGGATCCACTGCCCTACATGACCTACCAGCCCTTCCTTCCCGAGGTAGCCGGCGGCAACATCGAGGCCCGCCACGCTGTGGTCTCCCACCGCAAGCACCTCCAGCAGACCGAACTGATCCAGGGCCGCGTCACCTCGATCGACCACGAGAACCGGACCGCCGTGGTGGCTCCCGCCGACGGCGGGGCACCATTCGAGGTTCCGTACTTCGACGTCGTCCTGGCCGCAGGTGCCATCACCCGCACGTTCCCCATCAAGGGACTCGCGGACAAGGGCATCGGCCTGAAGACCATCGAGGAAGCTGTCGCCCTCCGCAACAAGGTCCTGGAGCGCATCGAACTGGCGTCCACCATGACCGATCCCGCTGCCCGCGCCAAGGCCCTCACCTTCGTGGTGGTGGGCGGCGGCTTCGCCGGCATCGAGTGCATCACCGAGATGGAGGACCTCGCCCGGGCCGCCGTCCGGAACAACCCGCGCATCAAGCAGGAGGAAGTCCGCTTCGTCCTGGTTGAAGCCATGGGCCGGATCATGCCCGAGGTCACCGCCAAGCAGGCCGAATGGGTTGTGGAGCACCTCCGCAGCCGCGGCATCGAGGTGCTCCTGAACACCTCGCTGGACAGCGCTGAAGGCGCCCTCAAGCTCATCAACCTGCCGGACAAGACTCCTGCCCAGGAATTCGAAGCGGACACCCTCGTGTGGACCGCCGGCGTGCAGGCCAACCCCATGGTCCGCTCCACCGACTTCCCGCTTGAGCCCCGCGGCCGCGTCCGCGTCCTCCCGGACCTGCGCATCGCCGGTGACGAAGGCATTATCGACAACGCCTGGGCTGCCGGCGACGTCGCCGCCGTTCCGGACCTCACCGGCAAGGGCCTCCCGGACGGCACCTGCGTCCCCAACGCCCAGCACGCCCTCCGCCAGGCCAAGCGCCTCGCCAAGAACCTGTGGGCCTCCCGCTGGGACAAGCCGCTCAAGGACTACAAGCACAAGAACCTGGGCGCCGTAGCCGGCTTCGGCGAGTGGAAGGGCGTTGCCAACATCAACCTGGTTGGCAGCATCGGCCTCAAGGGCGGACTCGCCTGGCTTGCGCACCGCGGCTACCACGGCCTGGCCATGCCCACGTTCGAGCGCAAGTTCCGTGTGATCCTCAACTGGATCCTCGCCTTCTTCGCAGGCCGCGACACCACGCAGCTGCTGGACCTGGACAACCCGCGCGGCGCCTTCGTGGCAGCAGCCACCCCGGCACCCAGGCCGGCGGCTGCTCCTGCACCCGCTCCGGAGCCCGCACCGGTGTCCACCGGGTCCGGTTCCTCGGCAGCGGCACCAGCCGCTGCCGACGCCAAGGAAGCGGTTGCTGCCAAGGCCAAGTAATGCCTGCGCCGCGCCCTGCTCAGTAGCGTCCGACGGCGGCTGTCCCCTTCGAGGGGGCAGCCGCCGTTTGCGTGTGGCCGGCAGGATGCGTCCGGGCGTGCCGGCACTTCCCGCCAACGGCGCGGCCGGACTCCTAGACTGGCACCATGACGGGCGAAAAGAACCTCGAGGCACTGCTGGCCGGGTTGCACCCGGTACAGCGCGACGGCGAGTACGTGTACGTGCTGTGGCCCTACGGCAGGGCACTGGTGGAGGGTATCGAGGCGGCAGTCCGCGAAGCGGAAGGCCTCACGGTGGTGCTGCCCCGGGCGGTAGCGGACAAGGAAGGCCTGTCCTACGACTTCGTGGGGGCGTGGATCACCCTCGAGGTGCATTCCGCACTGGAGGCGGTGGGCCTCACCGCCGCTGTGAGCAAGGCGCTGACCGAAGCCAGGATCAGCTGCAACGTCCTGGCCGGCTTCCACCATGACCACCTGCTGGTGCCGGTCGCGGATGCTCCCCGTGCCCTGGAGGTCCTTGCCGGGCTTTCCGCGCAAAGCCGGCAGGCTCCGACGCAGACACCGCCGGAGCTGGTGCTGCGGGGCGAAACACCGTCGGACCGGGACGCTATCCTGGCCCTCACCGCCGATGCCTTTGCCGTCTCGCCGGTGACGGGGTTGCCCGTGGAGGGCGAGCCGGTGGAAGTACGGGTGCTGCGCGGGCTCTTCGAGTCCGAGGAGTACTTGCCCGAGTTCAGTGTGGTGGCGGTCCAGGACGGTGAGGTGGTGGGCCACGTTATCAGCACCCGGGGCTGGGTGGGCGAGCACCCGCTTCTGGGGCTGGGCCCCCTTGCGGTCACGCCGCGGCTCCAGCGGCACGGGATTGGTTCGGCGCTCATGAAGGAGACCATCGGCCGGGCGAACGCTGCGGGGGAGAGCGGCATCGCCCTCCTGGGCAGCCCCGCGTATTACTCCCGGTTTGGGTTTGTCCCCGCCAGCTCGCTGGGGGTCCTGCCGCCCGAGGAATCGTGGGGAGGCCACTTCCAGCTGCTGCCGCTGGCACTCTGGCCCGGCGGAATCCACGGCACCTTCCGGTACGCAGCACCGTTCTCGCTCGTTTGACGGGATACCATTGACCGGGCGCCCCAGTAGCCCAATTGGCAGAGGCAGCGGACTTAAAATCCGCGTGTTGTGGGTTCGAGTCCCACCTGGGGTACAAGAGCAGGTCCAGGGCCCGGGGAACGGAAGCCGTCCGCACGCAGCGGACGGCTTCCGGCGTTTAATTCCACATATGCAACTACTGTTATAAGGATGTGACCTCAGTCACTTATCTTCCCTGTGTATATGCATTAGCTTGAAAACTAAATCAGGAACACCTGGTTTTTTCGTGTCAAAGGCCGTTCGCACCTTTAGATCGAGGAGCTCGTAAATGACTTTATTCCCCCAGGCGGGAACCCGCGTTGCCAAGCTGACAGCGCTTGGCATCGGCGTTGCCTTCATGGCAACGGCATGCGGCGGTTCGTCCACACCTACGGCAACCGAATCTTCCGCCACCGGATCTGCAGCTGGAATCGCGTGTCCGGCAGTTGAGGGCGGCGGAGGCGCGGCCGCCAGCCAGCCTGCCGAGACCCCTTCCGTGCCGCCGTCAACCGGCACTACTGAATCTCCGCTGCGGATCGGCTCGCTCCTTCCCACCACCGGCTCGCTGGCCTTCCTTGGCCCGCCCGAAATCGCCGGCGTCAACCTCGGCATCGAGGAAGTCAACAAGGCTGGCGGCGTCCTGGGCAAGCCGGTCGAAGTGATCCACCGCGATTCCGGTGACACCAAGACGGACATCGCCACGCAGTCCACGTCCGCGTTGCTGGGCCAGGGCGTCAGCGCCATTATCGGTGCAGCATCCTCGGGCGTATCCAAGACGGTCATCAACCAGATCACCGGCGCGGGCGTTATCCAGTTCTCACCGGCCAACACCTCACCGGACTTCACCACCTGGGATGACAAGGGCCTGTACTGGCGTACAGCGCCGTCCGACGTTCTCCAGGGCAAGGTGCTTGGCAACTACATGGCCACCTGCGGCGCGCAGACTGTGGGCATGATCGTCCTGAACGACGCGTACGGCACCGGGCTGGCCAAGAACATCAAGTCGGCCTTTGAAGCGGCAGGCGGACAGGTTGTGGCGGAGGAACTCTTCAACGAGGGTGACACGCAGTTCAGCAGCCAGGTGGACAAGGTCATCGCGGCAAAGCCCGATGCCATTGCCCTGATCACCTTTGACCAGGCCAAGAGCATCGTCCCGCTGATGACGGGCAAGGGCGTCAAGCCCACGCAGATGTTCCTGGTGGACGGCAACACGTCCGACTACAGCAAGGACTTCCAGCCGGGCACCCTCAAGGGGGCGCGGGGCACCATCCCGGGCACGTTCGCCCAGGAGAACTTCAAGAAGAAGCTGCTGGCCGTCGATCCGGCACTCAAGGACTACAGCTACGCGGGCGAGTCCTATGACGCCGTGAACCTCATCTCGCTGGCAGCCGAGTCGGCGAAGAGCACCAAGGGCGTGGATATTGCGGCCAAGCTCAAGGAAGTCTCCGAGGGCGGCGAGAAGTGCACGTCCTACGCCGCCTGCGTCACGTTGATCAGGGAGGGCAAGGACGCTGACTACGACGGCCAGTCCGGTCCTGTGACCTTCTCGGACGCCGGAGACCCGACGGAAGCCTACATCGGCATCTACGAGTACCAGGATGACAACAAGTACAAGGCAGTCAAGGAAGAGTTCGGCAAGCTCTAACAGCCGTTCCTGACACACAAAGGAGCCCCCGTCCTGTTGGACGGGGGCTCCTTTGTGTGGCGGTGGGAATTACTCGACGGTGTCCGCCAGGGTTCCGAGGTAGAGCTGGATCACCTTCGGATCCTTCATGAGCTCGCGGCCGGTGCCGGTGTAGGCGTCCCGGCCCTGGTCCAGGACGTAGGCGCGGTCGCAGATCTGCAGGCAGCGCCGGGCGTTCTGTTCCACCATGATCACCGAGACGCCTGCGCGGTTGATCTCGTGGACGCGCAGGAAGGTCTCGTCCTGCTTGACGGGGGAGAGGCCTGCGGACGGCTCATCAAGCAGCAGCACGGCAGGATCCATCATCAGGGCGCGGCCCATGGCCACCATCTGGCGTTCGCCGCCGGAGAGCGAGCCGGCACGCTGCGAGCGCCGCTTGGCAAGTTCCGGGAAGAGGCCGGCCACGAAGTCGAACCGTTCGGCGAAATCCTTGGGCCGCTGGAACATGCCCATCTGAAGATTTTCCTCGATGGTCAGCGTGGCGAACACGTTGTTGGTTTGCGGGACGAAGCCCACGCCCCGGCTGACAAGCTTGTTCGCCTTCAGCCCGGTGATGTCCTGGCCGCGGACCACCACCGTGCCCGAATGGATCTTCACCAGGCCGAACATGGCCTTCAGGAGGGTGGACTTGCCGGCACCGTTAGGGCCGATGATGCCAATCAGTTCGCCTTTGCGGGCCTCGATGCTGCAGCCGTTGAGGATGTTCACTCCCGGCAGGTAGCCCGCAACAAGGTCGGTGACCTTGACGACGGACCCGCTGTCACTCACGGGCTGTGCGGCCGGTGCCGCGCTGGTGCTGCTCATTGGCTGTCCTTCCCTGTGTTGCCTGTGTCCGTGCTGCCGTGGCGGCCGTGGGGCCCGTCCGGGCGGTCCTCGTCCGCTTCCTTGGCCACAACGTCGAGCGAGATGATGCCCGCATTTTCGGTTCCGACGATCGATTCCTCGTCCGCCACAAGTTCTGCTGCCAGCTCCTTGAGGCCTTCGGAGTCACCGAGGTCGACGTCGTGGTGTGCGCCCAGGTAGGCGTCGATGACTGCGGGGTTCTTCATCACTTCACCGGGCGGGCCTTCCGCAACAACCTTTCCCTCGGCCATGACCACCACCCAGTCGGCGATGTGGCGGACCATGTGCATGTCGTGTTCCACAAACAGGACGGTCATGCCTTCGGCTTTGAGGTTCTTGATGTGGTCCAGCAACGACTGGGTGAGGGCCGGGTTCACGCCTGCCATGGGTTCGTCAAGCATCACCAGCTTGGGCCGCACCATGAGGGACCGGGCCATCTCCAGGAGCTTGCGCTGGCCGCCGGAGAGTGACGCCGCGTAGTCGTCCTTTTTGGCGTCGAGCTTGAACTTCTCCAGCAGGACGTTGGCTTCGTCGGTGATCTGTTTCTCCCGCCCGCCCCACATGCCCTTGAACAGCGCTTTGGAAAGCCGTTCGCCGGGCTGGTTGGCAGCGCCGAGGCGCATGTTTTCCATGACGGTCAGCTTGCCCATGACCTTGGTGAGCTGGAAGGTGCGCACCATGCCCATCCGCGCCACCTTGTAGGGGGACACTCCGGCCAGGCTCTTGCCTTCGAACTGCCACTTGCCGGTGTTCGGCGTATCAAAGCCGGTGAGCAGGTTGAAGAGGGTGGTTTTGCCTGCGCCGTTGGGGCCGATGAGCGCCGTGATCTTGTGGCGGGGGATTTCGAGGTACTCGACATCCACGGCGTTGATACCGCCGAAACTGCGCGTCACGTTCTCCGCCACGACGATAGGATCACGCTTCTTGCAGCCGGGTGCTGCTTCACCCGCCGCGATGGGCCGGGTGTCGGTCATGTAGTCCACGCCAGCCTCACTGGCGGCTGCGGGTTCTTCGCTGTGCATGCTCATGCGAACGCCAGCTCCTTCTTGTTTCCAAAGACGCCCTGGGGCCTGAAGATCATCAGCAGCATCAGGGCGACGCCAACCAGGATGTAGCGCAGCTGCCCGGCCTGGACCGTATTCAGCCACGTGATGGCCCCCGACTCGATCAGGCCGTACAGGATGCCCTGGGTCAGGGACAGGACAACCCAGAAGATCATGGCGCCGATGACCGGTCCGAGCACGGTGCCAAGGCCTCCCAGCAGGAGGCACGTATAGAGGAAGAACGTCAGCTCCGTGCCGTAGTTGGCCGGCTGCACCGCTCCGCGGGGGAGGGTGAAGACCATGCCGGCGAGTGCGCCGAGGACGCCACCGATAATGAGCGCCTGCATCTTGTAGGCATAAACGTTCTTGCCCAGCGAACGGACAGCGTTCTCGTCCTCGCGGATGCCCTTGAGGACGCGTCCCCACGGGCTGCGCATCAGCAGCCATACCAGGGTGCAGCAGAGGGCAACCAGTGCCCAGCCCACCACGCGGATGAAGAAGTCACGGTTGTTCATGCCGAAGTAGGAGCCATCGGGGAACGGGTTCATGGCGTAGAACCCGCCTTCGAAGGCCGCCAGCCCGTTGGCTGATCCAGTCACCGAGGTGAGCTGGTTGGTGGTGACGATATACCGGACAATTTCCGCCGCTGCGATGGTCACGATGGCGAGGTAGTCTGCCCGGAGCCGCAGGGTGGGAATACCGAGAAGCAGGGCAAAAATCGCCGAGGCAATGATGGCGATCAGCAGTCCCACAAAGAAGGGGACGCCGAAGGTGAGGGTGGAGATTGCGAAGCCGTAGGCTCCCACCGCCATGAAGCCGGCCTGGCCGAAGTTCAGCAGGCCGGAGTAACCGAAGTGTACGGCGAGGCCGAGCGCAGCAAGGGCGTAAGCCGCCGTCGTCGGGCTGAAAATTTCACCGGCAGCGCTGGCAAGAATGAATCCAAAGTCCATGGCTGTCTCCTAACCCACGCGCTCGCGCCGGCCCAGGATTCCCTGCGGCCGGAACAATAGGACAACGATCATGATGAACAGGGCACCTACGTACTTAAGGTCCGCAGCGAGGCCGAACACGGTGGTCAGCTCCACGAAGATACCTACGATGACGGAACCGATCAGGGCGCCAAAGACCGTACCGAGGCCGCCGAGGGTGACGCCGGCGAAGATCAGCAGGAGGATGGCCGAGCCCATGTCGAAGGTGACGCCTGGACGGTAGTAGGCCCACAGGATCCCGCCCAGGGAGGCCAGCATGCCGCCCGTGATCCAGACGATCCGGATGACGGAGTCGACGTCGATGCCTGAGGCGGCTGCAAGGGCGGGGTTGTCGGCTACTGCACGGGTTGCCTTGCCAAGCCTGGTCTTCAGCAGCACGATGCCGATCAGGGCGATCACCACCGCACTGATTCCGAGGGACCAGAGATTGTTGGGCGAGATGGATACCGGCCCCAGCTGGATTTCGGGGCTCTGCGCGAACGGCAGTTGCTGGGTGGCGCCGCCGAAGTAGAACTGGATGACGTACCGGACAGCGAGGGCAAGGCCGATGCTGACGATCATCATGGGCACCAGGCCGGTGCCGCGCCGGCGCAGTGGCCGCCACAGCCCCCTGTCCTGGGCATATCCGAACAGGCCGCCGCCCAGGAGGGACAGGATGATCGCCAGCCAGAAGGGAAGGCCGACGGCATTGAAGGCAAACACGAGCACTGCACCCAACGTGACCATCTCGCCGTGGGCGAAGTTGGTCAGGCCGGTGGTACCGAAAATCAGGGAAAGACCCACCGAGGCGAGGGCAAGGAGAAGGCCGAAGCTCAGGCCGGCCACGAGGCGGTTGAGCAGGTTTTGGCCGAAGTCCTGTTGCTGCACCACGATGCCCTTGCCAAAGGCGAAGATGACCGACAGGTTCGAGGTCTGGCTGAAGGTGACCTGGCGTGGGTTTTCCTGGCCTTCAGCCAGCTTGATCCCCTCGGGAAGGGTCGATTCGTCCAGCTCAACGGTGTAGGTGCCCTGATCGGGCACCCCGATGTTCCAGGCTCCGTTCGCGGACGACTTGGCCGTACCGGTGAAGCCGTCCTTCTTGGCCGTGATGGTCACATCCGCCAGGGGTGCGCGGGTGTCATCACGGAGGAATCCGCTGATGTTGTTTTGGAATGTCTGGTTCGACGGGGATGGTGTCGGAGACGGGGAAGTGGCCTGCGATGCCGGTGCTGCCACGAGAAGGATCGCCAGGATGGATGCGCTAATGGCTCCCATTAATCTCAGCAACCCGCGGCGTCCTCCGGCCGGCCGGCCTTGGGGTGTACTTCTCAAATTGAAAAACCTCCACTTGGGGGGCGGTCTCGGCTGCGCCATTGCAGCCGCTGCGAACGGATACAGGGATAGGATGGTGCCGTGCCGGCACCCCGCCACGTGTGTGAGGTCCGTCACCCTGCTTGGCTTATGCTACAGCGCTGACGGTGCGCGGTATGCCGCGGTTCAGGCGCCGATGGTAGCGATCGGATAACAACTCCGTGGCCGGCCTGGGGGCGGGGAACTTTCAGAGGTGCAATTACGTGAGAATTGGTACCGTAAACCTTAAGGTTTCAACACATCCCCAACGGAGGAATCCAGTAATGGCACTTGGCGGCAACCCGATCTTCAACGGAAAGAACTTCCGTGGAGCCACCCAGGCACCGCCTGTCCCGCAGGCTCCTTACGGACACGCGCCCTACGGCCAGCAGCCGTACGGGCAGGCATCGTACGGCCAGCAGCCGTATGGCCAGGCCCCTTACGGCCAGCAGGGCTACGGACAGCAGCCCATGACCGACGAGCAGTTGCGGCAGATGTACAGCCAGCCTGCTGCGGGTCCGGCGGACACCGGCAGGATGACGTTCGACGACGTCATCGTCAAGACGGCTGCCTGCCTGGGCTTTGTTGTGCTGGGTGCGGCTGTCACGTTGACTGTCAGTTTGGGGCTGGCCTCGATGCTGATGATCGTCGGTGCGCTCGGCGGGTTCGTCCTTGCGCTGGTCAACACCTTCAAGAAGCAGCCGTCACCGGCGCTGATCCTTGCCTATGCAGGCCTTGAAGGCCTCTTCCTGGGCGGGCTCACCCGCGTCCTGGACACCATGTACCCGGGAGTGGGGCTCCAGGCTGTCGTCGGCACGCTGTCCGTTTTCGCCGTGACGCTCCTCCTTTTCAAGAGCGGCAAGGTACGCGCCACACCAAAGGCCATGAAGTTCTTCATGATCGCCTTGGTTGGTTACGCACTGTTCTCCGTGGTGAACCTCGTCATGATGATGACGGGCCTGACCACGGAACCCTTCGGGCTGCGAAGCGGCATCATCGGCGTCGTCATCGGCATCCTGGCCATCGGCCTCGCGGCATTCTCACTGGTCATGGACTTCACCAGCATCGAGGAGGGTGTCCGCAGCGGCGCTCCCCAGCGCTTCTCCTGGACGGCCGCATTCGGCCTGACGGTCACGCTGGTATGGCTCTACGTCGAAATCATCCGCCTGCTGGCCATCCTGCGCGGGGACGAATAACGCACCAGGCGGCTGCCGCCGTCGTACGTTCCTGACAGTTGAGGGCCCCACCATCCGGTGGGGCCCTCAACTGTTAACCGCACTCCGGCAGGTGCTAGGCGATGCGCCGGGCCCCGGCCGCGGGTGAGACCGTGAAGATGTCCGGCGCCTTATAGCCGGCATCCGCGAATGCCGTGGCGACGGCGTCACGCACCCTTTGCTCCAGTGCCACGGGAGTGAGTGCGATGGCCGCTCCGCCAAACCCGCCCCCGGTCATCCGGGCACCGATGGCGCCGCCGGCGCGGGATGCATCCACTGCCAGGTCCAGTTCGGGGCAGGAGATCTCAAAGTCGTCCCGCATGGACGCGTGGCTGGCGTCCAGCAGGGGACCGATCGCGGCAGGCCCTTGGTTTGCGAGGAGCTCCACGGTCTGGAGCACGCGGTCGTTTTCCGTGACCACGTGGCGTACGCGGCGGAACGTGACTTCATCCAGGAGGCCGCTGGCTTCCTCCAGGTCGCCCATCTGCACGTCACGGAGCGCCTTGACCCCCAGCACCTCCGCGCCGAGTTCGCAGGATGCGCGCCGGGAGGCGTAACCGCCGTCGGCATGCGAGTGCGAGACCTTGGTGTCGATCACGAGCATCACCAGGTCCGCCGGCCGCGTCTCGAAGGGAACCAGGCGTACGTTCTGGTCCCGGCAGTCCAGGAAGACTGCGTGGCCCTCCGACCCGCGGAGCGAGGCGGACTGGTCCATGATCCCCGTGGGAGCGCCGACAAATTCGTTTTCGGCACGCTGTGTGGCCAGCACCATTTCCTGGGCCTCCAGTCCCGCCCCGGCCAGGTCGTTCAGCGCCGAGATGACAGCACATTCGATCGCGTGGGAGGAGGACAGCCCCGCACCCAGGGGGACGTTTGAGTCCAGCAGCAGGTCAACGCCCGGGACAGTGACGCCACGTTCCTTCAGGGCCCACATCACGCCGAGGGGGTACTTGGTCCATCCTTTGGCTGAGCCCGGCTCCAACGAATCCAGCGTGGTGCTCACCAGGCCCTGGTCGCCGTAGGTGGAGAGAAGGCGCACCGAGGAATCGGGGCGGACCCTGATGGCCACCCGGGCAGTGCGGTCGATGGCGAAGGGCAGGACGAAGCCTTCGTTGTAGTCTGTGTGCTCGCCGATAAGGTTGACCCGCCCCGGGGCCTGCCAGATTCCGTCTGGAGCGCTGCCGAACTCCCGCGAAAACCGTGCCGCCAGGTCCTCGGTCCCGGCAGGTGCGCTCGCGGTCAGGGGATCTGGTGCGGAGTTCAAGCGTGGGCTCCTTCAGGTGCAGCTGCCGGGACAGCGGGGGTCGTGGAAGGCGGAAGGGTCACCGCGCGGAGACGCTCGGCCACGCTTTCCGGGGTGGTGTCATTGATGAAGGCGCCCATGGCCGCCTCCGATCCTGCCAGGTACTTCAGCTTATCGGCCGCCCGCCGGGGGGAGGTCAGCTGGAGGTGGAGGTAGCCGGCGGGCCGCAGCACCGGATCCAGGGGAGCCTGGTGCCAGGCGGAAATGTACGGGGTGGGCGTGGGGTAGAGGCCGTCCACCCGCCGGAGGAGGTCGAGGTAGACGGAAGCGAGTTCGTCCTTCTCCTCACCGCTCAGCGCCGCCAGGTCCGGGACCTGGCGGTGGGGCACCAGGTGGATTTCGAGCGGCCACCGGGCGGCGAAGGGGACATACGCGCTGAAGTTCTCCCCTTCCAGGACCATCCTGCTGCCGTCTTCCCGCTCGGAACGCAGCAGGGAGCCGGTGAGGGTGGCGGTGCCGCCCTTCGCATCGTAGAACCTTCGTGCCGCGGCCCCGAGGACGCCTGCGCGCGGGGTGATGTACGGGTAGGCGTAGATCTGGCCGTGGGGGTGGTGGAGTGTTACGCCGATGTCCGCGCCGCGGTTTTCGAATGGGAAGACCTGTTTGATTCCGGGCAGCGCGCTCAGGGCCTCCGTGCGCTGCGCCCAGGCTTCGATGACGGTGCGGGACCGCTCCTCGCCCAGTTCGCTGAAGGATCCGGTGTGTAAGGGGGTGAACGCCACTACCTCACAGCGCCCGTACGCCGGCCCCTTGGTACCCCAGGATGGCTCGTCCGGTATCGGTCCCAGCGCAGGGCCCAGCGAAGGGAAGCGGTTTTCAAACACCACAACGTCGTAGTCTGAGGCCGGAATTTCAGAAGGGTTGCTGGGGGTGGTGGGGCAGATAGGGCACTGGTCCGCAGGCGGGAGGTGGGTGCGGGTCTGCCGGTGCGCCGCGACGGCAACCCATTCGTCCGCCAGCGCGTCGTAGCGGATCTCGCCCGGTTCTCCCCGCGGGGGGAGTCCTCGGTGGTCCGTGGTGAATTCGGCGGAGCGCGGCTTGGGAGTCGCGGCGTCGTCGAAATAGATGAGCTCCCTGCCGTCGGAGAGCCTGGTGCTCGTGATAGCTGTCATGCAAAAAAGTGTGACACGTTCGATCAAAAAAGAATAGTTAACAACAAAATCTAACATCAGCGGGTGCTGCCGGCAGGGGTCCGGCCGGGGTACGGTGTTGCCCATGACTTCCAGTTCTCCCCATGAATCCAACAGCGCGCCCGCCCTGCGGGGCTGTGCCACCGGCAGGCAGTATGAGCTCCGCCGGGGCGATGCCCTGGCCGTGGTCACCGAGCTTGCCGCCGGCCTGCGGTCTTTCACCAGGGGAGGAACGCTCCTGACCGAGACTTACGGCGACGACCAGATCGCACCGGGCGCCGCAGGCATCACCCTGGCTCCTTGGGCCAACCGCGTCGAGGACGGCAAGTGGTTCCTGAACGGGAAAAAGCAGCAACTGGACATCACCGAGGTGGCCAGGAATAACGCCAGCCACGGACTGCTGCGCAATTCGGCCTATGCCCTTGTGGACGAGTCGGAGCACTCCGTCACCCTGGAGGCCACCATCTTTCCGCAGCACGGGTACCCCTTCCTGGTGCGGCACCGCGTGCAGTACCAGCTCGGGGAGGACCTGGGGCTGGTGGTCCGCCAAACCCTGCTCAATGATGCCAAGGAGCCCGCGCCCTTCGTCCTGGGCGCCCATCCTTATCTGCGGCTCGGCGATACGCCCGTCGAGGAGCTGGTGCTGACCGTTGCTGCTGGCACGCGCCTGGTTGCCGACGAACGCCTCATCCCGCGCAGCACCGCACCGGTGCAGGGGGATACAGACTTTCGGGCGGGGTTGAACATCGCGGCGCTCGCGGTGGACGTGGCGTTGACGGGCCTGCACTTCGAAGCGGGGAAAGCGCGCCACACGCTCGCGGCAACGGACGGCCGGCAGGTGAGCCTTTGGCAGGACGAAGCATGCCAGTATGTCCACGTCTTCGTCAGCACGGAGTACCCGGGACGCAGCCGGGCGGTGGCCGTTGAACCGATGACCGGGCCGGCCAACGCCTTCAACTCCGGTGATGGCCTGCGCTGGCTGGACCCCGGTGAATCCTTCACCATCGAGTGGGGGATTGACTACACTCCGGGCAGCGAAGGGTAGCGGTTTCCGAATAGGCCGCGGCTGGGGAAGTATTAGGCTATGACGCCAGCAGAGGATGCCGCTACCTCCCCCAGCCCTTCGCCAGGCCGGCAACTGCCTGCCACGAACCAGCCCCTGAGGGTCCTTGCGGACCGTGAACTGGACCGGGACATACCCTACGGCGTGCGGATCGCGGCGTCCTGGGCCTGGCGAGTGGGCCTGATCCTCCTGGTGGGAGGTGCGCTGGTCTGGCTGCTGAGCAGGATCAGCTTCCTGATCATCCCGGTGATGGTGGCTGCCCTGCTGGCGGGACTCCTGAGTCCGGTGGTGGGATGGCTCAAGAAACAGCGGCTGCCGTCCGGGCTGGCTGTTGCCATCACCGTGCTGGGCTTCATCGGCCTGATCGCAGGGTCCCTGGCGTTGGTGGGCAGGCAGTTGGTCGCGGGGTTCGGCGAACTCTGGTCCGAGGCGCTCACCGGCGTCAAGCAGATCCAGGACTGGCTGGCTGACGGGCCGCTCCATGTCACGGCGGACCAGATGGACCAGTACCTGAAGGAGGCCACCGCCGCCCTGCAAAGCAACACCAGCAGCATTGTCAGCGGGGCCCTGTCCTTCGGGAGTACGGCGGGGCACTTTGCCGCCGGCCTCATCCTGGCGCTGTTCATCCTGATTTTCTTCCTGTTGGAGGGGGACCGGATCTGGGCGTTCCTGGTCCGTTTGCTCCCCAGGAAGGCCAGGGCGGCAACGTTCGGGGCCGGGCGCAAGGGCTGGGCATCAATGGTCAGCTACGCACGGATCCAGATGTTTGTTGCGTTCGTTGACGCTGTGGGCATCGGCGTGGGCGCCGCGATCATCGGCGTCCCCCTGGCGCTTCCCTTGAGCGTGCTCGTCTTCATCGGTTCCTTCATCCCGATCGTGGGCGCCCTGGTGACCGGCGCAATCGCAGTCCTCCTTGCCCTGGTGGCGAACGGCCCCATCAACGCCCTGATCATGCTCGGCATCGTGCTGCTCGTCCAGCAGCTGGAAAGCCACATCCTCCAGCCGCTCGTCATGGGCAAGGCCGTGGCCCTGCACCCGGTGGCGGTAATCCTTTCGGTGGCCGCGGGGTCCTACCTTGCCGGCATCCCGGGCGCCCTCTTCTCGGTGCCCATCCTCGCCGTCGCAAACACTGCCATTCGCTACATCGCCGCCAGAACGTGGGAACATGAACAAGTGCCGGCATTGACCGGAGAGCCTTTGACGGCGGGCGCCGGAGTGGACAACACCATCCGGGATGTCCAGCCGCCCGCAGCACTCAAACGCGGCAAGGGCGCCGCCGCCGGCACAACAGCAGAACAACCTGATGCCCCTCCCGCTGCGGATGGGGGCGCCGGGGCCGAATCCAGAGGAGAATAGTCCGTGAACATCCTTGAAACCCTTCCCGTCACGCTGGACGATGTCCTGGAGGCGCAGAAGCTGCTCGACGGGATTATTGCGCGGACACCGGTGGAATCATCCCGCGCCCTTGGGGCCATGGTTGGCGGGAATGTCTACTTCAAGTGCGAAAACCTCCAGCGGGCCGGATCGTTCAAGGTCCGCGGCGCGTACGTGCGCATGGCAAGGCTTTCCCCCGAGGAAAAGAAGCGCGGAGTGGTGGCCGCTTCGGCAGGCAACCACGCCCAGGGGGTAGCCGTTGCGGCCAAGAGCCTGGGCATCAAGGCCCGCATCTACATGCCGCTCGGCGTAGCGCTGCCCAAGCTGGCCGCCACCCGCAGCCATGGCGCCGAAGTAATCCTGCACGGCCACAACGTGGATGAGGCGCTCGCGGAGGCCCAGCGCTACAGCAACGAGACGGGAACCGTTTTTGTCCACCCCTTCGACAACGTGGACGTCGTCGCGGGCCAGGGCACACTCGGCCTGGAAATCCTCGAGCAGGTTCCCACCGTGGACACCATCCTCATGGGCGTCGGCGGCGGCGGGCTCCTGGCCGGGGTCGCCGTCGCCATCAAGGCCAGGGCCAAGGAACTGGGGCGGAACATCCGCATCATCGGGGTGCAGGCCGAAAATGCCGCCGCCTATCCTCCGTCCCTCGCCGCCGATGCCCTGGTGCCCTTGAAGAAGGTCTCCACCATGGCTGACGGCATCGCCGTCGGCCGGCCCGGGCAGCTGCCCTTCAGCATCATCCGCGAACTTGTGGATGATGTGGTGACGGTCAGCGAAGACTCCCTGGCGCGTGCGCTGATCTTCCTGCTGGAGCGGGCCAAGATGGTGGTGGAGCCGGCCGGAGCGGTTGGCGTGGCAGCGCTGATGGATGGCAAGATCGAGAACCCGGGAACCACGGTGGTGGTCCTTTCCGGCGGCAACATCGACCCCATGCTTATGCTCAAGGTCATCCAGCGGGGACTTTCCGCGGCCGGGCGCTACATGACCGTCCGCATGATGCTCGATGACCGCCCCGGTTCCCTGGCCACCATCGCCAGGATCATCGCGGAGAACGATGCCAACGTCACCGGCCTGGACCACACCCGGGTGGGCGGCTCCATCAGCATGGGGGACGTGTCCATCACGGTGAACCTGGAAACCAAGGGCCACGAGCATGGGGAACAGGTGCTCAGCGCCCTCCGTGCCGAGGGCTTCCAGCCCATTGTGGTGCACTAGGACGCTCCGTGGCCGGACTGACGGGAAACGGAAGCTTCGGGCAGCGGCGGACGGTTGCTGCCCGGGCCAAGGGCGGGCTGCTGGTACTGGGCAGCTTCGTGGTGCTCCTCTTTGTCATCGAACTCTTCAACATGGTGATGCTGCGCTCGCTCAACGCGACGTTCGGACTCCGGCCCAGGAGCGCCGACGGGCTGCTGGACATCTTCACCTTCCCGCTCCTGCACGCGAACCTGAACCATCTCCTCTCCAACAGCCTGCCGCTGATCATCTTCGGTTTCCTGGTGTTCCTCTCGGGCCTCCGGGTATTCCTGACTGCCCTGGCCTTCAGCTGGCTGGGCTCAGGCCTCACCGTTTGGCTGATTGGCGACGGCGGCATCACCGTGGGCGCGTCAGGCCTGGTCTTCGGCCTGTTTGCCTTCCTCCTGGTCCGGGGATTCATTAACCGCAGCTGGCGGCAGATCCTCCTGGCCGTGGTCCTCTTCATGGGATACGGGAGCATCCTGCTGGGGATCCTGCCCATCGTGGCGGGATCGATCTCGTGGCAGGCGCACCTCGGCGGGGCGGCCGGGGGAGTGGTGGCCGCCCTGCTGCTTCGCCGCCGCACCCGGGTCATGGGCCCGCCCTAGGTTCCTGCCGCTTAAAAGCGGAACGCCGGCCGTCCCTTGCGGGGCGGCCGGCGTTTCCTCGAAACAGGACGGCTATGCAGCGTAAGGCTTGGCGGAGAGGATCTCCACCTTGATGTCCTTGCCGTTGGGTGCCACGTAGCTCAGGGTTTCGCCTTCCTTGTGTCCAAGAATGGCGGCCCCCAGGGGCGACTTTTCGCTAAACACGTCAAGATCGGAATCGCCGGCGATTTCGCGGGAACCGAGCAGGAAAGTTTCTTCGTCTCCGGCGATCCTGGCGACGACGATCATGCCGGGCTCCACAATTCCGTCGTCCGCGGGGGCCGCGCCGACGTGGGCGTCGCGGAGCAGCGCTGTCAGCTGGCGGATGCGGGCCTCGATCTTGCCCTGCTCCTCCTTGGCTGCATGGTAGCCGCCGTTCTCCTTGAGGTCACCCTCTTGCCGGGCTGCTTCAATCTTCTGGACGATCTCTGCCCGGCCAGCGCCGGAAAGGTGGTCCAGCTCTGCCTTCAGGCGGTCAAAAGCTTCCTGGGTGAGCCAGGCTGCAGCTGCGCTGTTGGTGGTAGACACGGACTTCTCCTCTAGTGGTCCTACATGCAAAAGACCCCGCCACGGTGGCCACTTGTGGAACAGTAACCAGCTCAGCGGGGTAAAGGTATGCCTCCATTGTAGTCAATCCCTTGGAGTTAACCCAACAAGGAAGCGGTGCACGTCACATGCTCCGGCCGTCTTTTCCGGGCCCTGGCTTACGCGCCGGCAGCCCAGCAGCTGTCCACAACGCCGGAGACGGAAAGCGATTCCGTGCGTACGGCCACCCGCTGCGCGACTGTGCGGCCGCCGTCGGCTGTTCCGTTGGCCTGTGCGGGCGGAATGTCCACGACCTTCCACCCCACCACCGCGAACTTGGCATCAAGTGCTTTGACCGCACACTTGACGGCGGTTCCGGGCTCCCGCGTCACCTGGAAGTCGACCTCCGCAAGCGTGGCGTCGGTGGTGCTGTAGCCGATGTCCTTGAACGAGACGTCGGACAGGGACTGGGAGGTGGAAACCCAGGCCAGGAACCCGATTCCTGCGGCCAGCGCCGCCCCGCCGATGGCGCGCCTGGCGCCGGGCTTGAGCGTGCGCTTTTTAGCACCATAGCGATTGGCTAGGCTAGTGTCTGCGGGCGCGGATTGGGCCGGCTGGTCCGGGGAAGTCACCAGACCAGTTTAGTGCCCTTTCCGGGCGGAGGCCTGCTGGCCCCAGCCCCGGGTCAGCGTCCGCCCGCCCAAGTAATCCGTCCAGCGCCCACAGGCAGCAGAAAAGAACAAGGAGCCGTCCTTCGATGACAGCGTCCAGCACCTCACCGGCGCCGCTACGGCTGCTCGCAGTCCACGCCCACCCGGACGATGAGTCCAGCAAGGGCGCTGCGACGATGGCCAAATACGCCGCGTCGGGCGTCGACGTCCTGGTAGCCACGTGCACCGACGGCTCCCGGGGGGACATCCAGAACCCTGCAGTCGAGGGTGAACCGCACCCCAAGCGGGACATGGCAGGCGCCAGGCGCCTGGAAATGGAACGGGCAGCGGCCATCCTGGGCATCAGGCAGCGGTGGCTGGGCTTCGTGGACTCGGGCCTGCCCGAAGGTGACCCGCTTCCGCCCCTTCCCGCCGGGTCGTTCGCCACTCTGCCCCTGCACCACGCTGCGGCACCCCTGGTGCGGCTGGTCCGGTCCTTCAAGCCGCACGTCATCCTCAGCTACGACGAAAACGGCGGGTACCCCCATCCGGACCACATCATGGCCCACCGGGTGGCAGTGGAAGCTTACGAATCCGCCGGTGACGGCTCCCGCTACCCGGACGCAGGTGAGCCCTGGGAACCCAGCAAGCTCTACTACGACAGGGCATTCAGTCCGGAGCGGTTCCGGGCGCTGCATTTTGCCCTGGAGGAGGCCGGCCTCCAGTCTCCGTACGCTGAAAGACTGGCAGCCTGGCTGGAATCGGACGCCGAGGGCCACACTCCGCCTCCCGCCACCCATCCCACCACCACCCAGGTGGACTGCGGGGATTTCTTCGAAGTACGCGACGACGCCCTCCGGGCCCACCGGACCCAGGTGGACCCGCTGGGGTTCTTTTTTGCCGTCTCGCCCGAGATGCAGCGCCGGGCCTGGCCGTGGGAGGACTACTCCCTGATCCACTCCAGGGTTCCCTCGGAGCTCCCCGAGCGGGACCTGTTCGCGGGGCTAAGATAGAAGCAACCGGCAATTTCTATGCCCCGTAGAAGATGCGTCTTACAAAAGAAAACATCCGTCGAAGACACATCCTGTAGAAGCTTGCCGCCTAGAAGAATAGGGCCCGGCGCCTCGCCGTCCCGGCCGCGGCCGCTGCCACCCGCACCACAGAAGGTATACAACCGTGCATTATCTGCTCCTCACTTTGGCCACCACCCCTACGCCCTTGCCTTCGCCCACGCTGCGTGAGGGGATCTCCGAGGACCAGGTAACCCCGGGGCTGTGGGGGTTCATCATGACGGCCTTCTTCGTCATCGCCACCACCTTGCTGATCGTGGACATGGTGCGCCGCATCCGGAGGGTGCGGTACCGCGCGCAGGCGGAGGAGGACCGGCTGGCGGCCGCGGCCGCTGCCGACGTGGAGGCGGCGGACGCCGCCGAGCGTGCGTCCGGCGGGCAGGGGCCTGGCACCGTACATGGAACGTCCGACGGCGGGACCGGGCCCGTGCAGGGGGACCAGCGCCACTGACACAGCGGCACCTGCCGCGGCGCGGGTAGCCGCCCCCGGTTCCGCCAGGGGCGGCCGGCTAGCTGAGGACAGCCATGGCTATGGCCGTGAAGTGCGCCGCGAAAGCCACCACGGTCAAGGCGTGGAACAGCTCGTGGAAGCCAAAGTGGTGGTAGCTGATGTTCGGCTTTTTCAGCGCGTAGAACACAGCGCCAGTGATGTACAGGATGCCGCCCACGCAGATGAGGACAGCGGCCGGAATGCTCGCCTGGAAGAACTGCGGCAGGTAGAAGAGTGCGCCGCAGCCCAGGGCGATGTAGATGGGTACGTAGAGCCAGCGCGGGGCATCCGTCCACAGCAGCCGGAACAGTACCCCGAGGATGGCCCCGGACCAGATGACCCACAGCAGGAGGACCGCCTGGGGCGGCTCCAGCAGGGTCCAGGCCAGCGGCGTGTAGCTGCCGGCGATCACCAGCATGATGTTCGTGTGGTCCAGGCGCTTGAGGACGATCTTCACCCGGGGCGACCAGTTGCCGCGATGGTACACCGCGCTCACTCCGAACAGGAGGACGCCCGTGGCCGCGTAAACGGCGGACGTGATTTTGCGGTCCGTCGTGGGGGCAAGCACCACCAATACGATTCCAGCCATCAGGGCGAGCGGCGCGGTGACTGTGTGTATCCAGCCCCGCCATTTCGGCTTGATCATCAGGAGCTCGGCCAGCCGGACGGCGGCCTCGTCCACCGCGCTCGTTTCGTGGCCGGCCTCCGCGCTGCTGCTCTCTTTGCGGTGCGGCGTCCGCGGGGCGTCCGGGGTGTCGCTGTTCATGCTCCCAGAATAACCTACGGCGCAGTAAGTTACCGGTGAGTAGGTAGGGCGCTGGAGGGTGTTGCAGCGAACGCCGGCAGGTCCTGGCCGCTTCGGACGGTAGCCTAGGATGTGGCAAGTAGGTAGAGCAAGGAAGTCAGGTGAGTGAGCGCGTGGAGCTGCCCGGGTTCCTCTACGGCTTCTACGAGCGCAGGCTGCTCAAGGACCTTCCCCGCGACCGGATACCCCGCCACATCGGCGTGATGGTGGACGGCAACCGCCGCTGGGCGAAGCAGTTCAATGCGCCAACCAGCCAGGGCCACCAGGCGGGCGCAGACAAGATCCACGAGTTCCTTGGCTGGTGCCAGGAGCTTGGGGTCAAGGTGGTCACCCTGTACATGCTGTCCACGGACAACATGAACAGGTCCAGTGAGGAACTGGACCTGCTTATGGGCATTATCGCCAACACCCTTGACCGCCTGGACGAGGACGCCAACATCTCCGTCCACGCAATGGGCGCGCCGGAGCTCCTTCCGGACTATCTGGCGGAACGGCTCAACAAACTGACCGCGCGGACGCCCGTCAAGGAGAAGATCCACGTCAACGTGGCCGTGGGTTACGGCGGCCGCCGGGAGATCGTCGACGCCGTACGCGAGCTCCTCCACGACGCCGTAGCCCGGGGAGCGGACATCTCGCAACTGGCGGACGACCTCTGCGTGGACGACATTTCCCGGTTCCTTTACACCCGCGGCCAGCCGGACCCGGACCTCGTGATCCGCACGTCGGGTGAGCAGCGGCTCTCGGGCTTCCTGATGTGGCAGAGCGCCTACAGCGAGTTCTACTTCTGTGAGGCCCTGTGGCCCGCATTCCGCAAGGTGGACTTCCTGCGCGCCCTCCGCGATTACGCTGGCCGGCAGCGCCGCTTCGGCTCCTGACATGTCCGGTTAATTACGAGTTCACAGTCCCGCAACAGGAATCGCCGCGTAATGGTTGCGGAAATTACTTGGCGTGGATTTACGTTATATCCATCAGCAGGCAAAACCGCCGGCTGATCGGGGAGGCCAGTACATGGAGCGAAGCATCGCACCGGTTGTATGGGAGGCCGGACCCGGCCTCGTGGCCGAGCCGCCTCACCAATAACAAATCCGGGCTGGCGCCCGGGGCTGGAGTCGATGTGGCTACTTCTGAACAACTGCCCGAGGTCCTTTTCGACCAGGGAGAGAAAGCTACCTCTCGCGCCATGCGAGCCACCACACAAACCGGTGCGGCAGAAAATGCTGCGGCCGGTTTTGCTGTCTCCGGAAGGGAAGCCACCATTAACACCTTCGTCATTGACACCTCCGTCCTGCTCTCCGACCCCCGTGCGCTGCTCCGCTTTGCGGAACACGAGGTGATTGTGCCGGTGGTGGTCATCACGGAACTCGAAGCTAAACGGCACGATCCGGAACTGGGCTACTTCGCCCGGAAGGCGCTCCGGCTCCTGGACGACCTCCGGGTCAAGCACGGCGGACTCAACCAGCCCATCCCCATCGGTGAGGACGGCGGCTCCCTGATGGTGGAGCTCAACCACATCTCCTCGGACGTCCTTCCGCTGGGATTCCGCAGCGGTGACAATGACAGCCGGATCCTCGCAGTGGCGAAGAACCTCGCCAATGAGGGCCGCAACGTCACCGTGGTGTCCAAGGATCTTCCGATGCGCGTCAAGGCCTCCGCCATGGGCCTCACGGCCGACGAATACCGCAACGAGCTGGTGAAGGATTCAGGCTGGACCGGCGTCGCCGAAGTTGAGGTCGGTGAACAGGAGATCTCCACGCTGTACGGCCATGAGCCCGTCTTCATTCCCGCCGCCGCAGAGATGCCGGTCAACACCGGGTTGGTGCTGCTGTCCAACCGCGGTTCCGCGCTGGGCCGGGTGGGCGCAGACAAGCAGGTCCGGCTCGTCAGGGGTGACCGCGACGTGTTCGGGCTCCACGGACGGTCCGCGGAGCAGCGGCTGGCCATCGACATGCTGATGGATCCCGCCGTCGGCATTGTCTCCATCGGCGGCAGGGCAGGCACCGGCAAGTCCGCACTTGCCCTGTGCGCGGGCCTGGAAGCGGTGCTGGAACGCCGCGAGCACCGCAAGGTCATCGTGTTCCGTCCCCTCTACGCCGTGGGCGGCCAGGAACTGGGCTACCTGCCCGGCTCCGAGTCCGAAAAAATGAACCCTTGGGCACAGGCGGTTTTCGACACCCTCGGCGCACTGGTCAGCCAGGAAGTAGTGGAGGAGGTCATGGACCGCGGCATGCTCGAGGTCATGCCCCTCACCCATATCCGCGGACGCTCCCTCCACGACGCCTTCGTGATCGTCGACGAAGCCCAGTCCCTGGAAAAGAACGTCCTGCTCACCGTCATGAGCCGCATGGGCCAGAACTCGAAGATCGTCCTGACCCACGACGTCGCCCAGCGCGACAACCTCCGCGTCGGACGCCACGACGGCATCGCCGCCGTCGTCGAAACCCTGAAAGGACACCCGCTCTTCGGCCACATCACCCTGACCCGCTCCGAACGCTCGCCGATCGCAGCACTGGTGACAGAACTGCTCGAAGGATAAGCCGCCTAAGCAAGGGGGCCGTGGCCGGTTTGCCGGGCCACGGCCCCCGAACGAACCCAGCCGAGGAAACGGACTCAGGTGGCCTTGAGGAACTTCACTGCTGCTTCGTGGCCTTCTACCCGCAGCTCCCAGTCGGGGCGTTTGAACGTCTCCGGGGTGAGACGGACGTGCTGGACGGTCTCAACCTTGGGGCCCCACGCTTTGCGGGTCACGCCGTTCAGGTCGTAGCCGAGGGAGCGGGAGACGCCGATGGAAGATTCGTTCCAAAGGGCCGCTTCGGACTCGGCTACTTCGGCGCCCAGCCAGTCGAAGGCGTAAAGGACGACGGCGGCACGCATCTCCTTGCCGAGGCCGCGGCCCTGTACGGACTGCTTCAGCCACGACCCGGTGGAGACGGTCTTGAGCGCGGCGAAGTCCTTGGCACCGATGTCCTGGCAGCCGATGAACCCGCCCTCGTGCCAAATGCCGAGCAGCAGGGTCCAGGATTCGGGTGTGAATTCACCGCGGCAGCGCCAGTACCAGCGGGCCATGTTCGGGCCGAGTTCATCGGCAGGAAGTTCGGTCCAAGGGGTGCTGAACGGGTTCAGGCCGGGCTCGTGGATGCGGCTGCGGGCGGCTTCGACGGCCGCCGGGATGTCCTCGTCCCGGATGGGGCGGAGTTCAAGGCGTGGTGTGGTCAGCCGCAGGCCGAAAAGCGGCCAGACGTCGTTCAGTGGAATCATCAGCGAAGCCTAGCCGAAGGACCGCAGCCTGGCATGTCACGGTCAGGCTGAGACATCCCAGCTGATGTGGCGGCGGACGTCGGTGAGGTTCATGGACTGGGCAAGGAACAGGTCGTCCAGCATGTATTCGTCGACGGCGATGATCCGCAGCCAGTGCCCGTACTGGTCCGTGTCGGACTCCAGGGAGCGGCTGGAGACGCAGACCCCTGTCCCAAGGTCCACGCGAATCCGGGTACGGCCCGGCAGGCACAGCGGAGCGGCGGGATCCACGGGGTGGTAGGCGGCGGTGGGGGACACAACAGCTTCAAGAGCGGGCCGGCCCTCATGCTCCCGGCGGCCAACCTCGTGGATCTCTACGGCGTTGCTGCCCGGGAACTCAAGGGGCACGGGGGCGTTGCCTGCGAGTTCCACCGGGTCCAGGGCTGCGGAGAAGCGGCCGTTGCCGAATCCCGGCTCGCCGTAGGCTGCCTCCGGACGGCGGCGCACCAGGCCCAGGTCGTCATAGACGGGCGTCACCAGGTGGGGCGGGAGGAGCCACGATTTCCGGGTGGAGCTGGTGTAAAAGCCGTCCCTGGAATCATTGATTCCGGTGGTGCTGTGGAGGACCAGTCCGTCCGGGCTTTCGAGGCGGAGTGCCCCGGGGCGGCGCAGCCACGCGCGGACAAGCGGAGCTGCGGGACTGGGAGCCTCCGCGAAGGGCTCGTCCCAGTATTCAAAGCGCAACGACTGCCACTTCCAGGGGGAGGAGCGGCACAGGTCCCGGAACATCCCTGCGAGTTCTGTGGGGGCAGCACTACTGCCCGGATCCGGCCGGTGCCGGGATTCCCACGTCGCCATATCCACAGTTTACGCGCGGCCAGTACTGCCGGGGAGCGGAAATCCAGTAGCATCCGAGGGTGATCCAACGACTGGGCGAACTGTGGCAGCATACCCCGCTGGCCTTCTGGCTGGTGCTGGCTGCCTGCGCCTACTTCGCGGTGATGGCCGTGCGGCTCACGGTCATTGACGTCCGCCACCACCTCCTGCCAAACCGGATCGTCTTCCCGTCCTACGCCGTTGCCGGTGTGCTCCTCCTCGCGGCGTCGGCCTTTCCCGGAACCGGTACCGGCGCGGACCCAGGCCCTCCCGGATTCCCCGCGGGCCTCCTGGCGCTTCCGGTGCTCCGGGTGGTGGCGGGAGCCGCCATCCTGTGGCTCTTCTACTTCATCCTCCGGGCGGCCTATCCACCCGGAATGGGATTCGGCGACGTAAAACTTGCAGGAGTCCTGGGCATGTACCTCGGCTACCTCGGCTGGGGCCACCTGTTTGCCGGTACCTTCCTGGCTTTCCTGCTGGGCGGCTTGTGGTCCATCATGCTCCTGGCTGCACGCAGGGGGACGTTGAAGTCCTCCATCCCGTTCGGGCCGTTTATGCTCGCCGGAACTGCTGCGGCCATGCTGCTTCCGGCCTGATCCTGCCCGGCAGTTCGGTAGGCTGGCGGCATGCCAGCGCCTGACTATGTCCTGAAACTCCGTAAGAAAATCGGGAACGATCCCCTCTGGGTCCCGGGGGTCCGCGGCGTGGTGGTGGACGCTTTGGGCCGCGTCCTGCTCGCGCAGCGGGCGGACAACCGTCAATGGGCACTGGTCAGCGGGATGCTGGAGCCCGGGGAGCAGCCGGCACGCGGCCTGGTGCGGGAGATCTTCGAGGAAACGGCGGTGGTGGCCGAACCCGAGCGAGTTGTTTCCGTAGGGGCGGTTGGCCCCTTCACCTACCCGAACGGCGACGTGTGCGAGTTCCTGGACGTGGTGTTCCTCTGCCGCTACGTGTCCGGAACCGCCAGGGTGAACGACGACGAATCCGTTGCCGTCGGCTGGTTCGGCATTGATGAACTGCCTGAGCTCATGGCCGGTCACCTCACCAGCATCCGCCGTGCCCTGGCTCCGGCGGAAGCAGCCCACTTCGAACCCTGAGTCCCGCCGTGCTGGGGACGACGACGGCCGGTACCTTTCCTGCAAAAGGTACCGGCCGCCGTCGTGCTTTAGCGTGGGGCCTGGGCTGTTTACTTGGCCTTGTGGGCAGGGGCCGTCATGGTGGTGACGTCCAGTGCCTTGTCCAGATCCGCTTCGGAGACCTGGCCCTCGCCGTCACCGACGAAGCCCAGCTTCTCGGTGGCCTGGCGCACAGTGAGGCCCTCGGCTACGGCCGTCTTGGCGATCTTGGCCGCGTTCTCGTAACCGATGTACTTGTTCAGGGGGGTGACGATGGACGGGGAAGCCTCGGCCAGGAAGCGTGCGCGCTCCACGTTGGCGGTGATGCCGTCGATCATCTTGTCCGCCATGACCCGGCTGGTGTTGGCCAGCAGGCGGATGGATTCCAGCAGGTTGGCGGCCATGACGGGGATGCCGACGTTCAGCTCGAAGGCGCCGTTGGTGCCGGACCAGGCGATGGCGGTGTCGTTGCCGATGACCTGCGCGCAGACCATGATGGACGCCTCGCAGATCACGGGGTTGACCTTGCCGGGCATGATCGAGGATCCGGGCTGCAGGTCCGGGATGGCGATCTCGCCCAGGCCCGTGTTGGGGCCGGAGCCCATCCAGCGGAGATCGTTGTTGATCTTCATGAAGGAGATGGCGATGTTGCGCAGCTGGCTGGACGCCTCGATCAGGCCGTCGCGGTTGGCCTGCGCCTCGAAGTGGTCGCGGGCCTCGGTGAGCGGAAGCCCGGTGTCCGTTGCCAGCAGTTCGATGACGCGCTCCGGGAAGCCGGCCGGGGTGTTGATGCCGGTGCCCACGGCCGTGCCGCCGAGCGGAACCTCGGCGACGCGGGGGAGCGAGGCGTTGATGCGCTCGATGCCGTAGCGGACCTGCGCGGCGTAGCCGCCGAACTCCTGGCCGAGGGTCACCGGGGTGGCATCCATAAGGTGGGTGCGGCCGGACTTGACCACGTCCTTGAACTCAACAGCCTTGCGCTCCAAGGACTCGGCCAGGTAGCCGAGGGCCGGGATGAGGTCGTTGATCAGCGCTGAGGTGGCAGCTACGTGGACGGACGTGGGGAACACGTCGTTGGAGGACTGCGAGGCGTTGACGTGGTCGTTCGGGTGGACAACCTTGTCGCTGCCGGCGGCCTTGAGGGCACGCGAGGCAAGCTCGGCGATGACCTCGTTGGTGTTCATGTTGGAGGACGTGCCGGAGCCCGTCTGGAAGACGTCGATGGGGAAGTCGCCGTCGTACTTGCCGGCGGCAACCTCATCGGCTGCGCCTGCGATCGCCTTGGCCAGCTCGCCGTCGAGCACACCCAGTTCAGCGTTGGCCTGGGCGGCAGCCTTCTTGACCCGGGCCAGTGCTTCAATGTGCGCACGTTCCAGGGTCTTGCCGGAAATGGGGAAGTTCTCCACTGCCCGCTGCGTCTGCGCGCGGTACAGTGCGTTCACGGGGACGCGGACTTCGCCCATCGTGTCATGTTCAATGCGGAACTCTTCAGTGGAAGTCATGGGGCTAGCTTAGGACGCACGGGCGCCGCATCGAAAACCGTGAACTGCTTGCTACGAGCCCCCGGGCCACGGGAGTTTTGCGGAGTTCCTAGTGCTCACCGATTCCGGAAACAAGGTTTGCGCGGCCTTCGGCAAGGCTGTACGAAAGGCCGATCACCGCGGTCCGGCCGGAGCCGATTGCGTCGGAAATCACACGGGAGCTGTCCACGAGGCGCTGCGAGGTCTGCTTGACGTGCTCCACCACCATGTCGTTGACCTCGGTTTCGTCGTTGCGCAGGGAAGTGAGGACCGACGGGGTGATCCGCTCCACCAGGTCCCGGATGAAGCCTGCCGGCATCTCACCGGTTTCCACCGCGGACTTCGTGGCGCTGACGGCGCCGCAGCTGTCGTGCCCCAGGATCACGATCAAGGGCACCCCCAGCACTGCCACGCTGTACTCCAGCGACCCCAGGACGGCGTCGTCAATGACCTGGCCGGCCGTCCTGACGACGAAGACGTCGCCAAGCCCCACGTCGAAGATGATCTCGGCGGCCAGCCGCGAATCGGAGCAGCCAAAGATCACGGCGAAGGGGTGCTGGTTCTCCACGAGGGAGGACCGCCGTGAGGCGTCCTGGTTGGGATGGGAGGTCTCGCCGTTGACGAAGCGTTCGTTTCCTTCGCGCAGACGGCGCCAGGCGAGTGCGGGAGTCAGATAGGTAGCCACGCGCCTACCTTACGGGGCGGCGGCGGCGGAGGGTGAAACTGTGACAGCCGGGTTGCTTTCCAGGGCCACGACGACGGCGTCCGCCAGGGCGGCGAACTCGTCCAGTGGGGCCTCCCCGGACAGGACAACGGTAGTGCCGCGGTAATCCAGCACCAGGGACTTTTCGCCCTTTCCGGTGTCCCGAAGCTGCCAGTCCTGCCCGCCGGCGTTCCGGGAGCCGGTGACGGGTGCGTTCCTGGTTTGCTGCAGGAGCCAGGTGGGATTGGCGCTCCGGGTCTGGACCAGGCCGATGAAGGACTCCTTGGGCGTCAGGTAGCCGACTTCCCACGTGGGGACACCACTTCCGGTTCCGGCTTCCCACCGGGCGTAGTTCGGCCGGAAAGCGTTGCCGGTATCCGGCGCCACCGGTGTGAATCCCGCCACATCAGTGGCGTTCCGCGCGCTGGCCGCCACGTCGATGTTCGGGCGGTAGCCGTCGCTCTTGGGGAGCGGATTCATGAGGATGATGGGGAGGAACGCGGCAATGCTCACCACCAAGGCGATGACCATGCCAAGCACCGAGGCGTTGGCGCGTTTGGCGGCTGCGGCCGGAATGACGGGCTTAACCTGCCCCTGCCCTGCCGTGGCGCCGGATCCGCTGCTGCCTCCGGATCCGTGCGGCTCGGGAGTGGGAGTGGTCTTTTCCTGCATGTCATTCACCCCTCTATAGTCGCCCATGCCGGCAGCCAACTTCCATTTGGCCGCCGTCGGCCCGCTGGATCGGCCTGCTGGCACATTGCGCCGTTGCGTCATCCGCCGCCGGGCAGGCGGTGCCGCGACTATGATCGGTATCAGAGGAATCACCGCCCTGCTGCACCGGCTGGGTGGGTTCAATGATCGCCACTCGAAGAAGAGGTTCACGTGTCACCAGCGTCCATGACCCAGAAGTACTCCACGCTCTCCCCGTCCCTTGCAGTGGGCAACGATGAGCCGGACCGCAACCTTGCCCTCGAGCTTGTCCGCGTGACCGAAGCCGCTGCCATTGCCGGCGGCCACTGGGTTGGCTTCGGAGACAAGAACAAGGCCGACGGCGCCGCCGTCGACGCCATGCGCTCCTTCCTGCAGACCGTCCACTTCAATGGCGTTGTGGTCATCGGCGAAGGCGAAAAAGACGAAGCCCCCATGCTGTTCAACGGCGAACGCGTTGGCGACGGTACCGGCCCCGAATGCGACGTCGCCGTTGACCCCATCGACGGCACCAGGCTGACCGCGCTGGGCATCAACAACGCCCTGGCCGTCCTTGCCGTCGCCGAGCGAGGTTCCATGTTCGACCCCTCCGCCGTGTTCTACATGGAGAAGCTGGTCACCGGGCCGGAAGCCGCGGACATGGTGGACCTCCGCCTCCCGGTCAAGCAGAACCTGCACCTGATCGCCAAGGCCAAGGGCGTCAAGGTCAACCAGCTCAACGTCATGATCCTTGACCGCGACCGCCACAAGCCGCTGGTGGAGGAAATCCGCGAGGCAGGCGCGCGCACGAAGTTCATCATGGACGGCGACGTTGCAGGCGCCATCGCCGCTGCCCGGTCCGGCACCGGCGTTGACGCGCTGATGGGCATTGGCGGCACCCCCGAAGGCATCGTTGCGGCCTGCGCCATCAAGTCCCTCGGCGGCGTGATCCAGGGCCGGCTCTGGCCCACCAGCGACGAAGAGAAGCAGAAGGCCATCGACGCCGGCCACGACCTTGATCGGGTCCTGTCCACCAACGACCTCGTCTCCAGCGACAACTGCTACTTCGCGGCCACCGGCATCACCGACGGCGACCTGCTCAAGGGCGTGCGGTACTCCAAGGACAGGGTCCTCACGCAGTCCATCGTGATGCGTTCCAAGTCCGGCACCATCCGTTTCGTGGACGGCGAGCACCGCGCCGACAAGTGGGAAGGGTACGCCCGCAAGAGCTGACGTCCAGCCCGGCCCCGCCCGAGAGCCCGGAGTGCACAGCGCACTCCGGGCTCTCCCGTTAAGGCGTTGGTATAGGGTTGAAGCCATGATTCCTGCTGTTGTGCCCTGTACTGACCGCGCCCTCTGGGATGACCACGTTGACCGGTTCCAGGGACATCCGCAACAGCTCTGGGGGTGGGGCGAGACCAAGGCAATGCACGGCTGGTCCGTGGACCGGGTGCTCATCAATGAGGGCGGAAACACCATTGGCTGCGCACAGCTGCTGGTCCGGCGCCTGCCCCTTCCGTTCCGTGCGCTGGTGTACATTCCCCGTGGCCCCATGTGTGCGCCGGAGAATGCCCAAGCGGTCCTCAACAGCCTGGCCGGGCATGCCGCCGCCCGCCACCGCGGAGTGGCCCTGAGCATCGAACCTGACTGGGACCAGGATTCCGTCTTCGCCGGTGCTGTGGCGGCCGCAGGCTTCCGGCCCTCCAGCAATACGGTGCTGATCCCGCGGACCCTGATCCTTGACCTCACCCGGACTGATGACGAACTCATGGCGGACATGTCCAAGTCCACCCGCGCCAACATCCGCAAGGCCATGCGCAGCGACGTGGAGTTCCGCAAGGTGAAGAACGACGCGGAGCTTGAGCAGGTGCTGGCGATCTACCACGAGACGGCGGAGCGTGCCGGATTCGGGATCCACGAGGACCAGTACTACCGGGACATCTTCAGGAACATGGGGGACGGCTCGCCAATCATCGGGGCGTTCGACGGCGAGCAGCTGCTGGCGTTCGTCTGGCTCGCCAGGAGCGCCTCCACCGCCTTCGAGCTCTACGGCGGCGTTTCCGCCGAGGGGCAGAAGCAGCGGGTCAACTACGGCGTGAAGTGGGCGGCGCTGCAGGCAATGCGGGAGGACGGCTGCTCCCGCTACGACTTTAACGGCCTGCTCAACGACGGCATCTCGGACTTCAAGAAGCAGTTCGCCAAGCACGAGAACATGCTCCTGGGCACCTGGGAGAAGCCGCTCTCGCCGTTCTACCCCGCCTATGCCCAGGCCATGCCGCTGGCGCGCCGCGGGCTGCAGACCGGCCGGCGGCTGCTGAAGGCTGCTGCCGGCAAGGCCCGCCCCGTGCTCCGGAAGCTGCGCCCGGGCAGCTAACGCAGCCGTCGCAACGCGCAGCCAGCCAGGATAAAGGGCGACGGCGTCACCCGAGTGGGGTGCCGCCGTCGCCCTTTACTGTTGCTGGCGGAGCCGCTAGCTGCCGGCGGCGGACGGCGAAAGGCCCGTGGTCACGGCGAAAGCAAGCGCAGGCTCAGTGCTCCCGGCCACCGGGTGGACGTTGACCGGAGCCTCGGCGGCGGCCAGGAAGGCGCTGCCGCCGCGGGAGAGCTGCAGGTCGCCCTTGGGCGAATCCAGGTAAATGTCCCCGGCCACGACTATCACCACTGCCGCGCCGGACTGTGCCAGCGGAACGGGTCCCGCGTCGGGTGGGAGCACGATGCGCTGCAGCTGGAATTCCTCGAACGGCGGGCGGAACAGTTCCTGGTCCAGGACTGTCCGTTCGGCAGCGAGCATGGGCACGGCGACGGGCTGGAAGTCAACGGTCCGCAGGAGTTCGGGCACATCCACGAACTTGGGCGTGAGGCCGCCGCGCAGGACGTTGTCCGAGGATGCCATCACCTCAACGCCCAGGCCGTGCAGGTACGCGTGGACGTTGCCGGCTGGCAGGTAGACCGCCTCACCCGGTGCCAGCGAGATGCGGTTCAGCAGCAGGGAGATCAGGACCCCGGGATCGCCGGGGTACTTTTCATTCAGGCTGATCACCGTATTGAGCTCGGCCTCATACGGGGCAAGGGGCGCCCCGGAGAGGAGCGCCGCCACCACCAGCGCCGTATCATCAGCCACGGACTGGCCGCCGCTGATCAGGCGCTCGAAGGCCTTGCGCAGGCCCGCGCCCTCGTCGCCTGACTGGAGGTCCGCAAGCAGGGCATTGACCAGCGCGGGCGCCTCGCCCTCCACGGAGCCGAAGGCGGCGGCCACGTGGCGCAGGATCTCCACCGTCCGGGCTGCCGGACGGAAACCGCACAGCGCCTCAAACGGCGTCAGGGCGAGAATCATTTCCGGCTTGTGGTTGTCGTCCCGGTAGTTCCGGTTGGCAGCGTCCGGGGCGAGGCACTGGGCGTTTTCCCGCGCAAAGCCCGCCCTCGCCTGTTCAAGGCTCGGATGGACCTGCAGGGACAGCGGCTGGGCTGCTGCCAGGATCTTGGCCAGGAACGGTAGCCGCGGACCGAAGCGGGCAACGGAGTCCGCCCCCAGGAAATGTTCCGGATCGCGCGCGATCAGGGCGTCCAGGGCCGTGGTCGCCGAGCCGTCCTCAGGGACGCTGGCGACCGAGGGCGAATCGGGGTGCGCGCCGATCCATAGTTCAGCTTCGGGGCCGCCGGACTCCGGGCGCCCCAGCAAGGCGGCGATGGCCGTCGTCGAACCCCAGGCGTAGTCCCGCAGGACGTTGTCAATCTGGTACAAAAACCGTTCCGTTCCTTCGTGGGTTGCTAGAGCGGGGCGCACTGGCCGTTGGTGGCCACCAGCTGGCGGATGGCCTCTTCATCGCCATTGCGCTTTAGCTGGTTCAGCAGCTCTGCGGTGATCGGTTCACCGTCGGGCGTTGTGGTCACCGGCGTGAAGTCCGACGGCGAGGGCTGCGGCGCTGTACTGCTGCCGGCCAGCAGGGCGGCGGGGGAGGCCCCGGCGGCCTGGATGCGCCCGGCACCCGCCTTCGGGACGGCGATGGCGTCGTCGGGAGTTCCTGCTGACTGGGCGCCCCGGGCGGAGGCCGATGCCAGCAGCTGGTCCACGCGCTGATGGATCTGGTCGAAGTCCGGAACCGTGGAGAAGGAGGCGTCGAAGTCGGGCGGTCCGATGGTCAGCCGCTTGACGTCGTGGCCCCTCGCCTTGATGGCAAGGTCCACGAAGCTGCCCAGCTGCGCGGAGGAGATGTTCGATTCCACCACCTTGGTCCCCGCGTTGGCGATGTCCTCGAACTTGGCCAGCAGCGTGGTGGGATCCAGCTGCTTCAGCATGGCCTGCTGCACGCACTGCTGGCGCTGGATCCGGGAGTAGTCATCCACGTACTCGCGGGACCGGCCGTACCACAGCGCCTGGTTGCCGTCGAGCGTCTGCTCGCCTGCCGGGATCCAGCCGAGCGGCATGCCGTGGGTCTGGCTGAAATCGTCGAAATAACCGCTCATGGGTACCCAGCCGCCGGCCTTGATCCTGATCCCGCCCATGGCGTCGATGAGCGACGAGAATCCCTGCATGTCCACCAGGACATAGGCCTGGATTTCCATGCCGAGGGTTCCGGAAACCGCCTCCATGGTGGCCTGCGCGCCGGGATCGGCCACTCCGGGGTAGAGGTCCGCGTGCTCATTGGTGACTTCCGTGTTGATCGCGTTGATCAGGCACTCGTCGCCGCAGTCATAGCCGTCGGGGTAGATGGACCGCATGGGCGAGTCCTCGCTGAACTGTGCGTTCTGCAGGTTGCGCGGGACGGAAATGATGGCAGTCTGCCCGGTTTCTGCGTCCACGCTCAGCACGGACAGGCTGTCCGGGCGCCGTCCGGTGCGGTCTTCACCGGCGTCACCGCCCATCATCAGGAAGTTGTAGCGCCCGTCCACAGGATCAATCGCGGGTCCGGACGAGAAAATGCTGCCGATGGCATTGCGGCTGACGTTGAGCAGGTACGCCGCATAGCCGAGCGAGCCGCTGCCCAGCACCATCGCCAGGACCAGGGCAACGACGACGGCGGGCCTGACCGATGGTGCCAGCAGTACGGGCCGGATCAGCCGCAGGGTGTTGATGAACAGCGCTGCCCATCCGATGGCCAGGGCAACCAGCAGGATCACGATCGCCAGGGAAGCGAAGGGGTTGGCAATGATGTTGATCAGCAGGGTCCGGTTGAGCAGCAGCAGGAGCACGGTGAGGGCCAGCACCGCCCAGACACAGAGCGTCACGGTCAGTGCGGCGCGGCCCAGCTTGCGGTCGCCGGCCACGATTTGGGCGCTGCCCGGGACCAGGAGGGTCAGGAGGATAAGCACAAAAGCCCGCTTGGTGCGGACGGGCGGGGAAGCGCTGGCCGGGTACCGGACGGGGTCCGTCATTGCGCCGGGAGCAGACTGCTGCAGCTTGCTGCTGGACATACGCGCCGCCTAGCGGCTGCCCCGCAGGGCGCCGTTGCCTTCAGCGAAGACCTCGCTGACCTTTTGCCGCAGGTTGGCGCCCTTGCGGGTAGCGACGGCGTTGAGGTCCGCGGCGAAGTCAAGCAGGTCTGCTCGAAGCGACGCCGCAAGCTCGTCCGTGCCGGCCGCCAGCATCCGCACGGCCAGGAGTCCGGCGTTGCGTGCCCCGGCGATGGAAACGGTGGCCACTGGAACTCCGGCCGGCATCTGGACGATGGACAGCAATGAATCCATGCCGTCCAGGGTTTTCAGGGGAACGGGCACGCCGATGACCGGGAGCGGGGTAACGCTGGCCAGCATGCCCGGCAGGTGGGCCGCCCCGCCGGCGCCGGCGATGATGACCCGCAAACCCCGCTCATGGGCAGTCTGCCCGTAGCGGATCATTTCCGTCGGCATCCGGTGGGCGGACACGACGTCGGCCTCGAACGGAATGCCGAACTCCGCCAGCGCGTCGGCAGCGGCTTCCATGACAGGCCAGTCCGAGTCGGACCCCATGACCAGGCCCACCAGGGGCGCTGTCTCCGAAGCGGTGGCTGGGGTGGCTTGGGCGCTCATGCGTTCTCCTCGAAAGTGCTGGGCGTTTCCTCCGCCGCCACCCGCCCATCGCGGATGATGCTGGCCACCATGGTGGCACGGCGGCGGACAGACTCAACGTCAGCGGTTGATGAACCCACCAGGTTCACGTGGCCGATCTTCCGGCCAGGCCGGACGGACTTGCCGTAGCAGTGCACCTTCGCGGCAGGTTCGCTCGCAAGCGCCAGCGGATAGGCCGAAAACAGGTCCTGGTTCTCACCGCCCAGGAAGTTCTTCATCACCACCACCGGCGCGAGGATGTCGGTTGCGCCCAGGGGAAGGTTGAGGACCGCGCGGAGGTGCTGCTCGAACTGGCTTGTCACGGAGCCGTCCTGCGTCCAGTGCCCGGTGTTGTGGGGGCGCATGGCGAGCTCGTTGATCAGGAACCCCGCCCCCGTGCCGGGAGTCTCGAAGAGCTCGACGGCCAGCACGCCGGTCACCCCCAGCTCGCCGGCAATGCGCAGGGCGGCGTCTTCCGCTGCCGCGGCAACCTCCACGGGGATGTCCAGGGCGGGCGCTATGACCTCGTCACAGACGCCGTCCACCTGGATGGTGTGCACCACTGGCCAGGCCCGGGCTTCGCCGTCCGGCGTCCGTGCAACCAACGCAGACAGCTCGCGCGTAAACTCGACCTTTGCCTCGGCGAGGAGGGGACTCATCGCATCAAACCATTCCCCTGTGTCCGCAGCCTCCTCCGCTGAGCCAACAATGCGGACGCCCTTGCCGTCGTACCCGCCCCGCGGCATCTTCAGGACAACCGGCCAGCCGGTCCGCTCCCCGAAGCCGACCAGTTCGGGGACATCCTCCACGGAGGCCCAGGCGGGGTTGGGAAGTTCCAGCCTGTCGATGGCTGCACGCATCACCAGCTTGTCCTGGGCATTGACGAGCGCATCGGGTCCGGGCTGGATGTTGACGCCGGCGTCCTGCAGGGCACGAAGGTGGGCTGTTGGGACGTGCTCATGGTCAAAGGTCATGACGTCCAGGCCTTCAGCGAAGTCCAGGAGTGTCTGCAGGTCCTTGTAGTCACCCACGGGCGAGGAGGGCACTGCCGAAACAGCGGAGACATCATCACCTTCGGCCAGGACGCGGAGTTCAAAGCCGAGTGCGGTAGCGGCCGGGGCCATCATGCGGGCAAGCTGGCCGCCGCCCACCACGCCTATTACTGGAAAAGTCACATTGGCCAGCCTACCGAAGACAGCCCGGTATCCCACGTTCCTGTCCCCGGCGGGTAAGAGTGTTTCGGCCGCCGCCAGCCCCCGGCGCAGGTTAGGGAGGCTGCCACGCAGGTTTGGGGGCTAAAATGGGCGTCTGGCCCGATGGCCCACATTTCAGACAGCCATGGAGGGCCATGTTTACCGCACTTGCAGACCGTATCCGGGGACTCGCGTCCCTTTTTTGGCGTGAAGTAGCCAAATTCGGAGCTGTGGGCGGTGTTGCGTTCGTCATCGACAACGGCCTCACCTACTACCTTATGCACGGGCCCATGACCGACAGCGAGGCGAAGGCCCGGTTTGTCGGTGCCTCGGTGGCCACGGTCTTCTCCTGGATCGCCAACCGGCTCTGGACCTTCCGGCACCGGCGGCAGGCAAATGTGCTCCGGGAATTCCTGATGTTCGTCCTCATCAACGGCATCGGCATCGGCATCTCCACCGGCTTCACCGCCCTCGCCAAGTACGGGATGGGCGTGACGGACAAGAACATGCTGTTCTTCGCGGGAGTGGTGGGCATCCTGGTGGCCACTGTTGTCCGTTTCTTCGCCTACCGGTTCCTGGTGTTCAACCAGGAACTGGACCAGGAGCCGGAGTTCTCCCACGACCACGAGCTCATCGAGCTGCACCACCACCACAAAGAGCACGCCGTCGCCGGCGAGCGGGACGCCTCGGCCGAACGGGAAACCTCGGCCGAAGGCCAGGGCAAGGCCTAGCCGTACCGGCCTGGCCGGCAGCTGGGTCAGCTGCCGTGGATGCGTTCTGCTGTGAGCAGTTTTTCCGTCAGCTGTACGTCCGGATGGGTGACCACCACCGAGCCATCGCGCCGCCAGGCGCCGAGGGCGTTGGCCAGGGCTGCCTCAAGGCCGTTCCCGGCAGGAATGTGCAGCCGCACGCCCTCGTCATGGGGCACCGCGAAGCCGTCGAGCAGGTCCTGGTGAAGGTGGCGCCGGCCGTCGCTGGCCACAATCGCGCAACCTGAAGGATCAGCTTCGGCGTGGGCCATGAACACGTCCCCGTGGGAGCGGACGTCCGCTGCATAATCGATGTACCCGGCGCCCAGCTCACCCGGCCAGCGCATGGCCAGTGCCGGCAGCGCAACGGCGACGACGGCGTCGTACTTCCCTTCAACTGTTTCCGGATCAGCGGTGACGAGGTAATCCGCCGTGCTGCCGTCAAGCACGGTCTGCAGCCCGAGCTGCCACGCGGCAAGTGCCCAGACCATGGATTTCCAGTGCGCCGGCAGTTCCAGGCGAAGGCGCATGCCGGGAGCGGCGTCCAGTTCGTCCTGGAGCAGGTTGCTGGTCTTGGCAACCCAGTTGTCCAGCACCCTGCCGGATAACTCAACCCGTTCATCGCCGGGGCCGTACCAAGTGAGGCGCGGGGCGGTGGAGTTGCCTGAACGAAGGGTTGCCATGAGGTCAGCTGCCGGATTGGTCATGGCTACATCCTGCCACCGGGGACGGTCCTTGGACACGGTTCCCCGGCTCCGCAGCCCAACGCACCACCTTGCGGCAAAAACCTGGACGTGACATATCTCACATTAGATACTCAGCCTGCTTGCTATTTCCTGCCGCTCCGGGTAGTTTGCCCGCAATTGGCGGAAATCCCGGGGTTCGGGACCCCTGGTCCGCGGTTCGGGAGGGGAGCGCTGCGCGCCCGTAATAAATTAGCGGGCGTGGCGTACGCCTTGTTCATCATCCACAGTGATTATTATCCGGCAGCGGCTTGACTCGCCCAAGTTACACACGTGTAATTAGATAACTAAAGGCAACTGCGTAAATGCCGGCACACAACCGAGTGCCACGTATCCAGGCAGGGGCTGCAACATCAGGAGGGTCGCCATGGGGCAAGCAGAGCGTATCCAGGAAGATGCCGTCGTGGCCGGTCAGGCTACGGCAAGATACCGCGCCCGGGGGGTGCCGAGCGACTGGTACGTCGACCCGGCCGATCCCCATGCCGCCGAGCGATACAACAGGAACGCGGGGGGCGTCCTGGAAGACCAGGCCACTGCCTTCCTCGCCGCGCATGAGGCCCTGCTGGACGGCGGCGCCGAGCCGGAGGATGAACTCGACCCTCCCATGGAGCTTGCCGCGGCAGGCTCCACCCAGCCCGTATGGATCGGGCTGCCCTTCCAGCAGGACTTTGACGACGAAGGCGAGCTGGGCTGGCAAACAGACGCCCTGTGCGCCCAGACTGACCCCGAGGCATTCTTCCCCGAAAAGGGCGGCTCCACCCGCGACGCGAAAAAGGTGTGCGGGGCCTGCAACGTGCGTTCGCAGTGCCTGGAGTACGCCTTGGCAAACGACGAGCGGTTTGGCATCTGGGGAGGCCTTTCCGAGCGCGAGCGCCGGCGGCTTAGGAAGCGAGCAATCTAATTCACCAGGATGTCCATGTCACTGCCGTTGTGGTTGCCCACAACGGCAGTGCCTACCTGCCCAGAACCCTCTCAGCCCTGGCGGAGCAGACCCGGCCCGTGGACTACGCCATTGGCGTCGACACCGGCTCCCGGGACGACTCCAAGGCCCTCCTCCAGCGGGCCCTGGGCGCGGCCCACGTGGTCAGCCAGCAGCGGGGAAAAGGCGGCATGGGGGCCGCGGTACTGGCCGGCCTGGCCGAACTGGCGCCGTGGCGCGGAGGCACCGCAGGCGGCAAAGCGGAATGGATCTGGCTGCTCCATGACGATGCAGCGCCCGCCGCGCAAGCACTCGCCGAGCTGCTCAGCGCCGTCGAACGCGCGCCCTCGGTCACCGTTGCCGGCTGCAAGCAGCTGGACTGGGACGCCGGACGCAAGCTGATCGACGTCGGCCTTTCCACCAGCCGGTGGGCCGAGAGGCTCACCCTGATCGACGCTGACGAACTGGACCAGGGGCAGTACGACGGACGCAGCGACACCTTTGCCGTGAACTCAGCCGGCATGCTGATCCGCCGCGACATCTGGGAACAGCTGGGCGGGTTTGATCCTGCCCTTCCCGGCAGCGGCGACGACGTCGACTTCTGCTGGCGCAACCGGCTGGCAGGGCACCGTGTTGTGGTGGTGCCCTCGGCCAGGATGTTCCATGTTGCACACCGGCCGCAGGCACTGGGCAACGCCGCGGCCGCCCGGAAAGCCCAGGTCCATCTGCGCCTGAAGCACTCACCGCTGTGGATGGTCCCCGTCCACGGGGCCGGGGCACTCCTGGGCAGCCTGTTCAAGCTGGTGCTCAGCATCCTGGTAAAGGATCCCGGCCACGGATTGTCCCAGCTGGTTGCCACCTGCGCCGCCCTCGGCAGGCCCCGCGCAGTGGCCAAGGCCCGCCGGAGCGCCCGCCGGACACGCCGGATCCGCCGGTCCGTGATCCGCAAGCTCCAAACCCCCAGGCGCGAAGTCTGGAGCCACCGCCGGTCCCTGATGGAAGCGCTCGGCTCGGACAATTCACCCACCGACGAGCTTGAACAGGATCCGCTGGCCCACCAGCCCACGGGGGACGCGTCGGACGACTTCGCGGCACTAGCCACCTCAAAACGCGGCTGGGTGGGCAACGGAGCCCTGGCCACTGTCATCATCGCCTCCGTTGCATCCCTGCTTGCCCTTACGGGACTTTTCCGCGCCGACGCCGTCTCCGGCGGCGCCCTCATTCCCGTTTCCCGCAACCTCGGGGATCTGTGGCACCACGCCTCAAGCTGGTGGATCACGCTCGGCGCAGGGTTGCCGGGGCGCGGAGACCCGTTTGGATACGTCCTGTGGATCCTGGGCGTACTCGGCGGAGGCGACGCCAACCCTGCCATCGCCTGGCTCCTGCTGCTCGCAACTCCGCTGTCCGGGCTGACGGCATGGTTCGCTGCGGGCGGGCTGACGGTCCGCCGCCGGCTGCGGCTGGCCGCGGCAGTCTTTTGGGCTGCCGCCCCAGCCCTCCAGGTGGCGCTTAACCAGGGCCGGGCCGGTGCCCTGGTTGCCCACATCATGCTTCCTTTACTGGTCCTTGCGCTGCTGCGCGCCACCGGCTCGGCTGTAGGGCACGGCCGTTTCACCCTGCCTGCCCCTGCCGACAGGCGCCTTGGCGACAGGCCGCCGGTCAGGCCAGGCATCAACGGCACGCCCTCCTGGACGGCTGCCGCGGCCGCGGGCCTTGCGCTGGCGGTTGTTGTTGCATCAGCACCGTCGCTCCTGGTCCCGGCCGCCGTGGTCATCGTGCTCTGCGGCCTCCTGCTTGGCCGCCGCGGCCGCACGGTCTGGTGGGCCCTGCTGCCCACCGCAGCCCTGTTCATTCCCTTCGGCGTGTCCGTGCTCGACAGGCCGAGGGCGTTGCTGGCTGATCCTGGCCCCCCGCTGGCTTTTGACGCCGCCCCTTTGTGGCAGCAGCTGCTGGGCCAGCCGTTGCAGTTCGATCCGCTGGGCGGCCTGGCGGGCCTTCCCTACTTCACCGGCGGCGCTTTTCCCTGGGCCTTGCTGCTTGCACTGCTTCTGGCCGTCCCGGTACTGGCCCTGGCCGTTGCCGGGCTGCTGCTCCCGGGACACCGAGCCAAAACAGTCAGGTCTTTCTGGGTGGCGGGCGTCATTGCCCTGGCCTGCGGCTGGCTGGCCGGCCACGTGGCCACCGGGCTGAACGCGCAGACCCTGGTGACCCCCTTCACGGGCCCGGCCGTCTCAGCCGCGGCCTTCGCACTCCTGGCCGCAGGCATCCTGGGAGCCGAGCAACTCCTGGCCATCACCGACAAAGCCGTGGCCGGCACCACCAAGCACAAGACGGCCCTGCGGGCAGTTGCTGCCGTCAGCATGGTCCTGCTGCTGGCCGGGCCCCTGGCCGGGATGGCGGCATGGTCGGCGCAGAACCTGCTTCGTCCTGCCAGTGCCGCCGGGACGGCCCAGGCGGACGCCGGCACCACGGAAACCGGCGTTGCCCACGCCGCAGATGCGCTGGGAACCCCCCGCCTGGTGGAGCCCGCCAACCCGCGGACCCTCCCGGCCACCGCCATCGACCGGGGCACCGGTCCGGAGCAGACCCGCACCCTGCTGATCAGTACGCGGGACAACGGCACTTTTGATGCAACCTTGATGCGGGGCGCCGGCACCACCTTGGACAGTTTCTCGGCCATTGCGTCCGCACGGAACATCATCGGCGCGCCGGGGGCAGAATCGGTACGCGACGACGATGACGTTGCCGCTGCAGTCCGCCGCGTGGTGGCCACCCTTGTTGCCGGCCAGGGCGTGGACCCGCGGAACGACCTCGAACAGCTGGGCGTCGGGTTCCTCGTGCTCCGGTCGGCGGACACCGCGGCGCAACTGACAGCCAGCAGGATGGACGCCGTACCCGGACTTGTGGCCGTGGGCCAGACGGACGTGGGATGGCTCTGGCGGATCTCGCCGCTGAACCAGCCGGTACTGCAAGCTGCGGATGTTGCCCACCGGGTACGGATCGTGGACGCAAGCGGTGCTGCCATTGGACTGGTTCCCTCCGGCTACACCGATGTCGACGCTCCTGTGGACGCCGGCCCGGAAGGGCGCCTCGTGGTCCTGGCGGAACGCGCGGACCCGGGCTGGAGCGCCTGGATCGACGGACGCAGGCTCACGGCAACAACCTCCGGCTGGGCCCAGGCCTTCACGCTCCCCGCCTCCGGAGGGCACCTGACCATCCGCTATGAGAACCCCTGGGCGCTGTGGACGGCCATTGCGCAGGTCACGGTGATTGGCCTGACGGTCTTGCTCGCCATCCCGATGCCCGCCCGGAGGGCACGGACCGGCCTTTCACGGGACGAGGGCTCCCTGCGTAAGGAACACCAGAATGCATGAGCACACCACGTCCGCTGAAGCGCCGGAAGCCGCCGGCCGTGCTCAGGGCGCCACTGGCGCCGAACACACCTCGGACAATGACCAGCCGGCTCCCCAGCGTGTTTCAACCCCAAGCCGCAACGCGGCACTGGTGGGCTTCGCCTCGGCCGCAGTGATCCTTGCCGCAGCAGGGGCCGTGGTGGCGGGTGGATCGCTCCTGCCACAGGCGGATTCCAGCCGCGCGGTGGCCGCCCCGGCAGTAGCTGTCCCTGCCGGGACAAGCCTGGGTGTCTGCCCGGGCCCGGCCCGGCTGCTGGAAGGCACCGAGGCAGGAACGGATCCCCAATTCAGCCCGGTGTCAGCTACGGCCGCCACCGCTGTCACGGGCGCTGTCCTCGGCTCGGCGGGGGTGCTGCCCGCCAGCCGGCTGTCCCAGCTTGACGGCACAACCGCCGTCGAAATCTCAAAGGAACCCGGCCAGGCCGGACCTGCCGGCCCCGCCCAGGAACTCCTCGCTGGAGTGGTGGCCGCGCGCCCGGTAACGCAGGCCACCGTACTCAGCGCGGATGCCCTGGCAAACCAGAAAGCCTCTGCCGCAGCGGCGATGAAGTTCACTGCCACGGACGGAGACCTCCAGGGCACCGCAGCATCCAACTGCCAGCAGCCCTCCAACGACCAATGGCTTGCAGGGGCCAGCACAACCGTGGGCCGTGCCTCCGTCCTGGTGCTGACGAATGCCTCCACCACGCCGGCAACCGTAAGCCTGGAACTCTTCGGCGCCCAAGGGCAGATCCAGGCACCCGGCAGCCGCGGCCTGCTGGTCGCCCCGGGCACCTCCCGATCCGTGGTCCTGGCCGGCCTGGCGCCAGGGGAGCCGCAGCTCAGCGTCCATGTCCGCAGCGCCGGCGGCCCTGTCGCGGCCGTGATCCAGCAGGGCGTCCTGCGCGGACTCACCCCCGGGGGAGTGGACTTCATTGGGCCGGGAGCGGCTCCCGCGGTGCGCCAGGTGATGACGGGCGTGGACATCCAGGACCCCGCAGGGGTGGCCCAGCTGACCGGGAAGCCAGGATATGAGGACGCCGGTCCGGCGCTCCAGCTGACGGTTCCGGGCCCGTCGGACGCAGTGGTGGAGGTCAAGCTCTACGGCCGCGACGGCCAAAAAGCGCTGCCCTCCGGCGGCGTCATCACGGCAAAGGCCGGCGCCGTCACGGAAGTTTCGCTCGCGGGCGTTCCCGCCGGGCAGTACACGGTGGCGGCGACTTCGGATGTCTCGTTTGTCGCCGCGGCGCGGACCACCCGCGGGCTCCAGGAGGACCAGCCGTCAGACGTAGCCTGGGCAGCGTCCGGAGTGCGGCTGGGCAGCCAGCATGTGGTTCCGGTTCCCCAGGGCGCCAACAGCAGCCTGGTCTTCGGTGCCCTGGGCGCGAGGGCAACGATCACCTATTCCGCCATCACCTCGGACGGGAAAGTCCGGGCCCCGTCCTCCGCCGATATCGCGGGCGGAACCACGTCTTCCATTGCTGTGCCGGCCAAGGTCGAGGACGCTGATGTGGTGGGCTATGTGGTTTCCGCCTCCGGCGATGCCGCCTACGGCGCGGTGCTGGTCCAGCAGGACGGCAGGAACGACGTCTCAACCTTGGCGTTCCTGGCCGCGGCCGCCGGCCAGGAAACAGTGCCCGTGACGCTCAGCCACTAGGCTGGGCGGACTGCTGCTGCGGCCGGATCAGTACCGGCGGCGGTAAACCGGGTCCAGTGTCTCCGGAGCCACTCCGAGCATTTCCGCGGTGTGCTCCACCACGACGTCGTGGATCAGGTCCTGGAGCTCTTCCGGGCCGGGGCTCGCCTGTTCCACCACGCGCCGGTACACCGTAATCATGGGTCCTTCCCCGCCGGCGGCGGGAGTGTAGGAGCCCATGGGCACGGGCGACGGGTTGGCCGCCAGCTGCTCCAGGTCCGGTGGGATCTCATCGACGCCGAAGCGGACCCCATCCAGCGTCTTGCCCCAGATGTCGTGAAGCCGTTGGGCGGAATCCATCACCATGTCATCAAAGCGGTCCGAGCGGGTCCGGTAGCCGGGATGGGTTGGGAGCATCACTTCCCCGCGGAGGCCGCGCCCGTGGCGGTTGCGGCGGCGCATGGCGAAGCTTTTGCCCGAGGAGCCGGCGGCCGAATCCCTGCGGGCATCCGGGTCAGCCAACCGGACCGTAAAACCTGATTTCTGGTTCGATGACTGCATACATCGACTGTAAACCCGGGGGAACATTTACGCGATACATTCCCAGCACGGCAGGCACGCGTCGGCCCGGGGCGGCAATGCGCTGTTTTGGTGGTGGCACGGAGTAGTCTGGGATGTCGTGGGAGCTATCCGTCAGTGTTCAAGATCTGCCTGCCGCCAGTCAGCGGTGGCTACCCTGACGTACGTCTACGCAGACTCCACCGCAGTCCTCGGTCCGCTCGCCACCTACGCCGAGCCGCATTGTTACGATTTGTGCGAGCAGCATGCCGGCTCCCTGACCGTCCCGCGGGGCTGGGAGGTGCTGCGGCTGGCCATGCCGTCCACCCCCCAGCAGCCCGGCCCGGACGACCTGCTCGCCCTTGCCAATGCCGTCCGGGATGCTGCTGCCCTGCCCAACCAGGCGAAGCAGCCGCCGGTGCAGCGCGGCCCCCATTCAGCCCTTGAAGCGCCGGCCGGCGCCGAAGGCACCCGCAGGGGACACTTGCGCGTCCTGCGTGAACCCTCCTGACAGCCATGTGACGGTAGGCTGGAAGCTGCACATTAGTCCGCTACCGGCGCGAGCGCGCCCGCCAGGGAGCACCAAGAAATGCCCAAGATCAGTCCCGAACTGCTGTCCGTCCTGCGTTGTCCCGTGACCGGTTCGCCCCTGGTGCAGGAAGGCGAGGAACTGGTTGCCGCCGTCGCTGCGGAATCCGGGATCAAACCCCGCTATCCCATCGAGGACGGCATCCCGCTGCTCCTGCCCCCCGAGTTGCTGGCAGCAGCCTCCGCGGCAGGATCCGACCAACATGACCCAGCCTCCGGCACGAATTAAGGACCATCCATGACTTTTGACTACAAAGTTGCCGACATTTCCCTGGCGGAAGCCGGCCGCCACCAGATCCGCCTTGCCGAGTACGAGATGCCCGGGCTCATGTCGCTGCGCGAGGAGTTTGGCCCCACGCAGCCGCTGAAGGGCGCGCGGATTGCAGGATCGCTGCACATGACAGTGCAGACGGCCGTGTTGATTGAAACCCTCACCGCCCTGGGCGCGGAGGTCCGCTGGGCTTCCTGCAACATCTTCTCCACCCAGGACGAAGCCGCTGCCGCCGTGGTGGTTGGCAAGGGCACCGTGGAAGACCCCCAGGGTGTGCCGGTGTTCGCCTGGAAGGGCGAAACCCTCGAGGAGTACTGGTGGACCGCCGAACAGATCCTCACCTGGCCGGGCGCCGAGTCCAATCCTGAGCTGGGACCCAACATGATCCTGGACGACGGCGGCGACGCCACCATGCTCGTCCACAAGGGTGTGGAGTTCGAGGCAGTGGGCAACGTGCCGTCCGCCGATCCCACGGATTCCGAAGAATACGGAATCTTCCTTGAGGTCCTCCGCCGCTCCCTCGAAGCGGACCCGAAGAAGTGGACCCGGACTGCCGCCACGATCAAGGGCGTCAGCGAGGAAACCACCACGGGCGTCCACCGCCTGTACCAGCTGGCCGAGCAGGGCAAACTGCTGTTCCCGGCCATCAACGTCAACGACTCCGTCACCAAGAGCAAGTTCGACAACAAGTACGGGATCCGCCACTCCCTCCCGGACGGCATCAACCGCGCCACGGACGTGCTCATGGGCGGCAAGGTCGCCGTCGTCTGCGGCTACGGCGACGTCGGCAAGGGCGCAGCGGAAGCGCTGCGCGGCCAGGGTTCGCGCGTCATCGTCACCGAAATCGATCCCATTTGCGCGCTGCAGGCCGCGATGGATGGCTACCAGGTGGCCAAGCTGGAGTCTGTCCTTGCCCAGGGCGACATCTTCATCACCACCACGGGCAACAAGGACGTCATCATGGCCGAGCACATGGCGGGCATGAAGAACAAGGCTATTGTGGGCAACATCGGCCACTTCGACAACGAGATCGACATGGCCGGGCTTGCGAAGGTGCCCGGCATCAAGAAGGTCGAAATCAAGCCGCAGGTCCACGAATGGGTTTTCGAGGAGGACCCTGCCACAGGCGAGGCCAGCCGGTCCATCATCGTCCTTTCCGAAGGCAGGCTCCTGAACCTGGGCAACGCCACCGGCCACCCGTCCTTCGTCATGAGCAACTCGTTCGCCAACCAGACCATTGCGCAGATCGAGCTGTGGACCAAGAAGGACCAGCCCGAGGGCGAACGCGAATACGAAAACCAGGTTTACGTGCTGCCCAAGGTCCTGGACGAAAAGGTGGCCCGCCTGCACCTGGATGCCCTGGGTGTTGAGCTGACCGAGCTGAGCAAGGACCAGGCCGAGTACCTGGACATTGACGTCGCCGGCCCCTACAAGCCCGAGCATTATCGTTACTAAGAAGTAAAGCGCCCGGGTGCCCAGCGCGCCCGGGCCGTTACTTTCTGCGCCTAGGATCTACATATGGAGCCCGAAGTCCAGTCCCGCCGTCCGGGAACCCTCAAGAAAGTCCTCCTCGTGGTGGCCGTATGCGTCCTCGCCGCCATGGGCGGCGTTTTCGCGGCGGTTGCGCCGGGCATTGCCCGCGGTGCCATCGAATCCGAGGCCGGATCCGCCGTCAGGACCTCCCCGGGCATCGCCGCGCCCGTTGTTCCTCCCGTCAAGTCCGACGCCACGCCGGCCGACGGTGCGAAGCAGGTGAACCCGGCAGCCCCGGTATCGCTGAAGGTCACCAACGGCACCATCGAGCGGGTCACCCTCACCAGCACTTCGGGTGAAATCGTCGAGGGCCGCATCGACGCCGAGGGCACCGGCTGGTCCGCGTCCGGACCGCTCAAATTCAACACCGACTACAGCTACACGTACGTCGTCAAGGACGGAGCAGGGCGCGAAACAAGCACAACGCAGTCCTTCAGCACCGTATCCAGCACGCATGAGGCGGACGCCGCCATCTACCCGCTTGATGGCATGAAGGTCGGTGTCGGGCAGCCGCTGCAGGTCATCTTCAGCGAGCCCGTGGTCAACCGCGACGCCGTGGAAAAGGCCATCACCATCACCAGCAGTGCCGGCCAGGTTGGTGCGTTCCACTGGTACAGCGACACCATGGTCCGGTACCGGCCAGAGAACTTCTGGGCCGCCAACTCCACCATCAGCATGGACATGAAGCTTTTCGGGGTGGACTTGGGCAACGGCCAGATTGCCAACTTCAACAAGAAGGTCAACGTCTCCATCGGCGACAAGAAGGTGGCGGTTGCCGACGCCGCCGCCCACACCTTCACGCTGAGCGTCAACGACCAGGTGGTCAAGACCCTGCCAGTGAGCATGGGGGACAAGCGCTTCCCGTCAGCCCGCGGCTACGGCGTGCTGATGGAAAAGAAACGCTTTGACCACTTCCGGGCCTCAAGCATCGGCCTGAAGCCCGACGATCCGGCCTACTACGGCGACGTAGACGTGGAATACACCATCCGCCTCACCCTCAGCGGCGCCTACATCCACCAGGCCCTGCCGTCGGCGTTCCCCTTCATTGGGAACGCGAACGTCTCCCACGGCTGCATCGGTTTCGCTCCCGACGGCGCTGCCTGGGTCTTCGACAACATGGGCACCGGGGATGTAGTGCAGATCGTGAACACAGAGGGCGACTACGCCGCCCACGACGACGGGTTCGGAGACTGGAACATTCCGTGGAGTGAGTACGACAACTAGCGGTCAGCTGCCGAATGGCAGCCGCTGCAGCCGCTCGCCCGTCTCGGTGTTCCGCCGGCGCGACTGCGCCAGCCGGGTCAGCTCCCGGTTGCGGCGTTCAGCGACGACGGCGGCAAGGTAGTCGTCCGGCCCGGTCCCGGGCGGCGGGGGCGGAGCCACGTGGGCGGACAGTTCCGTGGCGATGGACGCGGCCATTTCCGAACGGGACAGGGGAGCCATCCTCCCGGCCTGGCGGAGGAACTGCGTGGCCCGGCGCGCGGCCGCATCGGGAATCCTTCCAATATCAGCAGCGGCAGCCCACCCCTTCAGCCGTGGCGGAACGAAGACCGGAACCGGCTGCTCCACCGGGACGCGCGTACGGACCGCGTAGGTTCCGGCCATCAGGTCACCGAGCCGGCGCGACTTGTCGTTGAAGAGCGCAACAGTCAGCGCAATCCCGCCGAAGGTCAGGTAGATCTCCAGGAATCCGGTCAGCCCGCGGATTACCGCATGCCGGAAACGGATGGCCCCGCCGTCCTCCCGGACCACCCGGAGGCCGGTGGCCAGCTTCCCCAGTGACAGGCCGCGGCTCAGCGTTTCAACAGCCACCGGAACAATCACCAGGCAAAAGACCACGCCCACCAGGGCCAGGGCGCGCGCGGCCGCCTGGTCCAGGTCCTCACCGGCAGCGGCCAAACCAAACAGGATCGCCACCAGCAGGATGGCGTTGAAGGCAACATCAAGGAGCAGGCCAAGGGCACGGGCAGCAAAGGAGGCCGGCCGCAGTTCCAGCACCACGGCCTCGCCGGTGACAATCGAACTCACAGATCTTTCCCGTTCCTCCAGGCTTCCGGTGTGGTCGCTCACAGTCTAGTGCGGTGGCGCTAGGCTGGTCCCGTGGATATTGACGCCTTCTCCGCCGTCAACGCGGACAAGTGGGCACGGCTGCACGAGCTTGCCTCCAAGGGCAGGCTCAGCGGCCGCGAGGCTGATGAACTGCTGACCCTGTACCAGTCCACGTCCGCGCACCTCTCCCTGATCCGCTCGGTTGCGCCCGAAAGCGGGCTCTCCGCCTCGCTGTCCGCCACCCTTGCGCAGGCCAGGACGCGCTTCACCGGTGCCCGGTCCAACCCCATGGCGGACCTGGCGCGGTTTTTCGTGGTGGCTCTTCCGGCCGCGTTCTACCGGTTGACCTGGCTGACGCTTGCCTGCGGCACGGCGTTCACCCTCATCGGTGCGGCGTATGCCCTGTGGATCGGCACGTCCCCGGAAGCGCTGCGGGCAGTAGCCTCGGAGGCGGCGGCGCGGCAGTACGTCGAGGAAGACTTCATCAATTACTATTCCGAGAACCCCGCTGCGTCCTTCGCAGGCGCCGTATGGACCAACAACGCCTGGATCAGTGCCCAGGCTGTGGCCCTGGGGATCACGGGCTTCTGGGTTCCGATGATCCTGTTCGGCAACGCCCAGGGCGTGGGAATTGCCGCCGGGATTTTTGCGGCTGCCGGCAAGAGCGACGTTTTCTTCAGCTACATCCTGCCGCACGGACTGATGGAACTCACGGCGGTCTTCATCGCCTGCGCCGCCGGCCTCCGGATCTTCTGGGCAATGGTTTCGCCAGGCCCGCGTACCAGGGGGAGGGCGGTGGCCGAGGAAGGCCGGTCCCTGATCACCGTGGCACTGGGCCTGGTGCTGGTGCTGTTTGTCTCCGGCCTGGTGGAAGGATTCGTCACCCCCAGCGCGTTGCCCGTGTGGGCCAAGATCGCCATCGGCGCCGCAGTCCTGGCCGCGTACTGGTTCTACGTGCTGAGGTGGGGCAGGCCGGCTTACCTGGCCGGAGAACGCGGGGACCTGCGGCGTGAGGACGCGGGCTACCAGGAAATCGCTGCCTGAATCGTTGTAATCCGTCCGGGGTGGTTCCTCGCCCAGCAGAAGGCGCGGACGGTAGGCTCGTCAACAGATAAAGCGCGCCTGCTGACCCCTGCCCGGCGCGGACATTCGACGGAAGTGACCTGCTGTGAAAGACGAAACACCGGCCCGCGCCAAAAGCCCGGAGCCGCAGCCGGAACCCCTCCTGGATACCTCCGGGGACTCCGACGAGCCCGCGTTTTCCTGGCTGACACCCGGCAGCGGTTCCACCGCAGCCGGTGGTTCCGGCACAGCCTCCGGGTCCTCGGCCGCTCCAGCCACCGCAGCCCCTGCCTCATCCACGGCTGACCGTTCCGCCGCTGCTTCCGCCACCACTGGCACGAAGGGCGCTGGCCCTGCCAGCGATGAAGAGGCGAAGCCAAGCGTTCCGGAGGGGACCGGCCGTCCGGAGACCAGGGCGGACAGGAAAGCAGCCGAAGCCGCCGCCGGTCCCGACGGCGAGGACGGTTCGCCGGTCTTCAGGGAGCCCCTGGCCACGTCCGCGCTGCAGGTCCGGCCGCCGGAGGAAGAGGTGGAGCGGCGCAACGCCCAGCGGGAGAGTGCCGCGAACGCCAAACCGGTGGCACCGCGCGTCATGCAGGTGCTGCTCGCCATCTTCTTCCCGGTGATCCTGCTGATCCTGGCTGTCCGGGCGGTGACCAGCCCGCTGTTCCTGTGGGTGGAATACAACCGCCCCGGATTCCCCGGCGACGGGTACGGCTTCAGCGCGGATGACCGGATGACCTACGGCTCCTATGCCGTGGATTACCTCAGCAACTGGTCCGGCCCCCGTTACCTGGGCGACCTGGTGCACCGGGGCGGAGACAAGCTGTTCAAGGACGGCGAGGTCAGCCACATGGCGGACGTCAAGCTGGTGATCCTGTCAACCTTCGGCGCGGGCGTCCTGCTGCTCCTGGTGGGTCTTATTGCCGTCCTTTACCTGCGCAAGCGAAGCACCGGGGGAGTCCGGCGGGGCCTGTTCGCCGGTTCCATCGTCACCCTGGTCCTGATCCTGGGCCTGGGGACGCTGGCGTTCCTGGGCTGGCAGCAGTTCTTTACCGAGTTCCACCGGATCTTCTTCGCCGACGGCACCTGGACCTTCAGCATGGATGACACCCTGATCCGGCTCTTCCCGGGCCAGTTCTGGATCGATGCCGGGATGGTGATCGCCGCCCTGGTGCTGCTGACGGCGCTCGTGACGCTCATCCTCACCTGGCCCACCCGCCGCAGGCGCGGCCTGGTGAAGGACGAACCGGCTCCCGCCCCAAGCCAGGAGTAACCAATCCAGGAGTAACGAGGCCCCGAGCAACCATGGCCGAGTAACCAGGCCAGGCCGGCGGTCCGGCCAGCTGGCTCCACCGCAGCCTGGCCGAAACCGGGGGTTCAGGCGTACAGCTTCGCGATCTCGTCGCCGTAGTCACGCACGACGGCGGCACGCTTCAGTTTGAGCGAAGGGGTCAGGTGTCCCGACTCCATGGTGAACTGGGCGTCAAGGAGCCTGAAGCTCCGGATGGACTCGGCTTTGGACACCAGCAGGTTGGCCTGGTCCACCGCACCCTGGACCGCCGCGACGACGTCCGGGTCCTTGACCGCGTCGCCGGCGGCCAGGGCGGGCAGGCCCAGTTCGGAGCGCCAGTTGTCCAGGCCCTCAGGGTCGAGGGTGACCAGCGCCGACACAAAGGGCTTCCCGTCGCCGACCACCACGGCATGGGCCACCAGCGGGTGTGAACGGATCTTTTCCTCGAGCGGACCCGGCCCCACGTTCTTGCCGCCCGCAGTGACCAGCAGGTCCTTCTTGCGGCCCGTGACGGTGAGGAACCCCTCCGGATCCAGTTCCCCGAGGTCGCCGGTCCGGAAAAACCCGTCAACAAAAGCCTCGGCGTTCGCGGCCTGGTTGGCGTGGTAGCCCTTGAAGACGCCGATCCCCTTGACCAGGATCTCACCGTCTTCCGCCACCCGGATGGTGGTGCCGGGGATGGGTATCCCCACCGAGCCCACCCGGGTCCGCGACGGTGTGTTGGCCGTGCACGGCGCCGTGGTTTCGGTCAGCCCGTAGCCTTCCAGCACCGGGATCCCTGCGCCGCGGAAGAAGTGGGCGTCCTCGAGGGCCAACGGACTGGCGCCGGATACCGTGTACCCCACCTGCCCGCCGAGGGCCTGGCGAAGGCGCGGATACAGCAGCCGGTCAAAGATTCCATGGCGGATCCGGCAGAGCAGCCCGGGTCCGCTGCCCTTCCCGCGGTTGCGCTTATCCTCTTCCTGGGAGAACTCGATGGCCGCGGCAGAGGCGGCCCGGAAGAGTCCGGCCTTGCCCGCGAGGGCCGCCTTGTGCGCGGCGGTGGCCCTGACTTTTTCGAAGATCCGGGGGACCACCAGCAGGAAAGTGGGCCGGAACGTGCCCAGGTCCTCAAGAAGCTGGGCGGCTCCCGGGGTATGGCCCAGGGTGGCGCCGGCGGCCAGGCACACTACCTGCACCGCGCGGGCCAGGACATGGGCCAGCGGCAGGAACATCAGGGTACGGGCCTGGTCCTGCAGCAGCAGCTCCGGAAGGAACGCCACGATGTTCTTCGCCACCAGCGCGAAGTTTCCATGCGTAATCTCGCACCCCTTGGGATTTCCCGTGGTGCCCGACGTGTACACCAGGGACGCGACGTCGTCCAGCCCGGCGCGGCTGCGGTGCCGCTCAAGCTCCGCGTCCGTAACCCCGGTGCCGGCAGCGGCGAGGCTGGCAAGGTCCGGTGCCTCGCCGTCGTAATCCATCCGCACTACGTTGACCAGCCGGTCCCTCAGCAGGAAGGACCCCTCCAGTACGCCGGTGACCAGGTCCACTGTGGCCCGGTCCCCGGCAAACACGCGGCGCACGCTGGCATCCTGGATGATCCACTCCACCTGGCGCGCGGAGGACGTCTCATAGATGGGCACTGTCACGCCGCCCGCGAACCAAATGGCGAAGTCGACCAGGGTCCATTCGTAGGAGGTGGGGGACATCACGGCCACGGCGTCGCCCGGTTCGATGCCGCCGGCGATCAGGCCCTTGGCCAGGGCGCTGACATCCTGCAGGAACTTGTGGGCAGTGACGTCCACCCAGCCGTTGGGCCCCTTCCTGCGGTACAGGGCATGGGCGGGGTTGGCCGCATGCTGCTCCAGCAGCAGGTCGGTCACGTTGCTGGCGGCGTCAAGCTCAACCAGCAGTTCGGTGCTCGCTTCTCTCACAGCAGGTCTCCGTTTCCGCTGCCACGCCGCGGCAGCGGCTCCGTCGGGGGTCTGATGCCATCCTGCCCTAGATCCAGGACGGCATCCACATCCGGACTTTCCAGTCCTCGTAGGGGATGACTTCGGCAGTCCAGATGGGGTAGAAGAAGGCTGACAGGAGGACGGCGGCGGCCACAAAAAGGGCAACCAGGTACAGGCCCGAGCGGCGGCGCCAGGGCGGGTCAGCGGCTTTGCCCAGGACGAGCCCCAGGCAGTACGCCAGAGCCAGGATGAGGAACGGTTCAAAGGACACCGCATAGAAGTAGAACATGGTCCGTTCGGGGTACAGGAACCACGGCAGGTATCCCGCGGCCACACCGGCGAGCACCGCCCCGGCGCGCCAGTCCCGGCGTCCGGCCCACCAGAACAGCAGGACCACCAGGGATATCGCTGCACCCCACCAGATCAGGGGGTTTCCGACGGAGAGGATCGCGGAGGTGCATTTTTCCACTGCGCAGCCGGGCGTTCCTTGTTGCGGCGATTCGTAAAAGAACGACGTCGGCCTGCCGAGTACCAGCCAGCTCCAGGCGGATGCCTCATACGGGTGCTCCGAGCCGAGGCCCTGGTGGAACGTATAGGCCTCCTGGTGGTAGTGGGCCAGCGAACGGACAGAGTCCGGCAGCCAGCCCCACTCGGCGGAGGGGTTGGTCTCCGCCCACCGGCGGAAGTAGGCGTTGTCGGACCGGAACCAGCCGGTCCAGGCCGCCGCGTAGACCACGCCGGCCACCGGAACCATGCCCACGAACGCCGGGATACCGTCCTTGATGAGGCCGCCGCTGATCCAGCCGCGGATGCCTGCCACGCGCCGGGCGCTCAGGTCCCAGAGGACGGTAAGGAGTCCAAACCCGGCCAGGAAAAACAGGCCGGACCATTTGGTCCCAACGGCGAGCCCCAGGCAGACTCCTGCTGCCACCCGCCACCAGCGGACGCCCAGCCAAGGCCCGGAGAGCAGGTGGGCGGCGGTGGGGCGGCCGCCGTTTCCTGCGGCAGCCCGGGCCAGCCGGACCGCGAGCCGGCGCCGGCCGTCATCCCGGTCAAGCAGCAGGGCGCCAAACGCGGCGAGCACCCAGAACATCAGGAAGATGTCCAGCAGCGAGGTCCGGGACATCACCAGGTGGTGGCCGTCGACGGCCAGCAGAAGTCCCGCGGCGCCCGCCAGGGGGAGGGACCGGAACAGCTTCAGGGCGATCAGGGACAGCAGCAGGATAGACAGCGTTCCGGTCAGTGCGGCCGAGAAGCGCCAGCCAAAGGGGTTGTCCGGGCCGAAGAGCCACATCCCCGCGGTGATCATCCACTTGCCCACGGGCGGATGGACCACGTACTCGGGGGTCTCCAGCAGCACTCCCGGGTTTCCGGCGTTGAACGCATCGTTGGCCTTGTCCGGCCAGCTTCGTTCGTAGCCGCTGACCAGGTAGGAGTACGCGTCCTTCACATAGTACGTTTCGTCAAAGACCAGCTTGGGCGGGGCGTCAAGCCGGACAAACCGCAGGATTCCGCCGGCAAGGGCGGTCAGGACGGGAACCAGCAGGAGCCACAGCCGCAGCGACGGCGGATAGTCGCGCCATGTCTGGGCGCTTCCCAGGAGCCTGGCCGTGAGGGCTTCCACCGTGAACGCCTCGGCGGGGCGGCTGACCCACGGCCGCTTCGCGGTACTCCCCGGACTGCCCGGCGTCGTCCCTGTTCCACTGCCGGGTGCTGCCGGGGCGGCGTGTCCGGTCCCGCCCGGCCGCGTCGAGGTCTGCGTCACGAGCCCCATGCTACCGTTTGCGGCTGGCGGTCCCCCGCAGCAGTAGGCTGGTGGCGTGGACCCTAACCCCAGCACCCCTCCAGAATCCGGCCCGGCAAATGCAGGGCGCATCGTGCTTGCCGCTACTCCAATCGGTAACACCGGGGACGCTTCCGCAAGGCTGGTGGAGCTGCTGGGAACCGCTGACATCGTGGCCGCCGAGGACACCCGCCGCCTGCACCGCCTGGTCCAGAGCCTGGGCGTGACCGTGGCCGGACGCGTTATCAGCTACCACGAACACAATGAAGCTGCGAAAACTGCCGAACTGCTGGACCAGGTCCGGGCAGGGAGCACCCTGGTCATGGTCACCGACGCCGGAATGCCCTCGGTGTCAGACCCCGGGTTCCGGCTGGTGCAAGGTGCCGTGGCGGCGGGGCTCACAGTTACCGCCGTCCCGGGGCCCTCCGCAGTCCTCACCGCCCTGGCGCTGTCCGGACTGCCTACGGACCGCTTCTGCTTTGAAGGCTTCCTGCCGCGGAAGGCCGGGGAGAGGGCGTCGCGCCTGGCGGACCTTGCCGGGGAGCAACGGACCATGGTGTTCTTCGAGGCCCCGCACCGGCTGGAGGCAATGCTCAGGGCACTGCGTGAACGGTTTGGGCCGGACCGGCCCGTTGCGGTGTGCCGCGAACTGACTAAAACGTATGAAGAAGTCATCCGTGGCACCCTAGGTGAACTTTTGGCCTGGGCGGAAAGCACTGAGATCAGGGGAGAGATCGCCGTTGTCCTTGGCGGGGCGCCGGAGCAGGCGGCAGGGACGCCGGAGGACCACGTGGCAGCGGTGAACGAACTCGTGGCCCAGGGCATCCGGCTCAAGGAGGCCGTGGCAGCCGTTGCGGAGGACGTCCGGGTGAGTAAAAGGGAGCTCTACTCGGCGGTGCTGGCGGCCCGCTGAGGGCCATTGGCAGCGGGCGGCCGCCGGCTGTGCAGCTGCACAGCACCAGCGCGGCCCGGCAGTGCGCAACGGCGTAGACCAGCGTGAAGCCGCCGCAGTAGTCTGGCAGTAATCCAGCCTGTATGGGCCCGGTCACTCCGGCCGCTGCCGAAGGGCTGCACCAACCCTACTGACGAGGGAGTCATCGTGACTGTCACTGCACAGCCGGCCGTTTCCGCAGACCGCGAAAGCGCCCTTCTGGCCTCTGTCCCCACTGGCCTGCTCATCAACGGCGAATGGCGCGACGCCGTCTCCGGGAAGACCTTCGACGTCGAAGATCCCGCCACGGGGAAAGTGCTGCTGAGCCTCGCCGACGCCGGACCCGAGGACGGTGCCGCAGCCCTGGACGCCGCCGCAGCCGCGCAGGAGTCCTGGGCCAAGGTTCCTCCCCGCGAGCGGGGCGAAATCCTCCGCCGGGCCTTTGAACTGGTGACCGCGCGCGCCGAGGACTTCGCGCTGCTGATGACCATGGAAATGGGCAAGCCGCTGGCCGAAGCCCGCGGGGAGGTCACTTACGGCGCCGAGTTCCTGCGCTGGTTCTCGGAGGAAGCCGTCCGTGCCTTCGGCCGCTACTCCGTGTCTCCGGATGGCAAGTCGCGCCTGCTGGTGACCAAGAAGCCGGTGGGACCCTGCCTGCTGATCACGCCCTGGAACTTCCCGCTGGCCATGGCCACCCGCAAGATCGCCCCTGCCGTCGCCGCCGGCTGCACCATGGTCCTCAAGTCGGCGAACCTCACCCCGCTGACCTCCCAGTTGTTCGCCGCCGTCATGATGGAAGCGGGCCTGCCGGCCGGCGTCCTGAATGTCATCCCTACCTCAACGGCAGGTGCCACGACCGGGCCGCTGATCAAGGACTCCCGGCTGCGGAAACTCTCGTTCACCGGGTCCACGGAGGTGGGCCGCCGGCTTCTCGCCGACGCCTCCGGAACAGTCCTCCGCACCTCCATGGAGCTTGGCGGCAACGCACCGTTCATTGTCTTCGAGGACGCAGACCTGGATGCCGCCGTCGCAGGGGCAATGCTCGCCAAGCTGCGCAACATGGGCGAGGCCTGCACGGCAGCGAACCGCTTTATCGTGCACGAGTCCATCGCCGCCGGGTTCGCGGAAAAGTTCGCGGCGAAGATGAAGGAGATGACCACCGCCCGCGGCACCGAGCCGGAGTCCAAGGTGGGCCCGCTGATCGACGCCAAGAGCCGGGACAAGGTCCATGAACTCGTCTCCGACGCCGTTGCCTCCGGCGCCAAGGCCGTCCTGGGCGGCGGGCCCGTGGAGGGTCCGGGCTACTTCTACCAGCCCACCATCCTTTCCGGTGTCGCCGAAGGCACGCGCATCCTTTCAGAGGAGATCTTCGGCCCCGTGGCACCGATCATCACGTTCAGCAGCGAGGATGACGCCGTCCGCCTGGCCAACAACACCGAATACGGCCTGGTGGCTTACGTCTTCACCAAGGACCTGAACCGCGGCATCCGGATGGGTGAGCGGCTCGAGACCGGCATGCTGGGCCTGAACGCCGGCGTCATCTCGAACGCCGCTGCCCCGTTCGGCGGGGTCAAGCAGTCCGGCCTGGGGCGCGAAGGCGGCCTTGAAGGCATCGAGGAGTACCTCTACACGCAGTACATCGGCATCGCCGACCCCTACGCCGGCTAACCCCCTCCACTGGTAGCGGGTCAGCCCCCGCTTCGCCGGTGGACGCCGTCGTGCGGTCCTTGCCTGGAATGAACAGGCCAGGAGCGCGCGGCGGCTTTTGCCGTCTTGGCCAGGACGCGGCCTGTGGCGCGGAACGGGGCGGCGAGAAAGCGCCCCAGCGCGTCCATGACCGACGGCGGGATCCACGCCGCCTGCAGCCGCCGCCTGAACGGGGCGTTGGCGCGCAGTGTTTCTTCCACGGCCGCCACCTCGGCCGCTATGGTTGCCCCGCCACGGGCGGCGCTGGACTTTGCACCGCCGGCTTCCTGTTCAGGGACGGGGCGGGGCGGGCGGCCGTAGCTGTGGCGTTCGAAGTCTTCCGTGAGCGCAACGGCTGCCTGGTGCGCGGGCCGGTCCAGGCCTTCCGGGTCGCCCAGCAGTGTGCCGCGGAGCCGCGCCGAATAGGCCCGGGGTGTCTCGCTGGCGCCGGGTCGCAGCCCGTAGTCTGTGCCGAGGTCCAGCAATTCGCGCCATCCCAGGGGCACAGCCTTGCCCGGGTCCTGGGGCCGGAGCCGCCTTGCCCGGATGCCCGCCCGCACCAGCCGGGGGGCGGCCACAAGGAGCACCGCTCCCAGGAGGCCGCCGGCGCCCAGCAGCCACGGCAGGAGCAGGAAGCCAGTATCGGTGCTTCCGCCGCCACCGCCCGGGGCCGGCAGCGGGGCGGCGCTCGGCGCGGGAAGGGGAGTGGGAGTGGCGCCCGGGATCAGGTCCTGGTTGTTGTCCAGTGCGTCGGGGGCCGCAGAGACCGATGATTCCGTTGCGTACTCGGGAACCACACCGCGGGAAGGCGTGGGCTCGAAGGGCACCCAGCCGAGCCCTTGGAAGTAAAGTTCCGGCCAGGCGTGGGCATCGCGTGCGTCCACCTCATATTCCGGCAGTGCTCCCTGCCCGGCCACGGTCACGGTGGCGCCGGTGAGCCTGCCGGGGGCGTACCCTACGGCGATCCGGCTGGGGATCCCTTCCAGCCTTGCCATGACGGCCATGGCGGACGCGTAATGGATGCAGTATCCGCTCTTCTGCTGCAGGAAGTCAGCCAGCACCGAGAGCCCGTTGCCGTCGTAGCCGCCCTGCACCGGAGACTGCAGGGAGTAGGTGAACTCGGCCGAGCGCAGGTACTTCTGGATTGCCATCGCCTTCTGGTAGGGCGTGCCGGTCCCGGCCACGGCATCTGCAGTGGTGCGGACGATCTGGGGAACGTTGCCCGGGATCCGGGTGAAGTCCTCCGGGATGCCCTGGACGGCTGCCGAGGATTGCGCCAGGAGCCCGGCCGTCAGTTTCGGCACGGAGGACGTGACCAGGTACTCCTGCCTCCGTGACGTTGTGGTGTCGGACCCCTTGATGCTCAAGGTGGCCGGGTCCCAGGTCCACCGGCCGCTAAGCCCGCGGACCGTTTCGGGGGCATAGGGCGCAGGAAGGTAGGGGCTGTTGAAGCTGCCGGCGTCGATGGCCGTGACCAGCCGGAGCTGTTCGTCGGCAAGGACCGGATAACCGGGGTCGATCCGGCCGCCCATCGGCAGGCGGGAGGCGTCACGGTCGTCCGGGCCCCAGGAGTCGCCGTCGAAATTGTCCACGGTGACGGAGCGAAGGTACAGCGGCATGGATGCATTGGTGGCGTAGGTGATCCGTCCGCTTCCGTCAGGGGTGCGCAGGCTGTTGCCCAGCGTGATCATGGGGTTCAGCCCGGTTGACGTGCCCCACGGATTGAGGCGGGACCCCTGCGGGAAGGTGCCCTGGTCAAAGCCGGGAATGGCTAGGGGCGCCACCAGGGTCGCAGCGAGTGCAACGGACCCGGTGAGCAGGGCGCGCCGCAGGTGTCCCGGGCTCCGGGAAGCATCGGTCTGGAACCGGGCGTCGGGGGCGAAATACTGGCTGCAGCCAAGGATCATCAGGTATCCGGCCACTGTGGCGGCGAATCCCCACAAGCCCACGCTCTGCGGCTTGATCATCGCGGGCACCACGAGGATGGCCAGCAGCCCCACCCCTGTAGCAGCCGGCATGCCGAGCGGCAGCGCAAGGGCATCCACCAGGATGACCGCCAGGCCCAGGACCGCGCAGACAACCATGACTATGCCTACGTTTGGTGCCACAGGCGCGGTCTCGGACAGGACGGTCTCGCTGGCGCGCCGGATCAGGCGGTCCAGTTCGCCAAAGCTGCCCCCGGTGGGGAAAATCCCGGCGAAGCTCGAACTGCGGAAAAAGGTCAGCGTCAGGATGGCACCCAGGGAGAGGAAACCGCCTGCCGTCACCAGCAGTGGCTGGGCGCGCAGGGACCGGAGGGCAGCCAGGGTGAAGCTGACCACCAGGACGGTGGTCAGTACGGGCCAGTACCAGCCCCAGCCCCGGAGCACTCCGTTCAGGGAGAGAGCGGCGCCGCAGACGGCCAGGGCAATAGCACCGGCCATGGCCCAGGGATAAGCGCCAACGCGGGGCCGTACGGCGGGCTCTTCCCCCTGGGTCCCGGACGGCCGTCCCGTTCCATGCTTGCGGGCTGGTGCCATGGTCACAGGGCCACCCCCGTCCCGCGGCGAACGTCCGTGGTCGGGGCGGGTATGGCCAGTTCCTGGTCGAACTGGCTCCACGCCGCCGCAACAGGAACCGAGGGGGCAATGGCTACAGCCCGCCAGCCTCCCTGGCGAAGCGCCTCCAGGACGTCCGCATACTCTGCCGGCTTTTCGGTGGCGATGATGGCAAAAGCATTGGTGGCATAGCCCGCCGCCGGGGCCAGGGCAAGGGCCTCCATGCGCGAAATGGATCCCAGGACCGCGATCACGGGACCCCGCATACGGTGCGCGGACAGCTTGTCCATGAGGACGTCGTCGAAGGCTTCCGGCCCCGGGTCATGGGAGGTGCGGTCGCCGTTGGCCGCCTTGCCCGCCCAGCCGCGAAGGACATCGTTGCGGCGGGCGTGATGGGATCCGGTCAGGTGGATGGCGGCAAGGCTTTCCCCGATGGACTGGAGCCCGGCACCACCGCTGTACTCCTCCGCCTCAGGTTCGGGGGCGGAGGGCGAGTGCAGGAAGGCGGGCCCGCCCGCGGTGTCCAGCAGGCGCAGGGCGTAGTTTCGCTCCGCCAGGTGCGCACTGATCGACATGACCGCCACGACGCTCCATTCAAAGGCCGCGCTGCTGGCCACCGGATGCCCGTCCGGGCCCTCCTGCCCGGCAGGACCTGCACCGGAGCCGCCGGAGAATGCACCGTGCCGGTGGTCCATGATGATGGTTGCTTCGGGAGTGGTGACCGACTCCTCCTGCCGCACCATGAGGTCACCATGGCGTGCAGTGGCAGCCCAGTGCACCCGCCGCATCGGGTCCCCGTGCCGGTACTCGCGGGTCATAACGTCGTCGTCGCTGGGATTGGCCCGGATCCGGGTGGCCGTGATGCCGTCGTTGCCCCGGGCACCGGCCAGCCCCGTCAAGGGAAGCACGACGGCGGCAGGCGTCACGGTGAGGACGTCGCCGTCGTCTATCGCCTGGCGATGCAGCGATAGGCCGAACGGGTCCGTGAACTCCGCCGTGACCGGGCCAATGAGGAACTGTCCGCGCCGGGCTGACCGCAAGTGATACTCGTACCGGCTGATGCCGCCGGTGGCGGACCGGGAAGGGAACCGGAAGGCAGGCGACTCGCCCAGGCGGGCCGGCAGCCGCTCCTCCATGGTGGCCCTGCCGCTGCCGGTTCCCGTCCTTGCCACCGCGAGCCGCACGGTTGTGGACGCGGACGTTTCCACGGGGGAGGGGTTGAACTCGCGGTACACCTTGAACCGGGGCTTCACCAGCCGGATTCCGGCCAGGGAAACCAGGGGAAGGACAATGAGGAGCACGCTCAAGGTCAGCAGGTCCCGGCGGCCCATGATGTACGCGGCCCCGAGGGCAATGCCGCCGGCGCAGATCATGCCCCAGCCGCGTGTGGTGAAGAGGTGCCGGTCCAGCAGTGCCATGGCAGCCGCCTAGTGGTTCCTGCCCAGGCCGGTGACCGGGGCAGCCGTCCTGCCGGCGGACCCGGGAGCCCTGGTGCCGGCTCCCGCGGTCCCGGGCGTGACGGGAAGGCGGGACAGGATCCCCCTCAGGACACTGTGTGGGGTTTCGCCGGCGCCCGCAGCCTTGCGGTCCAGGATGATCCGGTGTGCCAGGACGGCTTCGGCGACGTGGACGACGTCGTCCGGCAGGACGAAGTCGCGCCCGTCGAGGGCTGCGGTGGCCTTCGCCGCGCGCAGCAGCTGCAGCATGGACCGGGGGCTGGCGCCCAGCCGCAGCAGCGGGCTTTCCCTGGTGGCCCTGCCCACGGACACGGTGTACTCCTTGACCGCCTGGGACACGTAAACCTGCTGGACGGTGGTGACCATGGCGGCCACCTCTGCGGCGGTGACAACGGCAGAGACCTTGGCCAGGGGGGAGGTGGCCTGGTGCGTTTCGAGCATCTCGATCTCGGCGTCCTTGTCCGGGTATCCCATGGAGATCCTGGCCATGAAACGGTCCCGCTGGGCCTCCGGCAGCGGGTAGGTCCCTTCCATTTCGATGGGGTTCTGGGTGGCGACCACCATAAACGGCTCGTCGAGCCGGTACGAGTTGCCGTCCACCGTCACCTGGTGCTCTTCCATGCATTCGAGCAGCGCGGACTGGGTTTTGGCCGAGGCGCGGTTGATTTCGTCGCCGATGACTATGTTGGCGAAGACAGCGCCCGGGCGGAACTCAAACTGCCGGGTGGACTGGTTGTAGATGGACACACCCGTCACGTCGGACGGCAGCAGGTCCGGGGTGAACTGGATCCGGTTGACGGTGCAGTCGATGGTACGCGCCAGCGTCTTGGCGAGGAGTGTTTTACCCACCCCAGGGACATCCTCCAGCAGGAGGTGCCCCTGGGCCAGCAGCACGGTCAGCGCCAGTTTGGCGGCGTCGGATTTCCCATCGATGACAGTGTTAACGGACGTGAGGATGCGCTGGCTCGCCGCATGGAAGGAAGCAGCGTCCATGGCTGCGGGGCGGTGGCCGTTCAAATGGCTGACGGGGTCCGCGATGCCCGCCAGGTTCCGGTTCACAGCGCTCACATCGTTGGCAATGCGTCGGTGGGGTTCCATCGGCAACCTTTCAGCCCGGGTTCACCTGGACGGGACAGCAAGCCTGCCTTCGCCCGTCGGGTGGGCGTTCGCATGTGTTCGTACCAGACTACTAACACAACTGCCACGGCAGACAGAGAGTTCCGACAAATATGCGGCACCATCCGCGGCTAGGCTGGACGGATGTGCACTTCGCTTCCTCCCGCCGCTTACCAGGACCCTGCAACGGCAGGCGCACCGGAACCGGGGAGTTTGCGGCAAAAGGCGTTTCCGCCAGCCCCGGAACCCCTGCCGGTGCCCGTTATGGACAACCACACCCACCTTGACTTCCCGGATGGACACGCCCCTGTCGGGGTGAAGGCGGCGATGGATGCGGCCGCGGCTGTGGGCGTCCAGGGGGCAGTGCAGGTGGGCTGCGACCTTGAATCGTCCCGCTTCACGGTCCGGGCGGTGGACCTGGACGAACGGCTGCTGGGGGCGGTGGCGCTGCATCCCAACGACGCCCCCCGCTACGCCGCCCGGGGCCAACTGGAAGAAGCGCTCGCAGAGATTGAGCAGCTCGCCTCCCACCCCCGCATCCGGGCGATCGGGGAGACCGGACTCGATTTTTACCGCACCGAGGGGGAGGGGCTGGCGCATCAGCGGTACTCCTTCCGGCGCCATATCGACATCGCCAAGCGCCTGGACCTCACGCTCCAGATCCACGACCGGGACGCGCATGACGACGTCGTCCAGGTACTAAGGGAAGAAGGCGCACCCGGGCGGGTGGTCTTCCACTGTTTCTCCGGTGATGAAGGGCTGGCGAGGATCTGCAACGAGGAAGGGTGGTGGATGTCCTTCGCAGGTACGTTGACCTTCCGGAACGCGGCGAATCTACGCCGGGCCCTCGCCGCTGCGGACCCCGGCCTGGTCCTGGTGGAAACCGATGCGCCGTTCCTTACGCCGCATCCCCACCGCGGGAGGCCGAACGCCAGTTACATGGTCCCTTACACGGTCCGGGCCATGGCCGAATTGACAGGAACAGACCTTGCAGAGCTGTGCGCCGTAATCGGGGAAAATACCGTGCGGGCATACGGAACCTGGGACTAAGCCGACGTTGGCCAGGCGTTACCATCTAGATACCCGGTATGCAGAATTGTTGGCTGGTTTATAACGCTACGGTTACAGTGGACAAATATTAGCCGGGGTCGGGGAAGGCCAGCGGGTAATTCACTTCTTTCTGCAGCAGGCTGCCGGGCGTTGCCCCGGCCTGCGCGTTGAGCGGAGTTTTTGGCGGTGCAACGGTGCCCGGACTGCCCTTCACGGCGGTACCGGGCATTTTATTGCGCGTTTCCCCGTGCCCGGATGGACCTAAAGTTACGGGCAATCGTGATCAAGTTCTTTACGTCGGACGGTAAGTTCAGCTTCGTCAAGGTTGGCGCGCAACTGCTGGTGCTCTGCGCACTGGTGGTGGGCCTAGTAGCCTTCGTCGGCAATAACAAGACCATCACACTCAATGTTGACGGCAAGGTCTCGTCCGTGCAGACGTTCGGCGGAACGGTTGGCCAGGTGGTCAAGAGCGCCAATCTGGAACTCAACCCTGCGGACCGTGTGTCCCCTGCCGTCGATGCGTCGGTCCAGAACGGCACGGTCATCAACGTCAACAAGGCCAAAGAAGTCAAGGTGAGCCTCGATGGCGCCGAGAAAACGGTGAACACCACGGCCCAGGACGTCGCGGGCCTGGTCACTGAACTTGGTGTGGCCAGTGCGTCCTCGGTGTCCGTCCCCAAGGATGCCCAGCTTTCCGTTGCCGGATCCTACGTTTCCATCTCCACCCCCAAGAGCGTCAGCATTGTTGCCGACGGCAAGGTGGACACTGCCACCACCACCGCCGGCACCGTGGGCAAGGTCCTCGAAGATGCCGGCCTGACACTTGGTGCCAACGACCGCACCTCGCAGCCGGCCAACGCGCACGTGGTGAACAACATGGTGATCAAGGTCTCCCGCGTGGACAACAGCCAGACCGCGGTGACCAGCGAGGCCGTCCCCTTCGAGACGGTTGCCAGTGAGAGCGCTGAACTGCTTAAGGGCGAAAAGGAAGTTACCCAGAAGGGTGCCGCCGGCAAGCTGGAGAAGACCTTCAAGCTGGTCATGGTGGACGGCCGCGAAGCCTCCCGCACCCTGGTGTCGGAGACTGTTTCGGTCCAGCCCGTGGCTGAGAAGGTCACCGTGGGCACCAAGCCCAAGCCCGTTGCGCAGGCTGGCCCCGCAGCCGCAGGAACCAACACCGGCGCAGCTGCTCCGGCAATGATGAACGAAGCCATGTGGGACAAGATTGCCCAGTGCGAGTCCGGTGGAAACTGGAGCATCAACAGCGGCAACGGCTACTACGGCGGCCTGCAGTTCGACATCCGGACCTGGATTGGCTCCGGCGGCGGCGCGTACGCCCCCAACGCCAGCCTGGCCACCAAGGCCCAGCAGATCGACATCGCCAACCGCGTCTACGCCCAGCGCGGCCTGCAGCCCTGGGGTTGCGGCTGGGCTGCCACCAGCTGAGCAACGTCTTTGCCCGCCCGCCAGGGCGCTGCGGCCGGTCCCGGATACCCGGGCCCGGCCGCAGCCGTTTAACCGGGCGGCTGTCGGGTCAGATTCCTCCGGCCCGGTTTCTCGCTGGCAGTTTCTCCGTGCCTGCTTTCGCCCTGCCTGTTTCGCCCTGGTTGTTCTCCCGGCGGGGCCCGATATGCCGCGCGGGATAGGATACCTAGGTGACTGAACCGATCCCCGCGCCCGCACCGCTGTTCGGTGCATCCGACATTCGCCGGCTCGCGGAGGAGATCGGCGTCCGCCCCACCAAGACCCTCGGCCAGAACTTCGTCATCGACGGCAACACCATCCGCAGGATCGTCGCCGCCGCGGACGTGCGCCCGGACGAGACCGTGCTGGAGGTGGGACCGGGACTGGGATCCCTGACCCTCGGACTGCTCGATGCCGCGGCCTCGGTGGTGGCAGTTGAAATTGACCCGGTGCTCGCCGCCAAACTGCCGGAAACAGTTAAGGAGTGGCGCCCGGCCGCCGCGGGGTCCTTCCACCTTGTGCACGCCGATGCCATGAAGGTCACGGAGCTGCCGGTGCAGCCCACCGCGCTGGTGGCCAACCTGCCGTATAACGTCGCCGTTCCTGTGGTGCTGCACCTCCTCCAGCACTTCCCCAGCCTCCAGCACGGACTGGTGATGGTCCAGGACGAGGTTGCGGACCGGCTGGCCGCAGGCCCGGGTTCCAAAACCTACGGTGTTCCGTCGGTAAAGGCCGCCTGGTACAGCCAGATGCGCAAAGCCGGAGTGATCGGCATGAACGTTTTCTGGCCGGCCCCCAAAATCCATTCGGGTCTGGTGGCCTTCACCCGGCGCGAGCCCCCGGTCACCACAGCCACCAGGGAACAGGTCTTCGCCGTGGTGGACGCCGCCTTCGCCCAGCGGCGCAAGACCTTGAGGGCCGCCCTGGCCGGTTGGGCCGGCGGGGCGCCGGAAGCAGAGCGCTGCCTCGTCGCGGCCGGCGTCGACCCCACCGCCAGGGGCGAGGTCATCGGCATCGAAGCCTTCGCGAAAATCGCGGAAGCCAAGCAGGCGCTGGCATGAGCGCCCTGGCGGGACGGTTCGCTGCCAGGACTGTCCGCGTCAAAGCCCCCGGGAAGGTGAACGTCTCACTGGAAGTGGGGCCGCTGCGTCCGGACGGCTACCACTCGGTCGCCAGCGTCTACCTGGCGGTTTCCCTCTACGAGGAAGTGGCCGCCACCAGCACGGAGGCGCCCGGGATTACCATCAGCCTCAGCCCCGCCAGCACGGTGGACCTGGATGCCGCAGACATCCCGCTCGACGGAAGCAACCTTGCCCACAAGGCAGCCGCGATCATGGCGGACGTCTCCGAGCACACCACCGGAGTCCACCTGGAAATCACCAAGCGCGTGCCTGTGGCCGGAGGCATGGGCGGCGGTTCGGCCGATGCTGCCGCAACCCTGCTGGCATGCGACGCTCTCTGGAACAGTGGGCTGTCCCGGGAAGAGCTGGCGCACCTGGCAGCCGAGCTGGGTGCCGATGTCCCCTTTTCCCTCCTCGGCGGCACAGCCGTTGGCCTGGGCGTTGGCGACGAGCTCTCGCCGGCGCTGGCCAAAGCGCAGACCCACTGGGTTTTAGTAACCGCAGACTACGGACTCCCCACACCCGAGGTGTACCGAACCCTTGACCGCCTCCGGGAAGCGGCCGGCATCAACGCCGCCGAACCCACCGGGGTGGACCCGAAGATCCTTACCGCCTTGCGCGGGGGTGACGCCGAAGCGCTGAGCCGCGTCCTGGTCAACGACCTCCAGCGGGCGTCCATTGAACTGGCGCCCGCCCTGCGCGATACGCTGGGTATCGGAGAATCGCACGGAGCTATTGCGGGCATCGTCTCCGGATCGGGGCCAACGGTGGCCCTGCTGGCTGATGATTCGGTGGCCGCTGAAGGCCTGGCCACGGATCTGCGGCACTACGGCTTGACGGCCCTCGCCGTCCACGGCCCGGTCCCGGGGGCGCGCATCATTTCCGACACCCTCATCTAAAACTCCAGTCTTTACCTGAAGCAGAAAGCAGTTCCTTTTGGCACACCTTCTTGGCGGCGAGAACCTGACGGTCTCCTACGCAACCCGAACCGTCCTGGACGGCATCACCCTGGGGCTCGAAGAGGGTGACAGGATCGGCATGGTGGGGCGCAACGGCGATGGTAAATCCACGCTGATGCGGTTGCTGGCCTTGCGCTCCACGCCGGATTCGGGCCGCGTCACCAAGCGCGGCGACGTCAACGTGGGCTACCTGGACCAAAGCGACGTGCTCGACGGCGACCTGATGGTAGGCGCGGCGATCGTGGGGGACCAGGCGGATTACGAGTGGGCGAGGAATCCGCAGATCCGCGAGATCATGGGCGGGCTGGTGTCCGACGTCGATTGGCATGCCAACGTCCACGCGCTCTCCGGCGGCCAGAAGCGGCGAGTGGCGCTGGCCAAGCTGCTGATCGAGGACCACGACGTCATCATGCTGGACGAGCCCACTAACCACCTGGACGTGGAGGGTGTGGCCTGGCTTTCGCGCCACCTGAAGACGCGCTGGCGGGCCAACCAGGGCGCCTTCCTGGTGGTGACCCACGACCGGTGGTTCCTCGACGAAGTCTGCAATAAGACCTGGGAAGTCCACGACGGGATCGTTGACCCCTTTGAAGGCGGTTATGCCGCATACGTGCTGGCCCGTGCCGAGCGGGACCGTATGGCGTCGGTTGTTGAGGGCAAGCGCCAGCAACTGGTGAAGAAGGAACTCGCCTGGCTCCGCCGCGGTGCACCGGCGCGGACGGCAAAGCCGAAGTTCAGGATCGAGGCCGCCAACGCCCTCATCGCCGACGTGCCTGAGCCCCGGGACTCCATGGCCCTCAGCAAGATGGCCACGGCGCGCCAGGGCAAGGACGTGCTGGACCTGGAGAATGTTTCCCTCGACTTCCAGGGCGCCGACGACGGGCGGAAGCTCTTCGACAACATCACCCTGCGCCTTGCCCCCGGCGAACGCCTGGGGCTGGTGGGCGTCAACGGTGCCGGCAAGACCACGCTCCTGAAGCTCCTCAACGGTGAGATCATGCCGGACGCCGGCAAGGTCAAGCGGGGCAAGACCGTGGTTACCGCTGTCCTGACCCAGGAGGTCAAGGAACTCGACGACGTCAAGGACCTCCGCGTCATCGAAGTGATTGAGCGGGAGAAGCGGTCCTTCAACGTGGGCGGCAAGGAATTCAGTGCCGGTCAGCTGGTGGAACAGCTGGGCTTCACCAACGAGAAGCAGTGGACCCCGGTCAAGGACCTGTCCGGTGGCGAACGCCGCCGGCTCCAGCTCCTCCGGCTGCTGGTTGGCGAACCCAACGTGCTGATGCTGGACGAACCCACCAACGACCTTGACACCGACACCCTCGCCGCCGTCGAGGACGTCCTGGACGGCTGGCCCGGAACGCTGGTGGTGGTCAGCCATGACCGCTACCTGCTGGAAAGGGTCACCGACCACCAGATGGCACTCCTGGGCGACGGCAAGCTCCGCGGCCTGCCCGGCGGCGTGGACCAGTACCTCGAGCTGCGCGAATCAGCGCTGGCCGGATCCACGGTCACCGGCGGCGGCAACCCCGTCACCAGCGCCGGCAGCAGCCCCGCAGCCCCCGCCGGGGCCTCAGAAGCAGAGAAGCGCGACGCGCGGAAGGCCCTCAACAGGATCGAACGGCAGATCAAGAAGCTGGACCAGCTGGAAAAGAAGCTTCACGACGACATGGTCAAGAGCACGGAGAAGTCCGACTTCGACGCCCTGGCAGAACAGAACAAGCAGCTCAAGGACCTGGCCGACGAAAAGGACGCCCTGGAACTCGAATGGCTGGAGTCCTCGGAACTCCTGGGCGACTGACCCTCACAAGCGGGGAAGGGGGTTATCCGGCAGCATGCGTCAGAGGCGAGGAACGAGCCAGCATGCAGAGGATGACCCCCTTCGCCGCGGACGGAACCACGGCGAGGCCTAGAGTTCAGACTGCAGTTCCGGGTCTTTTTTGAGGCCGGTCAGGCCGTTCCAGGCGAGGTTGACCAGGTGGGCGGCCACCGTGTGCTTGTCGGGTTGGCGGGAGTCCTGCCACCATTGGCCGGTCATGGCCACCATGCCGACGAGCATTTGGGCGTACATGGCGCCGTCCCGCGCGCTGAAGCCGCGGCGGTCGAACTCGTCGGAGAGGATGTGCTCCACCTTCGCGGTCACGTGCGAGAGCAGCGTGGAGAAGGCGCCTTCCGGCTGCGACGGCGGCGCGTCCCGCATCAGGATCCGGAAGCCTTCCGTGCGCTCCTCGATGTAGGTGAGCAGGGCCAGGGCGGCACGTTCCACCAGGACGCGCGGCTTCGCTTCCTCGGTAAGGGCAGCGTTGATCGAGTCCAGGAGGAGCCGGAACTCGTGGTCCACCACCTGGGTGTACAGGCCCTCCTTGGAGCCGAAGTGTTCGTAGATGACAGGCTTGGACACTCCGGCGCAGGCCGCAATTTCTTCGATGGTGGTGCCGTCGAGCCCCCGGACAGCGAAGAGGCCGCGTCCGACGTCGATCAGCTGGCTCCGCCGCTGAAGTCCGGTCATCCGTCTCCGCGGGGGGTTGTTGCTCACCGTTCCATCATGCACTACGCGTTCCCGGCGGAATTCGCGGCGCTCGGGCCGCACCGGGAAAGCGGAGGGGCGGGACGGGAACGGGGGATGAACGGTCCGTGTCGCGCGGCGCCCCGAACCCGTGGCAAAATAACTACTTGTGCCCGGCCGCGCGCCAGGGCATGGTCCGCTCTGGTGTAATGGCAGCACCCCGGCCTTTGGAGCCGTGGAGTATAGGTTCGAATCCTATGGGCGGAACTGCTGTGCGAGGAGCGTTCAGTAGGATGACATACGGTGCCGCCCGCAAATCTGGCCGGATACCGTAAGCGCCAAGCGTAACCAAGCAAGGAGAGCCCGTACGTGATCCCCGAGAATACCGGCCCGGCCGCAGTAATCGTTCTGGCGGCAGGCGCCGGTACGCGGATGAAGTCGCGTACCCCCAAGATCCTCCATGAGATCGGCGGCCGGTCCATGGTGGGCCACGCCTTGCTGGCCGCCCGCAGCGTCAACCCCAGGCAGCTGGCCATCGTGGTCCGCCACGAACGCGACCTGGTGGCACGCCACGTCGCCGAACTGGACCCTGCGGCCCTGATCGTGGACCAGGACGACATTCCCGGTACGGGCCGGGCAGTGGAAGTGGCCCTGCAGGCCCTGGACGCGGAAGAGGACCTTACGGGCACCGTGGTGGTCACCTACGGCGACGTGCCCCTGCTCTCCGGCGAACTGCTCGCGGAACTGGTTGCCACGCACCAGCGCGAGGCCAACGCCGTGACTGTGCTGACCGCCGATCTTGACGATGCCACCGGCTACGGCCGGATCCTTCGCGGTGAGGACGGCACCGTCACGGGCATCCGCGAGCACAAGGACGCTTCCGACGCCGAACGCCTGATCCGTGAGGTCAACTCCGGCATTTACGCCTTTGACGCCGCCGTCCTCCGGGACGCACTCACCCACGTCACCACCGACAACTCTCAGGGCGAGAAATACCTCACTGATGTGCTCGGACTCGCACGGAAGGCAGGCGGCCGCGTTGCCGCCGTCGTCACCGCGGACCGCTGGCAGGTGGAAGGCGCCAACGACCGCGTCCAGCTTTCCGCCCTCGGCGCAGAACTGAACCGCCGCACCGTTGAGGCCTGGATGCGCGCCGGCGTCACGGTAGTGGACCCCGCCACCACCTGGATCGACTCGTCCGTAACCCTGGACGAGGACGTCCGGATCCTTCCCAACACCCAACTCCACGGCGACACAACCGTGGCGAGGGACGCCGTCGTCGGCCCCGACACCACCCTGACGGATGTCGCCATCGGCGAGGGCGCAAAGGTCACCCGCACCCACGGATCCGGTGCCATCATCGGTGCGGGCGCCGCCGTCGGGCCCTTCACCTACCTGCGTCCGGGCACTGTCCTGGGGGATACCGGCAAGATCGGTGCCTTCTACGAAACCAAGAACGTGACCATTGGGCGCGGCTCCAAGCTGTCACACCTCGGATATGCCGGCGATGCCGAAATCGGCGAGGACACCAACATCGGCTGCGGCAACATCACGGCAAATTACGACGGCGAGAAGAAGCACCGAACGGTCATCGGCTCGGGTGTCCGGACAGGTTCCAACACGGTGTTCGTTGCCCCGGTCACCGTGGGGGACGGGGCCTACAGCGGCGCCGGCGCCGTGATCCGCAAGGACGTGCCGGCGGGAGCGCTCGCGGTGACCGTTGCCGTCCAGCGCAATGCCGAGGGATGGGTCGCGGCCAACCGCCCGGGGACCCGCTCCGCTGAACTGGCCCAGGCGGCCACCACAGATTCCTCAAGTACCCCGGCACCTACAGAAGAGGGCAAGTAACCATGAGCGAAATTACGGCGCGCGGCGAGAAGAAACTGGTGCTCGCAACCGGCCGGGCCCACCCGGAGTTGGCCAAGGAGATCGCCAAGGAACTGGGTACGGACCTGTTGCCGGTGGACGCCTATGACTTCGCCAACGGTGAGATCTATGTACGTGCCGGTGAAAGCGTCCGCGGCACGGACGCCTTCGTCATCCAGGCCCATCCCGCGCCGCTGAACAATTGGCTGATGGAACAGCTGATCATGATTGATTCGCTGAAGCGTGCCTCCGCCAAGCGGATCACGGTGGTGTCGCCGTTCTACCCTTACGCCCGCCAGGACAAGAAGGGCCGGGGCCGGGAGCCCATCTCCGCGCGCCTTGTGGCTGACCTGTACAAGACCGCCGGCGCGGACCGCATCATGAGCGTGGACCTGCACACCTCGCAGATCCAGGGTTTCTTCGACGGCCCGGTGGACCACCTCATGGCCATCCCGCTCCTCGCTGACTACATCCGCACCCGCGTTGCCGCCGAAAACGTCACCGTTGTTTCCCCGGACACCGGACGCGTCCGGGTCGCGGAGCAGTGGGCCGAGCGCCTGGGCGGGGCCCCGCTCGCCTTTGTGCACAAGAGCCGCGACCTGACCGTGCCGAACCAGGCTGTATCCAAGACCGTGGTGGGCCAGATCGAGGGGCGCACCTGCGTCCTGATCGACGACATGATCGACACCGGCGGGACCATTTCGGGCGCCGTGCAGGTGCTGAAAAACGCAGGGGCCAAGGATGTCATCATCGCCGCAACCCACGCCGTCTTCTCCGATCCCGCCGCCAAGCGCCTCTCCGAGTCCGGCGCCCGCGAAGTGGTAGTCACCAACACCCTGCCGCTCACCGCGTCCCAGCGGTTCCCCCAGCTGACGGTGCTTTCCATCGCCCCGCTGATCGCGCGCGCCGTGCGGGAAGTGTTCGACGACGGTTCAGTCACCAGCCTTTTTGACGGCAACGCCTGACACTCCGCTTGGCCGGCGCCGGGCCCGTTTTCAGGAAACGGGCCCGGCGCTGGTAAGCTGTTCAGCGATACCTTGGCGAGGGAGAGCACCGGTAACCGTATGGACGGGAACCCGTTGCAGGTCTCCGTTATCGACTGGGTCTGAATCTCCCTTCTAGGATGGGCCGGCTCCGGCCGCCCGGCGTTGAAGGTCGCAACAGACCTCCGCCCTTGCTGAACACCGTTTAGGATTCAAGGAGATTTCCATGTCTGAGCAGAAGCTCGCAGCAGAACTGCGCACCGAATTCGGCAAGGGCTACGCCCGCCGCGCCCGGATGGCCAACCTCATCCCCGCCGTCATCTACGGCCACGGCGCAGAGCCCGTCCACGTCACGCTTCCGGCCAAGGCCACCACGCTGGCAGTCCGCACCCCCAACGCCCTGCTGTCCCTGGACATCAACGGCGAAGGCCACCTGGCCCTGGTGAAGGACGTCCAGCGCGATCCCATCAAGCAGATCATCGAGCACATCGACCTCCTGACCGTCCGCAAGGGCGAGAAGGTCACCGTTGACGTTCCCGTACACGTAGCCGGCGAAACCGCCCCGGGCACCGTGCACAACCTGGAGCTGACCGTGGTGTCCCTCGAGGCCGAGGCAACCCACCTGCCCGAGGCCGTTGAGGTCAGCATCGAAGGCCGTGGCGCCGGCGAGCACATCCACGCTTCGGACCTGGTGCTGCCCAAGGGCTCCGTCCTGCTGACCGACGCCGAGGCGCTCGTGGTGAACATCTCCGAGGCCATCGAAGCCCCCGAGGAAGAAGCCGGCGAAGCTGAAGGCGCTTCCGCGGCCGCTCCCGAAGCCACCGAGGAAGCCGCAGCCGAGTAATCAGCCGCATTCCCTGCCAATGGCCGGACTCCCGCGGGGTCCGGCCATTGGCATGTCCACTGCCCGTTGCGTCTACTGCCCGTTGCGGCGCCGAGCCCGGCGGGACACCCACCTAGGATTGACTCATGACTGATAGCTGGCTGATTGTCGGCCTCGGAAACCCCGGAGCCCAGTACCAGGGCAACCGGCACAACGTCGGCCAGATGGTTCTTGACGAACTTGCCGGCCGGATGGGTGCCGGCTTCAAAAGCCACAAGGCCCGCGCCCAGGTCCTCGAAGGGCGCCTTGGCATCGGCGGACCGCGCCTCGTGCTGGCCAAGCCGATGAGCTACATGAACGTTTCCGGCGGCCCCGTAGCGGCCCTGGCAAACTTCTACGGCATCACCCCGGACCATGTGGTGGCGGTCCACGACGAGATCGACATCCCCTTTAATACTGTCAAGCTCAAGATCGGCGGGGGAGAAGGCGGCCACAACGGGCTGCGGGACATCTCCAAGGCCCTGGCCACCAAGGACTACCTCCGCGTCAGGGTGGGGGTGGGGCGGCCGCCCGGACGCATGGATACCGCCGATTATGTCCTCCGCGACTTCGGCACTGCCGAGCTCAAGGAACTGCCCTTCCTCCTCGATGATGCAGCTGACGCGGTGGAAGCGCTGGTGCGTGACGGCCTCACGGCGGCGCAGCAGAAGTTCCACCCCGCGAAGTCCGGGAGCCAGTAACGCGTCACTCCAGTAACTCAATTACTCCATCAACTTGAAATCTCCGGTAACTTTGCAAACTTAAGGCCTTTGGCCCTGTCTCCTTGTCTCTGGGGCGGGGTAGTCTTCTACCTATGCGGGGGAGCGATGGGGCTACATCCCGCTAGAGCGGGATGTAGGGGAAAAGTTCATGTCAATCGAGCCACTCAGCTGGGGACGTGGGTCAACACCTCACCACGTCGGGCTGAACACAGACACCTCCGAGAGGCGGGAGGGTAAGCTTTGGTCTGCCCCTGCCCGCGGCGCCAACCTTGAGACAGTCCGCACGGCCCTGACCAGCGCAGATTCCCTTGGGGTGGTGATCACCGGCGGCCGCGGCGTGGGAAAGTCCTCCCTGGCACGTGCCGCCGTGATGGACCTCGGTCCCGACGTGTGGTCGCTGCAGCTCCGCAGCGGACCCGCCGGCTCCACCACGCCCTACGGCTGCCTTTCCTTCCTCCTGGCGAGACTTCCGCAGGCCTACATGGGCTCACCCACGGCCATCCTCCGGGGCATTACATCCCTGATCCGCAGTGATGCGGCCGGCCGGCCCTGCGTCATCACCTTGGATACCTCCGGCAGCATTGACGACATGAGCGCCGGAGTGCTGCTCAACGTGCTGCTGACGGGCACGGCAAAAATCATTGCTGTGGCCCCCAAGATCAGCGATCTTCCCGCCGATTTCCATTGGCTGCTCACGGACCACCGGCTGACCGAAGTCCGGCTGAGCAACCTCAATGAACTGCAGACCCGCCAGGTCCTGTTGTCCCTGCTGGGACACCGAGTCTCGGCATCCCTGGTCAGCACCTACCACCACATGGTGGGCGGCAACCCGTTGCTGCTGAAGGCGCTCGTCACCGAACAGCAGCTGTCCGGGAACCTGGTGCTCTCCGATTCGGTCTGGACACTGCGGGACAAAGTGGTGCTGGACGGCGCGGCCAGCCTTGACGACATCGTCCGGTCCAGGTGGTCCAGGGAAACGCCGGAAACCCGGGAAGTCATTGAAATGCTTTCCTGCGCCCGCAAGGTTGAGCTGTCCAGGCTGACGTCCATCTATCGGGCCGAAGTGGTGGCCGACATGGAAGACGGCGGCTTGCTGGAGATCGACCAGTCAGACCACCGCTGGGTTTCGTTGCGCGAAAAATACATCGGTGACGTGGTGCGCACATGGCTGAGCATTGCCCGCCGCAGGGAACTGCGGAGCATGCTCCTGGCGGGTTTGGAACCTGATCCTGCCGCCATGACCGTGGAGGAGCTGATGGCCTTCGCGGCGTGGACGCACGAATGCGAGGCGGACTTGAATCCCGCCCTGGCACTGGCGGCGGCTGAAGCGGCAGTCCAGCTGTTCGATCCGCGGTTTGCCCTGACGTACGCCGAAATGCTTCAGCGGACGGACCGGGAATGGACGGCCGGCCAGCGGCAGAAAGCCGCCGCATACCTGCAACTGGACATGCCGGTCCAGGCCATGGCCGCACTTGACGACATCTCGCAACCGGAACTGGAAAGCCTTGGCGTCGAAGAATATGCGGACGTCATAGCCGCCAAGTCGCACGTGATGATGCGGCTCCCGGAGGCTGCAGGCAAGGTGCCGGACCTGCTCGGCGAAGCCAGGCAAAGGCTGGACAGGGCCCCCAACAGCGGTGCGTGGCCGGACCCTGCGGCCGCGGCGGCGAACCGGGTGGCCCTGAGCGGGTTCGAATACCGCGCCTTCGTGGGCGATTACGCTGCCATCATCCCGGACCTTGAAAAGGCTGCGGACCCTGCGCTGAACCCGGACACCGGCTACCGGATGAATTCGGCCATCCTGCTGATGACCGCACTCGCCATGACCGGACGCGAGATGGACGCCCTCAGCCTCATGCGCCAGCTCGGCGGCCAGATCAGCGATGCCTCCCATATTGTCGGCCTGCGGGAACGCTACACCAGGGAGGCCTACCTGGTGTTGCTGACGGCGGGTCAGTGGCGGCGTTGCATCGACCTCCTGGGTCCGCAGGCCACGGAGGAGCCGCACAGCCTTCCCTTCCGCAGCGCAGCAACCGAACTGGCAGCGGGCATCGCCTACGTCTATTCGGGCCGGGGCATGGCTGCCCTCGACCCCCTGATCTCCGCCGCTGCGCAGCTGGAGCTTCAGCCGGTCCAGGCGGCCCTCCGTTGCGCGTACGCGGCCACTGCACTGGCCCACGCCCAGACCGGAAACGCAGCCCAGGCGCGCAAGTACCTGGCCAAACTGCAAAGGACGCCGGGAAAGTCCAGCTTCATCACCGACAGCATCGTTGAGTTCTGCTCGCTCCTGGCGGGCCGCTGGCTGGGCGATCCGGACGCAGTAACCAGCCTCAAGCGGTGCGCCCGGCAGGACATGGACGCCGGGCGCTTTACCCTGGCCGGAATCAACCTGCTCGCTGCCACCGTGAACGGCAGTGATGCCGACTTCCGCCTGCTCGAGGACCTTGCCGGCCACCGCCAGGGCCCGCTCGCGGAGGTTTCCCGGCTGATCGCTGTGGGAAGCAGGACGAAGGACGCCAGGACCCTCCTTTCAGGTGGCGAATTGGCCGCCACCCTCGAACTGGATGCCGTGGAGGCGCGGTGCATGGCCCTGGCCGTGGACTTTGCACGCCAGGACGGCGACTCACTCACCGCACGGACCGCACAGGCCCGGCTGGACATCCTCGCCGCCACGGTCTCGAACCTGCCCATCGTGCCCAGCAGCGGAAGCCCGTTGCTGACCAGCAGGGAACGCCAGATTGCCCGGCTGGCCGGCCGGGGCGCCTCCAACCGCGACATCGCCCTGGAGATGGGCGTCTCGGTCCGTACCGTGGAAGGCCACCTTTACCAGGTCTTCACGAAACTCGGTGTAACTTCCAGGGGTGATCTGACTGGACTCGTCTAACGGCCATAAGCCTGCCACCGCGCACCGGCTCCTCACCGGACGGCGGGAGCCGCTGGAACGGATCTGCACCATAGTCCGGAACCACTCCAGCCAGGCGGTTTTTGTCATGGCAGGGCCGGGCATAGGGAAGTCATCCCTGACGGAGGGGATCGCGGAACGCTTCGGCGGTGACCTGAACGTTCTGCAGCTGCACGGCAGTTCTGCCCTTGCTGCCGTGCCGTTCGGCGTCCTTACTCCCTATACCGGCGAGCTGACTGCGGAGGAGTCAGTGTCTCCGGTTGCCGTCCTGCGGTCCATGTGGAGTTATTTCGAAAAACTGAAGACCGGAAACGGAGCACCTGTCCTGCTCCTGGTGGATGACGCGCATTACCTGGACGAGGCTTCGGCCGGCGTGGTGGCGGACCTGATTTCGGCCGGCTGGGCAACAGTGGTTGCCGCTGCCAGGCCGCGGCCGGGCCTTCCGCAGCCGCTGGACCAGCTCTGGTACGACGGCCTTGCCGAACGCGTGGACCTGCGACCGCTGAACCGTGAACATATCGAGGAAGTCCTGGACCACGTCCTTGACGGGACTGTGCCGGACGCCACCGTGGACGCCGTCTGGAGCGCCTCCGGCGGCAACCCCCGGATCCTGGACGCACTGCTCCATGATGCTGCAGAAGCCGGGATACTGGCCAAGCGGAACGGAATCTGGGTCCTGCTGGGTCCGTTGCCCACGGACGGTGTCCGGCTCACGGCAGTTGTGACAAAAGACCACCTCCGGCGCCGGCCGGAGGAACAGGAAGCCCTGAAATTCATTGCGCTTGGCGGGCCGGTGGGCCGGAAGGTCATCGAGGACATTTGCGGGGCGCCGGTGGTCCGCTCGCTGCTGGACCAGCAGATGGTGGTCGAGAACTCGGGCGTTCCCGCTGAACTGACCGTCTGGAACGGCCTGTTCGCGGAGGCCATCAGAAACACCATCTCGGTTTCCCGCAGCCTGCAGCTCCTGGAAAAAATCCGGGAGCACAAGGACCCCGCCACACTGCGCGGCGAAGGCCGGCTGCGGTCCGTGGAATGGGCCCTCGAGTGTGGCCTGCGGGTGCCCGACGCCGAGATGCTGGACGCCGCGCGCGAGGCATTGACCCGTTTCCGGAACCACAGCGCCCGCGCCATCGCTGCCAAGGTGCAGGACCCGGAGTTCCTGCCGCTTGCCCGTGCCATCCAAGCGCGCGCCCTGTACAACGAGGCCTCGTATCCCGAGGCTGCGGCCCTGCTTGACTCCTGCTGGCACCAGCTGGCAGGCCACCCCGAGGGCCCTTCCGTCCTGCTCCTGAGGGCTGCTGCCCATCAGGCGACGGGCCGCCCCCTTGCCGTCCTGGCAGAGGAAATGGGGGAACAACACCCCGATCCGGCGGAGGCAGCTGCGGGGTGGCGGGAGGAGCTTCTCCAGCTGCTGCAGCTCGGTGCGGACCTGGATGCGGAGGCACTGCGCGGCCGCGTGGCAGACCTCAGGAACCGCAGCTCCACCGAGGTAGAGGCGCCGGTTGCCAGGGTTGTGGGAGAGGCCGTCCTGGCACACGCCCTGGCCGCAGCTGGTAAGGCTGCCGAAGGACTTGAGGCCGCACTGTTCGCGGCCTCGGACCTGCGGCCGCTGGAAGGGAGGCTCTTTTTCTTTTCGGAGTACGTCCTGGGCCGGCTGGTTGCCGATTACCTTGCCATGGGGGAGTGGGAATCCGCAGAGCGTGAGCTCGAAAGCTACGCTGCAGGCCATGCGCACTCGGCCGCCACCTTCAACGGCAGCCTGCAGGTGCTTCGCGGCTATTCCATGCTGCGGCAGGGCCGGATGGAACGGGCGTACCAGCTGCTGCTGCCGGCGGTCGAAGCGCTGCGGCTGAACGATCCGCTCCAGCTGTTCCGTTTCGGGTCTGCGCTGGGTTTCTATGTTGCGGCGCGGCTGGGGGACACTGCCCAGGGCAAGCGGCTCGAACAGGACTACAAGGACGCCGTGGCAGGCGCGCCCGCCCACGATTTTGTTGCCCGCGCCTACGTTGCCGCCGCATCAGAGTACCTGTCACGGGACGGCAAGGGCCTGGCTGCACTGCACACGCTCATGACGACCAATGAGGCCTCTACAAGGGCGGGTACGCTGCTGGAGCTCCTCGGACTCGGCTGGGACCTGGGGGACCCCTCGGTGATCCCCATGGTGCAGACCGCAGCGCAAGGCGTGGAAGGCCGTTGGGCAGCCGCGATGCTGAAACTGGCCACGGACTGGCAAGCCGCCGACGGGGATGCGTTGATGGATACCGCGGCCGCGCTGGAGGAATCCGGCTTCGTCAACCTCGCCCGTGAGGCCTACGCCCGCGCCAGCACCGTGCTGGAACAGTCAGGGGAGCGCCGCCGGTCCAGGCAGGCCGTCGCCCAGCGCGAAAAGTGTGACCACGAACTCGGCGAGCGGTTCCGGGAGGGCCGTTTCATTGCCGCGACCCCGGCCGTCCAGCTCACCCGCCGCGAACAGGACATTGTCGAGCTCGCCGTGCAGGGCCTCACGGACCGGGAGATCGCCCAGCGGCTCATGGTGTCCGTCCGCACAGTTGAGGGACACCTGTACCGCACCTACGTGAAACTTGGTGTACGCAGCCGGGATGAGCTCGACGCAGCACTCCCCAAGTAGCCAAGTAGCGGTACAAAAAACACCGGCCCCGGCGCCGTCGCGGCACAGCCGCACTTTGCCCTGCCCGCTGCCGCCTGATGCACAGGGCACCGGCCGCCGTCGCACATCACCCGCCCGGGTATCAGCCGGGCGGTCCCGGTAGTACCTGGTCCGAGAATTCGAGTACTGCCTACTCGTGTACGTCCCGCCGCCGCAGTATTTACTTAAGGAAGCAAAGGACGCGGCGAACAAAAGCCGCAGAGAATGCCGAAAGCAGTACAAGGCTCCTCAAGTTTCCGGTCCCCGTGACCGGGCCAGACGGGGCCGGCGGCGTCAGAGTCTTCTGAGACCGAGACTCTCCCCCCAGCCGTCGCCGGCCCTCCATTCCGCGGGCTGAAGCCCGGAGCGGCTGTGGCGGCTGCCCTTCCCGGGCGGCCGCCACAGCCGTGCTGTGGGACAATTGAGTGTCATCCATTGGCATCTCAAGGAGTTAGTTTTGGCCGTAGTATCAACGCCAGCCACACTGGAACGCGCCTTGCCGGCCATGGACGATGCAGAGGTTCTCCGCATCCGCAATGACTTTCCGGTCCTGCACCAGCTGGTCAACGGCAAGCCGCTCGTTTACCTCGACTCCGGCGCCACGTCGCAGAACCCCCTGAGCGTCATCGAAGCGGAACAGGAATTCTACGAACAGCGCAACGCGGCCGTGCACCGGGGTGCGCACCACCTTGCCGTCGAGGCCACCGAGGCCTTCGAGGATGCCCGGCAGACCATCGCGGACTTTATCGGCGCTGACTACGCGGAGACTGTCTGGACGTCAAACGCCACCGAGGGCCTCAACCTGCTCAGCTACGCCTTGTCCAACGCCGGGTTATGGGCCGCCCAGGGCAGGGGCGACGCCAGGCTCAAGGAGCTGGCCCTGAACCCGGGCGATGAAATCGTGGTCACCGAGATGGAGCACCACGCCAACCTGATCCCGTGGCAGGAACTGGCCTTCCGTACCGGCGCCACCCTGCGGTACATCCCCATCGACGACGCCGGCCACCTCCGCATGGATGCGGCCGCGGAGATCATCGGCGCCCGGACCCGGGTGCTGGCGTTCACCCACGCGTCGAATGTCCTGGGCACCATCAACCCGGTCGCCGACCTCGTGGCCCTTGCCAGGCGGGCCGGCGCCCTGGTGGTCCTGGACGCCTGCCAGTCCGCCCCGCACCTGGCCCTGGACGTCAAGGCCCTGGACGTCGACTTTGCCGTGTTCTCCGGCCACAAGATGCTCGCCCCCACCGGGATCGGGGTGCTGTACGGCAAGCAGGATCTGCTGGATGTCCTGCCGCCCTTCCTGACGGGCGGCTCCATGATCACCACCGTGACGATGGAACGGGCCGAGTACCTGCCGGCACCACAGCGCTTCGAAGCCGGAACGCAGCGGATCTCCCAGGCCGTGGCGCTGGCGGCTGCAGCCAACTACCTGACGGAAACCGGGCTGGACCGGATCCACCAGTGGGAAGCCGGGCTCGGCCAGCGCATGGTCACCGGGCTGGAGTCCCTTCCCGGAATCCGGGTCCTGGGCCCCGCCGCGGGCCAGGAACGCATCGGACTGGCTGCCTTCGACGTCGAAGGGGTCCATGCCCATGACGTGGGCCAGTTCCTGGACTCGCGGGGAATCGCCGTCCGCGTTGGCCACCACTGCGCGCAGCCCCTGCACCGCAGGCTGGGCCTTACCGCCACCACCAGGGCCAGCGCCTACCTCTACAACACGACGGACGACGTCGACCAATTCCTGGATGCCGTAGCCGGCGTGCGGGCTTATTTCCGCGCTTAGCGGGGAAACCGAAGGACACCCATGAGCCTTGACCAGCTGTACCAGCAGATCATCCTGGACCATTCGAAGGCCCGTCACGGCAGCGGACTTGCCGGAACAGCGGCCCCCGAAGGCGCTTCCACCGGCCAGTCGCACCAGCTCAACCCGGTGTGCGGCGACGAGGTCACCGTGAGGCTCGCCGTGGCTGACGGAAGAGTGGCCCAGGTTTCGTGGGACGGGGCAGGATGCTCCATCTCCATGGCATCCGCCTCCGTGCTCAGCGAAATGGCTGAGGGAATGACCGTGGCGGAGTTGCACGAAGTGATTGACAGCTTCCGTGAGGTTTTGCGCTCCCGGGGAAAGGTCCCGGCGGATCCGGAGCTGCTGGGGGATGCCGCCGCGTTTGAGGGCGTGGCCCGCTACGCGGCGCGGGTCAAATGCGCAATGATTTCCTGGGTTGCGGCGGAGGACGCGCTCAATCAGGCCGCCTGAACCAGGCCTGCCATCGCGCGGGTGCCCGGGCGAAAAAGAGGAAGGCCCCCGTCCCGGCGGGACGGGGGCCTTCCTTTTGCAGTTCCCTAGCCGGCCAGCGCCATGATGCCGATCACGGCGGTGGCCGCGCCCAGCACCATGGAGACGCCCACCAGGACCACGTGGACCGTGAGGAACTTCGTCGCCTTGCCGGCGGAGTCCCTGGCACGCGGATCCTTCATGACCCGGCGCAGGAACTGCGGCCAGACCACAAGGGACCACACCCCCGCAATGACCAGGACCAGTGAGGCGAAGACGGGCAGTTCCATGGACTAGTGGCTTTCCAGCCAGGCCTGGGCCTGCTGGGCCTGCAGGTTAAGGGCCTTGGCCACCATCGGCTCGGCGGCGTCGGCAATCTTTCCGCCGAGGAACGGCACAGAAGACGAAACCGCACCTTCGAGCTCTACGCGCGTCCCGCCGTCGGCCGCTACCAGCCGCTGCACAGCGGTGACGTCCACCGGTGCGCCGGCGATCTTCAAGGAGATGTTGCTCTGGCGGGACCCGTCCGCTGCGGGGGCGTCCCAGTTTTCCACCTGCGTCACCTTCAGGGACTCACCCACGAACTTCCGGGCGATCTCGGGGAGGCGGGTGGTGGGAAGGGTCCGCACGGACGTGGCGCTGAAGGCTCCGGCAACATCTCCGTCCACGGTGAATGACTCCAGCGAACCGCCCACCAACTGGCTGACGTGGCGCTGGAAGTCCTCGTTCACCAGCACGGCTGCGACGCTGTCGACGGAGTGGGGAAGGGTGGTGTTTGCACTCAAGGCCATGGGTCCTCCTGGGACATGGGGGTCGGATTAGGCTCCAAACATCCTACGGGGTCCTTGCCGCGCGCTCCGCATCCGCGATCTCCTGTGCCGCGCTGGTGATGTTCCTGGCCATGGCGGGAAAGATCAGGCTGTGGAACGGGAGGACCGCCAGCCAGTACAGCCTGCCGCTCAGTCCTTTGGGAAAGAAGATGGCCCGCTGCCGGTAGCGGCTGCCGTTCCCGTCGGGCTCCACGGAGAGCTCCAGCCAGGCCCTGCCCGGCGCACGCATTTCCGCGCGGAGCCGCAGCAGCCTGCCGCGGTCGATCCGTTCAACACGCCACCAGTCCACCACCTCCCCGGCCGCAAGGGTGTGGGGATGCCGCCTGCCGCGCAGCAGCCCGGCGCCCCCTGTCAGCTTGTCCAGCCAGCCTCGTACCTGCCATGCCAGGGGCAGGGAATACCAGCCGTTCCGGCCGCCGATGCCCTCGATGACCGTCCACACCTTCGCGGGGTCCACATCGCCGTGGAACGTCCGCTCGTCGATGTACACCTTGTGGCCGGCCCACTCGGGGTCGCTGGGCAGGGGATCGGATGCGGCGCCGGCATTGGCCCAGGTGGTTTCCACCTGCCCGTCGCGTTCCTTGCCGAGCGCAAGGGCGACGGCGGTGCGATAGCCGGTCAGGCCGCCGTCGGGCTGCGGGATGTACTGGTCGATGTCGTGTTCGTCGGACACGGCGTCGTGCTGCAGGGACTGGACCAGCGGCATGGCCATGGACAACGGGATTGGCGTGGTGAGGGCAACCCACATGCCGGCGAGCTTGGGCGCGGGAATGGGCAGCGCCAGCACCGGGCGGTAGGGCAGGCCTGCCTCGGCCGCGTACTCCTGCATCATCCCGGCGTAGGTGAGGACCTGGCGGCAGCCCACGTCGAACGTGCGGTTGAGCGGGCCGGCCAGGGAAGCCGCGGAGACCAGGTAGTACAGGACATCGCGCACGGCGATAGCCTCGATCCGGTTCCGCACCCAGCTGGGCGCCGGCATCAGGGGGAGTGTTTCGGCGAGGTGGCGGATCATCTCGAAGGACGCCGAACCGGAGCCGATGACCACGCCGGCCTGGAATACGACGGCGTCCACCGGACTGTCCAGGAACACCTGTCCCACGGCCTCCCTTGAGCGCATGTGGGTGGACAGCTCCACGCCCGCCGGGTGGAGCCCGCCGACGTAGACGATCCTGGCGACTCCTGCCGAAGCCGCGGCGTCCGCTGCGGTGCGTGCCATCGCCTGTTCTTTCGCCTCGAACCCCGCCCCGGCCGCCATCGAGTGCACCAAGTAGTACAGGACGTCGACACCGGCCAGCGCCTGGCGGAGGGCGCCGCCGTCGTCGAGGCTGCTTTCCACAACGTCCACCCGGTCCCGCCAGGGCACACCGGCGATCTTGTCCGGTGAGCGCACCAGGACCTTGACCGCATGGCCGGCCTCCAGGAGCTTGGGCACCAGCCGGCCGCCGATGTAGCCGGTAGCACCGGTGACCAGGACGGTTCTGGATGTTCGCTTGGTGTTGCCGGTTTCGGTCATGCTGACTCCTTTTTGTCCATAGGCCATTCGGAGTGGCTCGCCGTTTGGACGGCCCGTTCTTCCGGGCGGGTTGTCTTCTTGCCCGTTGGCCGGAGGTCCCGCCCTGCCAGCCTAGCCCTGGGGCGGCTCGTATTGTCGCTCCTGCGCGGTAGGCTGGGTTTACCCGGGATTCGAAGAGAATTTCGGGTTTTCGCGTTGCCTGCCTTTCGTTGCACACCACAGGAGCTTTCTGCCATGAGCCTTCCCGGCCCGTCCGCCGCCGGCACATCCGGCGCTAGCGCATCCAAAACCGCCCCGTCGCTGGACGGACTGCGCCGCGCCCTCGCCGCGGACCAGACCTTCGCCCGCGTCCGCGCCGAGGCGGCACGCGGGTTCGAGGTCCGGGGCCAGGACTACCAGATCAGTGCACCCGCCGGGCTCCGCCCGCTTCTGCTTGCCGAGATGGCGGACGGCCTGGCTGCCGCCGCAGGCGAAGGGCACGACGACGGCAGGCCGGGTGTGGTGTTGGCCGTCACCGCAACCGGCCGCGAGGCCGAGGACCTGACAGCGGCGCTTCGGGCGTACCTTCCTGCCGACTGCGTCGCCGAATTCCCCAGCTGGGAAACCCTCCCGCACGAACGCCTTTCGCCGCGCTCGGACACCGTGGGCCGCCGCCTCTCCGTGCTGCGCCGCCTGGCGCATCCGGAAAGTTCGACGGCGGGACCGCTGCGCGTAGTGGTTGCGCCGGTCCGCGCCGTGGTCCAGCCCTTGGTGGCCGGCCTGGGCGAGCTGGTCCCGGTCACGCTGAAAGTGGGCCAGGAGAAACCCTTCACTGAGGTGGTCCGAAGCCTGGCGGACGCCGCCTACGCCCGCGTGGACATGGTGACGCACCGCGGCGAGTTCGCCGTCCGCGGCGGAATCATCGATGTTTTCCCGCCCACCGAGGACCACCCCATCAGGGTGGAGTTCTTCGGTGACGAGGTAGACCAGATGCGCTGGTTCGCGGTGGCAGACCAGCGCTCGCTGTCCTCGCCAGGGCTGCACCACCCCACCGAACTGCATGCGCCGCCGTGCCGGGAAATCCTCATCACCCCGTCCGTCATGTCCCGCGCCGCCACGCTGAAGGCACAGCTTCCGGCCGCTGCCGACATGCTGGAAAAGATTGCGGGCGGCATTGCCGTGGAGGGCATGGAATCCCTGGCGCCGGTGCTGGTGGACTCCATGGTCCCGTTGGTGGAGCAGCTGCCCGCCGGCTCCATTTCGGTGGTCATCGAGCCGGAGAAGGTCCGCACCCGCGCCCATGACCTCGCTGCCACGAACGAGGAATTCCTGGAGGCCGCCTGGTCCACAGCGTCCGACGGCGGGACCGCGCCGCTGGACCTCACGTCGCAGGCCAGCGCTGCGCTCCATTCCGCCAGTTTCCGCTCCCTCACGGAAACCCGCAGCTCCTCCCTTGGCCATGGCGTCTCCTGGTGGTCCATCACATCCCTGGCACAGGACGAGGAACTGCTGCCGGACATCGATGTCCTCAACCTGCACGCACGCGAACCCAGGGGCTACCAGGGCGATGTGGCGGAAATGATGGACTTCATCGGCTCGCACGTCCGCGACCAGTGGCGGATCGTCGTCGCCACCGAAGGACCCGGACCTGCCCAGCGCCTGGCGGAGCTGTTCCACGAAAACGATATCCCGTGCGCCCGCGTGGACAGCCTGGACCACGAACCCCAGGCGGGCATCATCGAGGTGACCACTGCCGCCGTCGGACGCGGTTTTGTCCTGGACGGCCTCAAACTTGGGCTGCTCACTGAAGCCGATCTCCTGGGCAGGACCTCTGCGGGGTCCACCAAGGACATGCGGCGGATGCCCTCGAAGCGCCGCAACGCGGTGGACCCGCTGCAGCTCGTGGCCGGTGACCACGTGGTCCATGAGCAGCACGGCATCGGCAAGTTCGTGGAGCTGATCCAGCGCAAGGTGGCTGGCGGTGGTGATGGTGTCCGGGAATACCTGGTTCTGGAGTATGCACCGTCAAAGCGCGGCGCGCCCGGGGACCGGCTGTTCGTTCCCACGGACCAGTTGGACCAGGTGACGCGCTATGTGGGCGGCGACACCCCGGTGCTGAGCAAGATGGGCGGCGCGGACTGGGCCAGCACCAAGTCCAAAGCACGCAAGGCCGTCAAGGAGATCGCTGGTGAGTTGATCCGCCTCTACTCGGCGCGGATGGCGTCGCGCGGCCATGCCTTCGCGCCGGACACCCCCTGGCAGCGCGAGCTCGAGGAAGCCTTTCCGTACGTGGAGACTCCGGACCAGCTCACCACCATCAACGAGGTCAAGGCGGACATGGAGCGGGAAATCCCCATGGACCGGCTGGTCTCCGGCGACGTGGGCTACGGCAAAACCGAGATCGCCGTGCGCGCCGCGTTCAAGGCCGTGCAGGACGGCAAGCAGGTGGCCGTGCTCGTGCCCACCACGCTGCTGGCCCAGCAGCACTATGAGACGTTCACTGAACGGTTCTCCGGTTTCCCCCTGCGCGTGAAGCCGCTCTCCCGTTTCCAGGCGTCCAAGGAAGCCAAGGAGACGGCGGAGGGCGTCAAGAACGGCACCGTGGACGTGGTGATCGGCACGCACAGGCTGCTGTCGAAGGACTTCGAGTTCAAGGACCTGGGCCTGGTGATCGTGGACGAGGAGCAGCGCTTCGGTGTGGAGCACAAGGAGGCGCTGAAGAAAATGCGCACCAATGTGGACGTGCTGGCCATGAGCGCAACCCCCATCCCTCGAACCCTGGAGATGTCCCTGACAGGAATCCGGGAGACGTCCACCCTGGCCACCCCGCCGGAGGAGCGGCACCCGGTCCTGACCTATGTTGGCCCCTACACGGACAAGCAGACCTCCGCCGCCATCCGCCGCGAGCTGATGCGCGAAGGCCAGGTCTTCTTTGTGCACAACCGGGTGTCCACCATCGAGCGCACCGCTGCGAAAATCCGCGAACTGGTGCCCGAGGCCCGCGTGGAGGTGGCACACGGCAAGATGTCCGAGAGCCGCCTGGAACAGATCATCGTGGACTTCTGGGAGAAGCGCTTTGACGTGCTGGTGTGCACCACCATCATCGAAACCGGCCTGGATATTTCCAACGCCAACACGTTGATCGTGGACGGCGCGGATAAGTACGGCCTGTCCCAGCTGCACCAGCTCCGCGGGCGCGTGGGCCGCGGGCGTGAGCGCGCGTACGCCTACTTCCTGTACCCCTCGGAGAAGCCCTTGGGCGAGGTGGCGCTGGAACGGCTGAAGGCCGTGGCCACGCACAACGAGCTCGGTGCCGGAATGCAGCTGGCCATGAAGGACCTGGAAATCCGCGGAGCAGGCAACCTGCTGGGCGGTGAGCAGTCCGGCCACATCCAGGGCGTCGGCTTCGACCTCTACATCCGCCTGGTGGGCGAGGCCGTGGCTGACTTCCGCGGTGAGGCGGAGGAGAAGGCCGCGGAGATGAAGATCGAACTGCCCGTCAACGCGCACCTTCCGCACGACTACGTGCCAGGGGAGCGGCTCCGCCTGGAGGCCTACCGGAAACTCGCGTCCGCGCTGACGAACGAGGCCATCGACGAGGTGTTGGCGGAACTGGTGGACAGGTACGGCGAGCCGCCGCTGCCGGCCCAGAACCTGGTGTCCGTGGCCCGCTTCCGGGTGGGTGCCCGCGAAGCGGGGCTGTCCGATGTCGCCCTGCAGGGCAACTTCATCAAGTTCTCGCCGGCCACCCTTCCCGAATCCAAGGTGATGCGCCTGAACCGGCTGTACCCGGGATCCCAGTCCAAGCCTGCCCTCGACGCCGTGCTGATCCCCAAGCCGAAGACCGCAAGGATCGGCGGCCGGGACCTGCAGGACGCGGAGATCCTGGAGTGGGCCAACGGGGTGATCCGGAACATCTTCTCGGACCAGCCGGTTTCTGTTTCGCCCGCCGGGAGCTAGCACTTGATGGGAGGACACCACGCCGCGTCGGGAGCCGCGGCGTGGGTGGCTATTGCCTCGACCGGGCCATACACGCTTGGCTGGTACCCGCTGGACGCCACGGGCATCCTGATCGGCGGGATGGCGACGGCGGGAACCGCCTTGGTGTGCGACTGGGACCACCGGCACAGCACCGTGGCGAATTCCCTGCCGCCGCTGTCCAACGTGATCGCCGTCGGGATTGAGAATGCCAGCGGCGGGCATCGCCAGGGCACGCATTCCGTCCTCGGGGCAGCTTTCTTTGTCCTGCTGGCCACGCTGGCGGGGCAATTCCAGGTGCAGACGGACTGGGGGCTGCTGTCCGTGGGGGCCGGGCTGCTGTGCATGTTCATGATCAACATCGCGGCCAAGGCCCTGAAGCTCTTTCCGAAGGCGGGCTTCATCAGCAACTGGATCTTTGCGCTGACCATGGCCGGCCTGGTCACCTGGTTCGCCCCGGACCAGTGGACCTGGCTCCCGATTTCGATGCTGACCGGCGTGGTGGTCCACATCGTGGGGGACTTGATCACCACGGGCGGCGTGCCGCTGCTGTGGCCGCTGGTGGTCAGGCCGCCCAAACCCCTGCGGCGGATCCCGCTGCTGCGCCAGGTCTGGCGGCCCAACGGTGCATTGTCCCTCCCGTTGCTGGGCCGGGCGGGGTCAAAACGCGAATGGCTGGTCCTGATCCCGGTGAGCGCCTACGCCATGGTGGGAATGTGCGTGGCCGGCTGGTCCATAGCGCACAGCCACTGGGGCCGCGCGGCAGACGCCGCGCTGGCCTGGGCCCGGCTCTGGCTGTAGCCCGGGCGGTACCCGGGCCGGAGAAACGACGGAACCCCCGGACGGTGTCCAGGGGTTCCGTGGTGCCCAAGTAGGTAGCGGCAAGTGTCGTTTTGGAGCGTCAAAACGACACTTAGCGCTACCTGGTTGGGGTGGGCTAGTGCTCGCCGGCGGAGTCGGAGCGTCCCAGGACGGTCTGCGGAATCCAGAAGGCCAGGGCGAACAGCACGATGCAGACAGCCATCGGCCAGGGGTTGTCCAGCGTGAGGAAGGAAAGCGAGTACACGGCACCAAAGAACAGGGCGATGCAGACCACGAACAGGAGGATGCTGGTCCCGAGCTTGTTCTCATTCTGGGGAGTCTGCAGCGTGCCCTGCTGTGCTCCGCGGCCGGAATCCGTGCCGTCGTTGGACGCCGTAATCTTGCTGGACATTAATTCCTCCTCGGCCCCGCGGGGCTCAATCTGTGTGCCGCGTCCGGTTTCCCTCAGTACGCGGATGAACCCTGTTCACCCTTGACAATGGCAATTCCGGAGCTGGCACCAATACGTGTTGCACCTGCTGCAATCATAGCCTGCGCGTCTGCAAGGGACCGCACTCCGCCGGAGGCCTTGACGCCCAAACCAGGGCCCACAGTCTTGCGCATCAGGGCGATGTCCTCCACCGTCGCGCCACCGCCATTGAACCCCGTTGAGGTCTTCACGAAGTCTGCGCCTGCCTCCACTGCTGCCTCGCAGGCGATGACCTTCTGGCTGTCGGTGAGCAACGCGGTCTCGATGATGACCTTCAGGATGGCCCCGCTGGCGTGGACCGCCTCCGCCACTGAGGCGATGTCCTCGACAAGCGCCCCTTTGTCCCCGGCCCGGGCGGCGGCGATGCTGATGACCATGTCCACTTCGTCCGCACCGTCCAACACTGCGCCCCGGGCTTCGAAGGTCTTGACGTCGGTGGGGGTGGCACCCAGCGGGAACCCCACCACTGAGCAGGTCAGGACGCCGGATCCCTTGAGGGCCTTCTTCACCGTTTTGACCCAGATGGGGTTGACGCAGACGGACTTGAAGCCGTATTCCGCGGCTTCCGCGCAGACCTTGAGGACGTCAGCCTCGCTTGCCTCCGGCTTCAGCAGCGTGTGGTCGATGAAGGACGCTATGCTGCCTGAACCTGCGGCGCCGGTGGCTGCTGCCTGAACGGAAGGGGTGGCTTCGTTGCTCATGATGGTCCTCTCCAAGGGCCTGTGGGCCGGGCGTTGTAACGCCCTCGACTCGTTTCGGAACCATCTTGCCACAGCCGCACGGAGCCGCCGGCGCAGGTCACCAGGACGCGCAGCCCCGGCAGCCTGGCGGGCAGTCAGGCCGCGGCTGGAAGCGTAACAGGAGCGGAGGCCGCCGTCAGCAGCTGGGTGGCGCAGGCGCCCGCAGCAGAAGCTGCGGCTACCAGCAGGCCCAGCCGGACGCCGTCGAACGCTGCGGCATCGCCGATGGCCCAGATGCCCGGTACGGAGGTCCGGAAGTCCTGGCTGATGACGATCCCGCCGGTGGCCGCTGTCTCCAAGCCCGCACTGGCCGCGAGGTCGTCCCGGGATTCGCGTTCCTCGGCCAGGACCACCAGGTCGCCGTACATGCTGCTGCCGTCCTCGAAAACCACACCGGAGGCGGCAAAGCCCGTCGTTGAAGGGGCAGGGATCACGGAGGCTGGGCGGGCCGTCGTGCGGATGGGGCGCACGCCGCGGGCCCGGAGAACGGCCTCCGCCTGGCCAGCCGCGGCACCGGTGCCCACCAGGATTCCCAGCGGACGCCGGCCCAGCTCCCTGGCCACCTGGCTGACGGCCTCGCCGACGCGGGCCGCGTCGTCGATGGTGGAGTAGCTCAGGCACTGGCCTGCGCCCTGGACGGGGCTGGCCACCGGTGCCGAGCCGGTGGCGATGACCAGCTGGTCGTACGCAAATTCCAGGCCGTCCGCCGTGGCTACTGTACGGTTCGCGGCGTCGATGTGGCTGGCTGGCTGCCCGAACCGGACGGAAACCTGGGGCAGCATGGCCAGCTCCAGCAGTTCGGCCGGCGTGTCGTCCCGGTTGCTCAGGACCGTGATGGTGCCGGTGAAACGGGCGCGGTCAAGCTGGCTGACCAGTGCCTGGGCAGCTGGGCCGGCCCCGGCAATGACGATGCGGGTGGCGGGGGCGGTGGAGGTGGAGGGTGCCGGAGCGGACATGTGCTGGCCCTTTCGCTGGCGGCCGGAAGCGGCCGGAACTTCGTGGTGGAACCCAGCGTAGGCCCGCGCCTTTTCCGGGGTGTTTCCCCGCAGTTGCTGTTTATCAGGGCCGTGTTCGCCAGTGTTTACCGGCCGGTAACAGAACCAGTGACCTGCCTCTCATCCGCGCGCGCGGCGGACACATTTGCCCGCCGCCGCGCAGCTGGAGCAGTACAACTAGACGCGGATCCGGTACCCGCGCTTCACCACGGTCTCCACGAGCCGCCCGTCCGGCAGGGACGAGCGGAGCCGGCTCACGGTCATGTCCAGTGCATGGACGGACCCGCGCAGTTCCAGCAGGTCGGACAGCGATTCGCGGGACAGGACCGCGCCGCCCGCACCGAGCAGGGCGCGCAGGAGCAGCAGCGGAGCGGGCGCCAGTTCCACCACCTGGCCGTCGATGCGGAGGCTGCGGCCGCGCAGTTCGATGCTGCCGGACCTGGTGTCCAGCCGCCGGACATGGTTCAGGGCGAGGTGCTCGCACACCAGCCGGATCAGGGCGCCCATCCGGAAGCGTTCCGGGATCAGCGGGGTCACGCCGGCATCCAGCAGCGGCTGCGCCGTGACCGGGCCCACCACGGCAGTGGTGACATTCGTCTTCAGGCTGTCGATCAGTTGCTTGTACACGCCCATCTCGTGGGCAGTGCTCCACAGGGCATCAACGGCGGGCGCGCTGGTGAAGGTGAGGACATCAAGGTTTCCGCTGCACGCAGCTTCAATGAGCCGGGGAAGCCGGTCCTCGCCGTCGGGCTTGACCCAGCGGTAGGGCGTGACTGTCAGGACGGTGGCGCCGGACATCCGCAGGCGCTCCAGCTGCCGCACGTCGGTGTAGCCGTGCAGCTGCACAGCCACGGTCTTGCCCCGGACGCCCTCGGCCAGCAGCATGTCCACCAGTGTTGCGGTGGTTTCGTCGCTGCTGATTCCGACGTCGGCAAGGCCGGCCGCGCGCACGGCGCCGCGGGCTTTGGGCCCACGCACGAACATCCGGCAGGCGCCCAGGGTGTCCAGCAGCTGCTCGCCGATCCCGAAGGAATCCGCTGCCTCGCACCACCGGCGCATGCCGTAGGCGGTGGTGGCAATGCAGAGGTCAGGCCTGGCGGCGATGATGGCCTTGGTGTCCTCGATGAGCCGCATGTCCTCCTGCACGGGGGCGATCTTCAGCGCGGGGGCGTGCAGTACTTCGGCGCCACGGCGCTCCAGGGCCTCGATGAGGTCGCTGGAGCGGCGGTCCGAGGTTACGCCGATACGGAAGCCCTCCAGGGGCGATTCGGCGGTGTCCGGTGCTTCTTCAGCCCTTTGTTCGACCTGCGGTGTTTCGGCCGGTGCAAGTGCAGTCATGGGGGTCAATCCTTTCATGAACCGAGCAGCGAGGCCGCCAGCCTGTCCAGGTCGGCGGCGGCCTCGGCATGCCCGCGGTTGGCCTCAGCCACCCGAACCACCTCGCCGATGACAAGCACGGCGGGGTTGCTGCACCCGGCGGCTGCCGCGGTGATGGTGCCAAGATCGGCGATGGTGGTGCGCTGGCCGGGGCGGTAGCCGCGTTCGACGACGGCCATGGGCATGTCAGCGCGCATTCCCGCCCTGCGCAGTCCAGCGGCCAGCTGGTGGAGGGTTCCGATGCCCATCAGCACCACGATGGTCCCGCCCAGTCCGGCCAGGTGCTTGTGCTCCTTTTCGGTCAGCGGGGCGTGGCCGGAAACCACGGTGAACATGTGGCTGACTTCGCGGTGGGTCACCGGGATCCCGGCAGCGGCCGGGACGGAGATGGCGCTGGTGACGCCCGAGATGACGCGGACCTTGACGCCGGCGGCAACGCAGGCGGCAACTTCCTCGCCCCCGCGGCCGAACACGTAGGGGTCCCCGCCCTTGAGGCGGACCACGTTGTTGCCGGCGAGGGCACTTTCCACCATGAGCTTCTCAATGTCCCCTTGGCTTACTTTGTGGTGGCCGGGCTTCTTGCCGACGTCCACAAGCTCTGCCGAGGTCATGGACGGCAGCTCCTGGTACGGGGCCAGCCGGTCATAGAAGACGACGTCGGCATCGCGCAGTGCTTTGATGGCAGCGACGGTGAGCAGCTCGGTGGTTCCGGGTCCGCCGCCCACCAGGGTGACATGGCCGGCAGGGCCGGCGGCTGGCTCAGCCGCCACCGGGATGCCGGTGGTGCGGCACCGGTCCAGCAGGGACTCCCAGCCGGGCTGTCCGTCGTCGACCGCTGCCACCAGGAAGGGGCGTTCGGGCAGCGGGCCATCATGTCCTGCCCCCTGGGGGGTGCTGAGGCGGTAGACGACGGCGCCCGCGGCTTCGTAACGGCGTACGGCCTGCCGGGCGGCGTGGTCGGAGCCGGTAACCAGTACTTCCCGTCCGGTGAGATCAATGCTGAGCTGCATGCCTATACCTCGTTCCTGATGGGTTCCGGCGTGCCCGGCCGGACTGGAATGGAAGCGCCGATCAGGACTTTGCCTTTTTCTTCGGGCGTGGCGGGGCGCATCTGGCCGCGCTCGTCCGGGACGAAGGTGATGGAGTCGTCCTTCTGGTCGGGCGCGTTGACGAAGGAGCGGAACCGGCGCAGTCGCTCGGGGTCCTTGAGGGTGTCTGCCCATTCGTCGATGTAGGTGTCCACGTGCTTGGCCATGGCAGCTTCGAGGTCCGCGGCGATGCCCAGGGTGTCCTTGACCACCACGTCCTCGACGTGCTTGATGCCGCCGTCGAGCTCTTCCTGCCAGCGCGCGGTGCGCTGGAGGCGGTCCGCGGTGCGAATGTAGTACATGAAGTAGCGGTCGATGTACTTGATCAGTGTTTCGTCGTCCAGGTCCTTGGCCAGCAGCTGGGCGTGGGCCGGGGTGGCGCCGCCGTTGCCGCCGACGTACAGGTTCCAGCCGTCGGCGGTGGCGATGACGCCGACGTCCTTGCCGCGGGCCTCGGCGCATTCACGGGCGCAGCCGGAGACGCCCATCTTGAGCTTGTGCGGGCTGCGGAGGCCGCGGTAGCGCAGTTCCAGCTGGATGGCCATGGCCACCGAATCCTGGACGCCGAACCGGCACCAGGTGGATCCGACGCAGGACTTCACGGTGCGCAGGCTCTTGCCGTAGGCCTGGCCGGATTCGAAGCCGGCGTCCACCAGTTCCTTCCAGATTTCGGGGAGCTGCTCCAGGCGGGCGCCGAACATGTCGATCCGCTGGCCACCGGTGATTTTGGTGTACAGGTTGTACTTCTCGGCCACGGCCGCGATGACGCCGAGCTTCTTGGGGGTGATTTCGCCGCCGGCGATGCGGGGGACCACCGAGTAGGTGCCGTCCTTCTGCATGTTGGCCAGGGCGCGGTCGTTAGTGTCCTGCAGGGTGCCGCGGCCGGCGTCCAGGACGTAGGCGCTGTTCTGGCTGGCCAGGATGTTGGCGATGGTGGGCTTGCAGATGTCGCAGCCTGCGCCGGTGCCGTACTTGGCCATGATCTCCTCGAAGGAGGTCAGTTCCAGGACGCGGATGGCGTCGAACAGTTCCTGGCGGGACAGTTCGATGTGCTCGCAGAGGGCCTTGGAGACCTCGACGCCGGACTTGGTGAGTTCGGTTTCAAGCAGCTTCTTCAGCATCGGCACGCAGGAACCGCACTGGGTCCCGGCGCGGGTGCACCCCTTCAGCTCGCCCAGTTCCTGGACCGGCGCGTTGCCTTCACAGGCGCCGCAGCCGTTGATCGTATCCCGGATGGTTCCGGCGGTGACGTTGTTGCAGGAGCAGAGGGTGGCGTCGTCGGGCAGTTCGGTCTCGGGGGCCTCACCGCCGCCGGCGGCACTGAGGAAAGCGCCGGGCTCGGCGGGAAGTTCGCGGCCCAGCAGGGGGCGCAGGCTCATGTACGGTGAGGCGTCGCCGACGAAGATGCCGCCCAGGAGGGTCTTGGCGTCGTCGGTGGTGACGATCTTCTGGTACACGCCGCGGGCCGGGTCCGCGTAGACGATCTCAAGGGCGTGCTCGGTCTTGGCGAAGGCGTCCCCAAAGCTGGCAACGTCCACGCCCGAGAGCTTCAGCTTGGTGGCGGTGTCGAAACCGGGGAAGGTGGCGTCCCCGCCGTGGAGGCGGTCGGCCACGATCTCCGCCATGGTGTTGGCAGGGGCCACCAGGCCCAGGCACATTCCGCCGTAGTTGGCCACTTCACCGATGGCCCAGATGCCCGGCACTTCGGTTTCGCAGTAGTCGTTGATGACCACGCCGCCGCGGGGACCCAGGCTGAACACCTGTTCCTCGCCCTCGGCGGCGCGGAAGAGTTCGTCACGGGGCCGGACGCCGATGGCCACAATGACCATGTCCGCGTCGATGATGCGGCCGTCTGCCATGAGGACGCCGGTGACCTGGCCGTCGTCGTCCGAGAGAACCTCGGACGGGAACACACCGCCGTGCACCTCGAAGCCCTTGGCCTTGATGAGCCTCCCCATGGCCTGGCCGGCGCCCTCGTCCAGCTGGGTGGCCATCAGCCACTGCGAACCGTCGATGACGATCGGGTTGGCGCCCAGCTGCTCGGTGCCGGCGGCGGACTCGAGGCCCAGGAGCCCGCCGCCGATGGTGACGGCGTTGACCTTGCGGCCCAGCTTCTCCTTCAGCCCGGCAATGGCCTCGTTGATGGCCCACACGTCTTCGAGGGTGCGGTAGACGTGCGTCTTGTCCGCGCCGGGGATGGGAAGGCGGGCGGCATTGGAACCGGTGGCCACCACCAGTTCGTCATATTCGAAGACGTGGCCGGCCGCAGTTTCCACGCTCTTGGCTTCGGCGTTGATCTTGACGACGCGCTCGCCGGTCTTGAGCTCCAGGGAGGGATGCTCCCACATGGACGCCGTCCCCAGCGTCAGGTCGACGTCCTTATCTGTCAGGGCCTTGGACAGGGCAACGCGGTCGTAGGGGAGGTGGGCTTCCTCAGTGAGGACCGTGACATGCCAGCCATTGAGGCCACGGGCATGCATTGCGTCCGCAAAACGGTGGGCCGCGGGGCCGCCGCCGGCGACGACGATGCGGCGCGGAGTCTCTGTGCTTGAAGTCTGTTCGGTCACTGATGGGCCTTTCGCATGGGCCGCAGGCAGTTTTCCTGCAGCCTTCTCTGACGAGCTGTCCATCCAGACTAGGGAGACGCAGTTTCGCTTCAGTTTCCCAATTGTTTCGCCAACTTAACTTCTGCATCACGAACGCATTTCCGGCCGGGTTAGGTGTCTTTTACGCGCTGGACACATTCAGCGCATGCCGCTGAAACACCCGGAGCCTAGCGTGGAACACGGCCGCAGAGGTGGCTGCTGAGAAGGATTACACGCAGAGGGAGAGGAACCGGACATGACGGCAACACTGGAACTTGGGGCATTTGAAGCCGGCCTGGACGAGGCCGTATCCGGCTGGCACACAGTCTGCCGGGTGGACGACCTGGAGCTTGCCTGGGGTGAAGCCGCCCTGGTCGCTGGACGCCAGGTGGCCCTCTTCCGCACCGGCGCCAATGAGGTTTTCGCCGTGGCCCATGAGGACCCTGCAACCGGTGCGCATGTCATGGCACGCGGAATCCTGGGATCACGGGGTGCCCGTCCCACCATCGCTTCGCCGCTCCACAAAGAGGTCTACGACCTCGAAACCGGGGAATGCTTCAGCAGCCCGGACCTGAGCCTTGCCACGTTCCGGACCCGCACTGCAGGCGGCGTCATCGAGATCGAGCTGTAGCAGGGGCTAGAGCCCCAGGGCTTCGCTGACGTCGCGGAGCACCTCGTCCAGCGCCGCCCGCGCCGCCTGCCGGGCAGCCGGCAGTTCGGCCGCGGAGCCCACGTGGTGGATTACCTCGAGGTAGCACTTGAGCTTGGGCTCGGTGCCGCTGGGCCGGATAATCACCCTGGTGAGGTTGCGGGTGACGTACAGCAGGCCGTCAGTAGGCGGAAGCCCGTCGCTGCCCTCGGCAAGATCTGCGTAAACCTCGACTGCGGACGACCCGAACGTCTCCGGCGGGGAAACCCTCAGCCGGTTCATCATGGCGTCCAGGAGCCCGAGGTCTGCAACCCTGATGCTGAGCTGGTCGCTGGCGTGCAGGCCGTGCTGCAGGTAGAGCTCGTCCAAGGTGTCAAAGACGGATTTACCGTCAGCTTTGGCCGCCGCGGCGAGTTCCGCAATCAGGAGGGCAGCGGAAATGCCGTCCTTGTCCCGCACCAGGTCCGGCGCCACGCAGTAGCCCAGCGCCTCCTCGTAGCCGTACACCAGTCCCGGTACCCGGGAAATCCACTTGAACCCGGTCAGGGTCTCCTGGTGGGCGTATCCGGCGGCAGCGGCGATGCGGGCCAGCAGCCTTGAGGACACAATCGAATTCGCGAACACTCCCTTGGCGCCCTCGTCAGTGCCGCCGTCGTCCGTGCTCCCGCGTGCGGCAAGCCGCGCGGCGATGTGCGCGCCAAGCAGCGCACCCACTTCGTCCCCGCGGAGCATCCGCCACGCGCCGGTGTCCGGGTCCTTTGCCGCAACGGCGGCCCTGTCGGCGTCGGGATCATTGGCGATCACGATGTCCGCGGCCTGCCGCTCAGCGGCTTCCAGTGCCAGGTCCAGCGCCCCGGGCTCTTCCGGGTTCGGGAAGCTGACCGTGGGGAAGTCCGGGTCCGGCTCGGCTTGTTCCGCCACCAGCGTGATGTCCGTGAAACCTGCCGCGTTCAGCACGGCCAGTGCAGTCCCGCCGCCCACGCCGTGCAGGGGGGTCAGGACGATGCGCAGGTCGCGGGCAGGGAAGTGTTCCGGCAGGGCAAGCGCGGCGGTGTCCCGTTCGTAGTCCGACGCAAGGGAGCCGTCCAGGACGGTCCAGCCGGAGGGGGCCAGGGTGATGGATTCCAGCGGGCCCACGGCGTTGATCCGGGCCGCGATCTCAGCATCATAGGGGGCCACGATCTGGGCGCCGTTGCCGCTGTCCGTGACGGCGTGGCGGCCCAGGTACACCTTGTAGCCGTTGTCCTGCGGAGGGTTGTGGCTGGCTGTCACCATGACCCCGCCGTCGCACTCCAGCGCCCGGACGGCGTAGGCCAGCAGGGGCGTGGGCAGCGCCGCCGGCATCAGGAAGGTCTCGATCCCGGCGGCCGTGAAGACAGCGGCCGTTTCTTCCGCGAAGATGTCCGAGTTGTAGCGGGCGTCATAGCCGACGACGGCGCGCGGCCGCGTTCCCGGCGAGGCGTCGCCCACCGCCGAGAGCAGGAAGTCCGCCAGGCCGGCAGCAGCGCGGCGCACCACCACCCGGTTCATCCGGTTGGGGCCCGGACCCAGGGCGGCGCGGAGTCCCGCCGTTCCGAACTGCAGCGTGCCGCGGAAGCTGTCCGCCAGTTCCTGGCGTGCGGCGGGGACGCCGTTGTCAACGAGTTGGACGAGTTCCAGGAGGGAAGCCGACGTGACGGGATCCGGGTCTTGGGCAGCCCATTCGCGGGCTTCATTGAGCAGGCGGAAATCGGCATCGGAAGACGTCATGGGCATAAACCTATCGTCATTGGGCGCCGAAGCTGTGCCGCCTCCCGCGGAAAGCGGAAAATTCACCGAAGCGGTGCCCCGCCTTAGAGCCGGGCGATGATTTCGGCGAGCAGCTTGGAAATCCGGGGCCCTGCCGCCTGTCCGGACTCGATGACTTCCTGGTGGCTCAGGGGCTGGGGGCTGATCCCGGCTGCAAGGTTGGTGACCAGTGAGATTCCGAACACCTCCATCCCGGCGTGCCGCCCGGCGATGGCCTCCAGCGCCGTGGACATGCCCACCAGGTCCGCGCCGATGCGCTTGGCATACTGCACCTCGGCAGGAGTCTCGTAGTGCGGGCCGGGGAACTGGGCGTAGACGCCTTCCTCCAGGGTGGCGTCCACTTCACGGGCCAGGCCGCGGATCCGGGCCGAATAAAGATCTGTCAGGTCCACAAATGTGGCGCCCTCCAGCGGCGAGGCGGCGGTGAGGTTGATGTGATCTTTGATGAGCACCGGGGTTCCGGGGGTCCAGTTTTCCTGCAGCCCGCCGCAGCCGTTGGTGAGCACCAGGGTCTTGCAGCCAGCCGCCGCTGCTGCGCGGATGCCGTGCACCACCGCGCGTACGCCCTTGCCCTCGTAGTAGTGCGTCCTGGCGCCCAGGACCAGGGCCCTCTTGCCGCCCGTAGTCAGCACCGAGCGGATGGTGCCCACGTGGCCTTCCACCGCAGGAGCGTGGAAGCCGGGAACCTCCTCCGCGGACAGCGTGGCGGTGGTCTCGCCGATCAGGTCCGCTGCTTCGGCCCAGCCGGAGCCGAGCACCAGGGCGACGTCGTGGCTGTCCACGCCGGTTTCCTCGGCGATGTAGTCGGCGGCAGCGTGGGCGGCCGCGAAGGGATCAGTGTTCAGGAAGTCAGTTGTACTCACTGGTACAAGCTATCCTGCCGCCCGTGGTGCCGCCCACCTTCGCGCGGATTGCCGAGAGACCGTTTTCTTTGGCGGTGCGGGGGAGTTGCAGGACAATGGTTGATTGTGACTACGCATCCAGATTTCAGTTCGCCCCGGATCGCAATCCTGGGAGGTGGTCCCGGCGGATACGAAGCCGCCATGGTTGCCGCCTCGCTCGGGGCGCAGGTCACCATCATCGAGCGGGCCGGGCTGGGCGGATCGGCCGTGCTGACCGACGTCGTCCCGTCAAAGACGCTGATCGCCACCGCCGACCTCATGACCCGCGTCGGCGAGGCGGGCGAGCTGGGAGTGAAGTTCGACGTCGACGGCGGCGACTTTGTCCCGGTAATGCGCGCGGACCTCAAGCACATCAACGACCGGCTGCTGAACCTGGCGCGCAGCCAGTCGAAGGACATCCATGACGGCCTGGAGCACCAGGGTGTGCGGATCCTTGCAGGGTCAGGCAAGTTGGTGGACGACCACACCATCGAGGTCCTCACGGCGGAGGGCACGGAAACAGTCGAAGCGGACACCATCCTGCTGGCCGTGGGTGCCCACCCGCGCGAGCTTGCCACCGCCCGGCCGGACGGCGAGCGGATCCTCAACTGGACGCAGATCTACGACCTCGACGAACTCCCCGAGGAACTGATTGTGGTGGGTTCGGGCGTCACCGGGGCTGAGTTTGCTTCTGCCTACAACGGGCTGGGGTCCAAGGTGACCCTGATTTCCAGCCGTGACCGCGTGCTTCCCGGGTCCGACGTGGATGCGGCAGTGGTGCTGGAGGAAGTGTTCGAGCGCCGCGGCGTCCGCGTCCTGTCCCGATCCCGCGCCGAGAGCGTCGAACGGACGGACGACGGCGTGCTGGTCACCCTCAGCGACGGGTCCACGGTCACCGGCAGCCACTGCCTGCTGTGCCTGGGCTCCATCCCCAACACGGCCGGGATCGGCCTTGAGGAGGCCGGAGTGGCGCTCAGTGAGAGCGGCCATATCAAGGTCGACGGCGTTTCGCGCACCTCCGCCCCCAACATCTACGCTGCAGGCGACTGCACCGGCGTGCTCCCGCTTGCCTCCGTAGCCGCGATGCAGGGGCGCATTGCGGTGGCGCACTTCATGGGCGACACCGTCACCCCGCTTAAGCTGCACCAGGTGGCCTCCAACATCTTCACCTCGCCCGAAATTGCCAACGTAGGGGTTTCCGAGGCCGAGATCGACTCCGGCAAGTACCAGGGCGACGTCATCAAGCTCTCGCTGCGCAGCAACGCCCGCGCCAAGATGCGCAACCACCGGGACGGCTTCGTCAAGATCTTCGCCCGCAAGGGCTCGGGCACCGTCATCGGCGGTGTGGTGGTGGGCCCGAACGCGTCCGAACTGATCTTCCCTATCTCCATCGCGGTGAAGCAGAAGCTGCACGTTGACGACGTCGCCAGCACGTTTACTGTCTACCCTTCCCTGAGTGGATCGATCTCAGAAGCGGCGCGGCGCCTGCACGTCCACATGTAAGGGCCGAAAGTCCCCCTGGAGGGGTGCGCCCCGTTGCTACACTCTGCACATGATCGGGCTTCCCTTCGCGGGAAACGGGCTGGTACATGCCGGCTTCGTCGGGCTGGGAATCCTCGCAGCCCTGCTGTTCTACGCCTATGAGAAGCGCCGCCGCGGCCTGTCCGATCCCCGGCTGTGGCCTATTGCCGGTTTCGCCGTAGCTTTCGGGGCCATTGGTTCCAGGGTGCTCACGTGGGATTTGTCGCGGCAGGTTTCCCTTGCGGATTGGTGGGGCAACGGTGACCGCAGTATCCTTGCCGGCCTTGTGGGCGCCTGGCTTGGCGTCCTCCTCGGCAAACGGCTGACCGGGTACCGGGGGAAAACCGGTGACCTGCTGGCGCCTGCGGTGGCCTTGTCGCTGGTCATCGGCCGCGTCGGCTGCCTCCTTACCGAACTGCCGGGCACTCCGACCGGGGGAGCCTGGGGGATAATCCTCACCCCGGCGCAGGCCGGAGTGGTCGGCGGGCAGGCCGGAGTGGGACTCCATCCGTCCTTTGCCTACGAGATTGCCTTCCACCTTGTGGCGTTTGCGGCAATGTGGCGTTACCGGGACAGCCTGCCACGTCCTGGCGACCTTTTCATCTGCTTTGTGGCCTCCTATGCCCTGTTCCGGTTCGGTGTCGAATTCGTCCGCGGCAACGAGGTGCTCTGGCTGGGGATGAGCCGCCCCCAGTTGTTCCTCCTGGCGGTCCTCCCCCTGCTGTTCTGGCGGACGCTGCGGGTATTCGGGAAACCATTGCGCCCGACGTTGGAAGGGACAGCCGCATGAGCGAGGAACCAAGGCGGGGCTCCATGGCGCTCGGGATCCTGTTGGGGACGCCGGCCCTTTATGCCCTCTATTTCGGGACAACAAGTGGGATCGCTCCGGACCAGGGCTACAAGACCTTCCTCGCCGGGCCTGCAGCATTCGTACCGATCACACTGTACGTGGCGGTTGCCGTCCTGCTGGCGGTCCGGCCTCGCACGTCGCGGCTGGGGGCGGGGCTGCTCATTGGCCTGGGGATCTTCACCCTGCTCGGCGGCGGGATCTGCGTGGGCAGCCTGGCGCGGATGAGGGCCTGAGATGGGCCGGGGAGAACTCCCGCGGCAACCACGTGGCGGATCAATGGGCACCGGAATCTCGCTCGGAGTCTTTGCCCTCTATGCCCTTTACCTGAGCGCCACCCTTCCCTACGGCGGACCCACAATGTGGCCCTCCAGCTTCCTCGGTGGAGCAGCTGCCTTTGTGCCGGTCGGACTTTATCTACTCATAGCGATCCTGCTCGCAATAAGGCGCCAGACCTCCCGGTTCGGTGCCGGCCTGCTGATCGGCCTCGGAATTTTTACGTTGCTCGGCGGCGGACTCTGTGTCGGGTCGCTGGCAGGATTGGGCTGAAATGGATACTTCACGGGCACGGCCGCCACGCACACTTCCCGGACCGGGCCAGCCCCTGCGCGGCGACCGGATCCACCGGTACGTCACCGCATTTTGTCCGCATTGCCACGAGGCGAACCCCCCGCTCGCCCAGGTGCGGCGCCTCTCCGGCGCGCTGCTGATCCGCGATGACCGGGTATGGCTGGAACGCGGCTGCCCCGAGCACGGACTCGTCAGCACGTTGTACGACGAGTCGCCGGAAATCCTGCGCTACCTCGAGAAGTGGCAGGCGCCCACCAAGCAACACATCCCGGACCAGGCCGGCAACTACCGCCAGGTGCCGGAGGCGTATGCCTACGGCCTTCCGGCAATGCAGACGCAGCACACGTGCATCCTCCTCCAGGACATCATCGAGCACTGCAACCTGCGCTGCCCCACCTGCTTCACGGCATCCGGCCCGCAGCTGCAGGGGGTCGCACCGCTGGACCAGGTGCTGGCGAACGTCGACACCCGGCTTTCCCGTGAGAATGGGCGCCTGGACGTGCTGATGCTGTCCGGCGGGGAACCGACGCTCTACCCCCAGCTCGCTGAACTGCTGGACGAGCTGGTAGCGCGGCCGATTGTCCGGATCATGGTGAACAGCAACGGCATGCTGATCGCCACCGATGATGGGCTGCTCTCGCTGCTGGCCAGGCACCGGGACCGCGTGGAGGTGTACCTCCAGTACGACGGCCCGTCCAAGGAAGCCTCGATCCACCACCGGGGCGGTGACCTGACGCGCTTCAAAGACGCAGCGATCGCACGCCTCTCCGAAGCCGGGGTCTTCACCACCCTGACCATGACGGCAACGCTCGGCGTCAACGACGGTGAGGTCGGTGCGGTGGTCATGCGCGCCTTGGAGACGCCGTTCGTTGGAGGAGTCGCGCTGCAGCCCGTCTTTGGTTCAGGACGCGGCCACGGCATCGACCCCACGGACCGGCTCACGCACACGGGCGTCCTCCAGAGGCTGGAGGCGCAAACCAACGGTGTAGTTTCCTGGCACGACCTGACGGCGCTCCCGTGCTCGCATCCGCACTGCGCGTCCGTGGGATACATGCTGAAGGACGATTCAGGAACATGGCGGTCCCTCGCGGCCCTCATAGGTCATGACCAACTGCTGGCATGGCTGGAGCTGCATCCCGACAGCATTGCCAACCGGATAGCGGACAGCGCAGTCCCTCTTGAACTGCGCAGCCTCATGAGGTCTTCGCTTCTCGACCTGCTCAGCGAGCAGTCCTCGCTGTCGCACCCGCGGACTGCCGACCTTTGGAAAAACATCTGCACCCAGTGCGATCTTGGCATCGGGACGCTGACCACGCTGGCCGCCGGCAAGCTTCCGGGCCAGCAGCAACGGCTCCGCCGGCTCCTCGCGGAGCGGGTAACCAGGATCATGGTGAAACCGTTTATGGATATGTCCACCATGATCGAAGAACGGCTCACCCAGTGCTGTGTCCACGTGGGAACCAAGAGCGACGCCGGTGACCACCAGTGCGCTCCCTTCTGCGCGGTCCAGGCATGGCCGGCCCTGGCGGGGCAGCGGATGAGTACGGCGACGGGCCGCCAGCTTCTCCCTGTCCGCCAGGTTTAAGGAGGAAATGATGAGCTCTGCATCGGATGCCAAGCGCATTGCAGCGGGAGCACTGCCGTCGGAGCTCATGGCTGCCGGTAAGGCCCGGCACCCGTCCCGCGGGGGCGCCGACCCCGACGGACAGCCCACGGCACCGTTTGATCCGCTGCGGCTGTGCATCTTCGCCACGATCGCCCTGCTCGGCTGGGTGGCGGGTCCGGCGGCGCTGACGGTGTTCGCAGCGATCGGGTTCGCCGGCTACTGGAAGGCCCGCCGGAATGGCCTCACGAGGTCAAACTGCTACCTTCGAGACACCAGGCTGGTGCTGGTTTATCTGGGCCTCCTGCTCGGGGCCGGGCTCTGGGGCATTTATGCTGTGGCGGCCGGGTTCCTGGGCCGTTGACGCTGGGCACCTACGTGGCATCAAATCTTCGGTATCAACACATCAAGCAGTACGAAAGGTTAGGTAACAGCCATGACAACAGCACTCGTGAGGCCACGCCGCGGCAAGATTATTGGCGGTGTCTGCGCAGCCCTGGCAGCCCGCTTTGGACTCCCGAAATTCCTGGTCCGGTTGGGCTTCGTCATCTTTGGGCTGGTGGGGGTGGGCGAACTGGCCTACATCGTGCTGTGGATCATCATCCCCAAGGAACCGGTGTAGGCGGGCCCGTAGGGGCATTATCCTTCCCCGCACGGGGACGTTGTGCCCTAGTGCTCCACTGCGCCCTGCACGCACAGTGGAGCATGGCTAAGATCTATATTCCCTACGGCAGCCTTGAAGGGCAGACAGCCCAGATCGCGGAGTACATCGCGGACGTCATCCGGGCCCACGGGCACGAAGCCGAAACGGCGGACCTCAAGCACAACGCGCGCAGCCTCCCGGACGGGCAGGACGGCATCATTGTGGCGGCATCGGTGCATATGGGCAAGCACGAGGGCTTTGTTGCCGACTTCGTCCGCGAAAACCGCGCAGAACTCGAGCAGGTGCCCTCCGCCCTGGTCTCGGTCAGCCTGGCCGCCCACGGGGACGCAGCCAACGCCGAAAGCCAAGTGGCGCAGTTCGAGGAGGAAACCGGCTGGCATCCCAAGCACGTGGCCATGTTCGGCGGGGCGCTGCTGTACACCCACTACAACTTCCTCAAGCGCCAGCTGATGAAGAAGATCGTCAAGGACCAGGGCTCCCCGGACCTGGACACGTCCCGCGACTACATCTACACCGAGTGGGACGGCGTCAAGCACTTCACGGAGGACTTCCTGGCCAGGCTGGCCAGCCCGGCAAACCCCTCATAGCGGCTGGGGGAACCTCAGTCACCGGGCCGGAGTTCAGGCGGCCGGAACCGCCTGGAAGTGTTTTTCGATGAGTCCCTTGATGTCCTCGTGGCAGCCTCCGCAACCCGTGCCGGCACGGGTTGCCTTGGACACTTCGGCCACGGTGGAGCAGCCTTCAGCTACCGCATCCTGGATGGCGGTTCCGCTGACGCCGGCGCACCGGCACACCGTCCCCTGGGGATCGGCGCCGGCACCCGGCAGCTGGTCCGGGCCGTCCAGGCGAAGGAGGAGGGACCGGTCTGCCGGCAGTTCGGCGCTGCGTTCGAACAGCCCCACGAGCTCGGCGGCGGTCCGGGGCATTCCCACGGCCACAAGGCCTTCCAGGACGCCGCCGCGGGTGGTCATCTTCACGTAGCGGCCATGTTCCGGATCAGCCCACTGGGCAACGTGGAGCCGCGGCCGCCCGTTCACGGCACCGGCGGACAGGGCGTCCTCGTCCCATGGCTCGGCAGAATTGTCGCCGGCCACGGCCATGTTCATGCCGCGCGCCTTCAGGACGATGACGCCTGGCTGCTCCGCAGGCAGCGTCGGCAGGAGTTCGGCTTCCTCCGGGGTGCCCGCTGCCAGGAGCGTCAGGTATTCGGCCAGCCACTCGGCCTGCCGCCAGCCCGGCCCCACCAGCCCTGAGGGTCCTTTGGCGTTGCGGCAGGACGGGCAGCCCGGGTCCGGGCAGCGCACCTCTGCGCAGTCACCAATGGCGAAGATGTGCGGCTCGTGGTGGGCGCGGAGCTTGTGGTCCACCAGGATTCCGGCGGACGTGGAGAGCCCGCAGCCCTCGGCCAGCTCCGTGCGGGGACGGACGCCGCAGGACAGCACCAGGAGGTCGCCGTCAATCGCGGAGCCGTCGTCCAGCAGCAAAGCCGAGAAACCGCCGTCGGGCGCGTTGTGCTCCACGCCGGTGGAACGGGCGTTGCCGGCCATCCGCACGCCGCAGCGGCGGAGGCTGGCGGCCAGGACCGCGCCACCGCCGCGGTCGATGTTGCGGCCCAGGGGGTGCGGGCCGTTATGGACCACAGTGACGGTGGCGCCCTCTTCGGCCGCCGCCAGGGCCGTCTCCAGGCCCAGCACGCCGCCGCCCAGGACCACCACCCGCTTGCCGCCCTCCACTGCCTGCCGCAGCACGCCGGCGTCACGCAGGTCACGCAGCGCCGTGACGCCTGGCGGAAGGACCGGGTGGGTGGGGTCCGGGTTGATGCCGGTGAGGTTGGGAATCACCGGGCGTGAGCCGGTGGCAAAGACCAGCCGGTCGTAGTGGACGGCGGCGCCGTCGGAGAGGATGACCTGCTGCCGGGCCCGGTCCACCCTGCGGACGCGGAGGCCGAGACGGACGTCCACCCCGTCGCCGGCCAAGGCCGGGGCGTCGGACAGTGCCAGGGCCTCGGCCGTGGTCCGGCCCACTCCGAGGTCGGCCACCAGCACGCGGTTGTACGCCGCTTCCGCTTCCTCGCCCACCACGGTCAGGGTTGCCCGGCCGGTGCGGACCGCGGGCAGGAGTTCGTCCACCAGCCGGGCGGCCACCGGGCCGAATCCCACAATGACAATCTGCTCGCTCATGAGGCCTCCGTCGTTTGCAGCATGTTGGTGGAGAGGGGAACGGCCACGGGCAGGACCCACACGGTGTTGAATTTGAATTCGGGCATCCCGGAGATGGGGTCCGTGGCGGCCTCCGTGAGGCGGTTGGCGCTCTCCAGCTCGGGGAAGTGGAAGGGCAGGAAGACCGTCTCAGGGCGGATGGCGTTGCTGAGCTGGGCACGGCACACCACCTCGCCGCGCTCGTTGGCCACCGAAACGAGTGCGCCCTCGGTGATGCCCATGGATGCCGCGGCTGCCGGGTGGATCTGCGCGGCCGCCTCCGGCTGCGCTGCCAGCAGCTCAGGCACCCGACGGGTCTGTGCGCCGGACTGGTAGTGCTCCAGGAGGCGGCCGGTGATCAGGGTCATGGTTTTGGCAGCCGGGTCAGGGGACGCGGCAGGAGTACGACGGCGGCGCGGCGTCACCGGGACCATCACGGCTTTGCCGTCCGCATGCGCGAAAGCGTCCTGGAACAGTCGCGGCGTCCCGGTGCTGCCGGCGGGGTACGGCCAGTAGGCGGCTTCACCGCGGTCCAGCATGGCGTAGTCGATGCCCGAGTAGTCGGCCAGCCCGCCGGCGGAGGCCAGGCGGAGTTCCTCGAAGACGGCTTCGGGGTCTTCGCTGTACGTGGACGGTGCGTTCAGGGCCTCGGCCAGCCGCGCCATGATCCAGAGTTCGCTGCGGGCGCCCGGCGGGGGAGCCAGGGCACGGCGGCGGCGAAGCACCCGCCCTTCGAGGTTGGTCAGGGTGCCTTCCTCTTCCGCCCACTGGAGCACCGGGAGGATGAGGTCCGCCTCGGCCGCGGTCTCGGACATAAAGAAGTCGCAGACCATCAGGAAGTCCAGGCTGCGGAGCCCCCGGATCACAGCGTTCGCATCGGGGGAAGCCACAGCGATATTGGAGGCGTGGACGAAAAGGCAACGGACGCCGTCGGGCTGTCCCAGTGACTGAAGCAACTGGACGGCCGGCAGGCCGGGACCGGGGATCAACTCCTCGGGGACGCCCCACACCCCGGCCACATGGGCGCGCGCGGCGGGGTCCGTGATCTTGCGGTAGCCGGGGAGCTGGTCCGCCTTCTGGCCGTGTTCCCGGCCGCCCTGGCCGTTGCCCTGGCCGGTGAGGGTGCCGTAGCCGCTGCGGGCGGAGCCGGGCAGGCCCAGCAGGAGGCTCAGGTTGATGGCAGCCGTCGCGGTATCGGTGCCGTCCACATGCTGCTCCACACCCCGGCCCGTGAGGATGTAGCTGCCACCCTCGCGGGCCCCTGCAGCGAGCCGGCGGGCTGTTTCCCGGATGAGTTCGGCCGGGACGCCGGTGAGGGACTGGACACGTTCGGGCCAGAAGGAGTTGACGCTGCGGGCTACGGCGCTGTAGCCGGAGGTGCGTTCCTCGAGGTAGGAAGTGTCCACCAGGTTCTCGTGGATGACCACGTGGGAGATGCCCAGGAGGAGGGCCAGGTCGGTGCCCGGCAGGGGCTGGAGGTGGAGGCCTCCGCCGTCGGCCGTGAAAGCAGCCGTGGCGGACCGGCGCGGATCGACGACAATCAGCCCGCCGGCGTCGCGCGTTCCCTTAAGGTGCTGCACAAAGGGAGGCATGGTCTCGGCCACATTGGAACCCAGCATCAAAATGGTGCTGGCGCTGTCCAGTGATTCCAGCGGGAACGGCAGGCCGCGGTCAACACCGAAGGCCCGCATCCCGGCAGCCGCGGCGGAGGACATGCAGAAGCGGCCGTTGTAGTCGATCCTGGACGTGCCCAAGGCGAGCCGGGCGAACTTCCCCAGCATGTAGGCCTTTTCGTTGGTGAGGCCACCGCCACCGAAAACGCCGACGGCGTCCGCCCCGTAGCGTGCGCGGGCATCCTTCACGGCGGCGACCGCAAGGTCCAGGGCGTGGTCCCAGCTGATGGGCCGGTGGACGCCGTCCGGGCCTTTCAACAGGGGTTCGGTGATCCGGCCGGCGTGGTTCAGGAGGCTGGGGGAGGTCCAGCCTTTGCGGCACAGGCCGCCGCGGTTGGTGGGGAAGTCCCGGCCCTGGACTTCGAGGGGCGCCCCAAGGGCGGGAGAAGCCGTTGTGCGGGTGTCCAGGACAGGCGGTGCAGGCACGGGGACTGGCCCCGGCTGGGAAGCCGGGGCCAGTCCCGATGGAGACGTGAGCGTCATGGCGCACTGCAGGGCGCAGTAAGGGCAGTGCGTGTCGGCGCTTGTGGTCATGTTAGACGTGTCCCATCGCATTTCGGTTGGCGTTGCGGATGTAGCAGGCCCAGCAGACAACCAGCATCAGGACGTACGCCCCGACGAAGCCGTAGAAGGCGGGGGTGTAGGAGCCGCTGGCGGAGTTCGACGCGTTCAGCACCTGGGGGATCACGAAGCCGCCGTAGGCGCCGATGGCCGAAATGAGGCCAAGTGCCGAGGACGCCAGGCGCTGGGTGGCTACGGAGTTGGCGCCGTTGCGTGCCGCCCGGCTGGAGGTGGCGAAGATGACCGGGATCATCCGGTAGGTGGCGCCGTTTCCAAAGCCGCTGGCAGTGAAGAGCATCAGGAAGAGGACCAGGAAGAGCCAGAAGTTCTTCAGCGGCAGGGTCCAGATCATGGTCAGGGTGATCACCGCCATGGAGGCGAAGGCCGCGATGGTCATGCGGGCGCCGCCCATCCGGTCAGCCATCCGTCCGCCGTAGGGCCGGGCCAGGGAACCCACCAGCGGACCGAGGAACGCGAGGGACAGTGCCACGGTGCCCACTCCAATGGAGGAGAAGGCCGGGAAGTAGTCCTTGATGAGCTTGGGGAAGACGCCGGCGAATCCGATGAAGGAACCGAAGGTGCCGATGTACAGCAGTGCCATGATCCACAGGTGCGGTTCCTTGAGCGCTGCGATAGAACCGGCCACGTCACCCTTGGCGCTGGTGAGGTTGTCCATGTATTTGAAGGCGCCGAATGCGGCGATCAGGATGAAGGGGACCCACATCCAGCCGGCCATGGGAAGGTTGACGCTGCCGACGGCGAGCAGGGTGATCACAATCGGGACGGCGAGCTGTGCCACGGCGGCACCCATGTTGCCGCCCGCGGCGTTCAGGCCCAGGGCCCAGCCCTTTTCGCGGGCCGGGTAGAAGAACGTGATGTTGGCCATCGAGCTGGCAAAGTTGCCTCCGCCGAAGCCGGCCAGGGCTGCCACGAGCAGCATGACGCCGAACGGGGTTTCCGGGTTGGCCACGCAGATCCCGAGGCCGATGGCGGGGATCAGGAGCAGCAGGGCGGACACGATGGTCCAGTTGCGGCCGCCGAAGCGGGGAACCATGAAGGTGTAGGGGATGCGGAGGGTTGCGCCCACCAGGCTGGGCATGGAGATGAGCCAGAAAATCTCGGAGGTGGAGAAGTTGAAGCCGACTGCGGGCAGCTGGACCACCACGATGGACCAGAGCTGCCATACGACGAAGCCGAGGAACTCGGCGAAGATGGACCAGTTGAGGTTGCGGCGGGCAATGGAGCGGCCTGCGGTTTCCCACTGCTCCTTGTTCTCGGCATCCCAGTTGGCGATCCAGCGGCCGGGGCGGAATTCAAGGGCGGGGGAGTCTGTGGTGCGGGTGGTGCCGGGCTGTGCGCTGGCGGCTGCGGGACCTTGCACGTCGAGGTCAAGGGAATTGCCGGTGCCGGCATCAGCGGTGCGATCAACAGTCACGGTGTACCTCCTTCGGGGGATGTTGTTCCTCCAAGGTAGGGATGCCGCGTTTCACGGACCGACGATGTTTGTTAACGCGCTGTGACATTTGCCTATCGACGGCCGGGGCCTGCCGTTAGGCCCGGTGAGGCCGACGTGGGGCGGCAAAAATGGGACGAATCGCACATGTCCGCATGCTGGACCTTTTGTCCATTGACTGGACCGCGGGAACTAATATTGAACTCTAACTATTTCGACCCGGCGCGCGACTGCTGCGTCCGGACGGTTCTCACGAAAGCGTTTACCTATGTCATCCACCGAAACCTCCACGGTGCCCGGATCCCCGCAGCCGGTGAACTCCCGGGGCCGCGTGATCGTAGCCAGCCTGATCGGCACCACAGTCGAGTTCTACGACTTCTACGTCTACGCCACGGCCGCGGTGCTCGTCTTCCCGCAGCTGTTCTTCCCCAACCAGAACGAAACAACCCAGCTCCTGAGCTCCTTTGCGGTGTTCGGTGTGGCGTTTGTGGCCCGTCCGCTCGGCTCAATCGTCTTTGGCCACTTCGGCGACAAGTTTGGCCGCAAGGGCACGCTGGTGGCATCCCTGCTGACCATGGGTATTGCCACCTTCCTCATCGGCTGCCTGCCCACCGCACTGGTTCCGGGCTGGGCCTTTTGGGCTCCGGCCCTGCTGGTGGTCATGCGCTTCGCCCAAGGCCTGGCCCTGGGCGGTGAATGGAGCGGCGCTGCACTCCTGGCCACCGAGAATGCGCCCGCGAACAAGCGCGCCATCTACGGCACCTTCCCGCAGCTGGGCGCCCCCATCGGCTTCATCATCGCCAACGTGATCTTCCTGGTGTTCAGCTACTCACTCTCCCCGGCCGATTTCCAGGCCTGGGGCTGGCGCGTTCCGTTCCTGTTGAGCGCCGTGATGGTGATCATCGGCCTGTACGTCCGCCTCAAGCTGATCGAAACCCCGGCCTTCACCAAGGTGATCGAGTCCAACGAGGTGGCCAAGCTGCCGCTGGGCCGGGTGTTCAAGACCAGCTGGCGCCAGCTCATCCTGGGTACCTTCATCATGCTCGCCACGTACGTGCTGTTCTACCTGATGACCACCTTCACCCTGACCTACGGCACCCGCCCGGCCAGCCTGGAGGCTGCAAAGGCTGCGGCTGAAAAGGCCGGCAAGCCCATGACGGAAGCGGCCGCCGCCGCGTTCGTGCCAGGCCTGGGCTACACCCGCAACGACTTCCTGTGGATGCTGATCGCCGGCGTCGTCTTCTTCGGCATCTTTACCCTGGTCTCCGGCCCGCTGGCCGAGAAGTACGGCCGCCGCAAGATGCTCCTGGCCGTTACCGGCGGCATCTTCGTCTTCGGCCTGCTGTTCGTCCCGCTGTTCAGCGGCGGTTTCATTGGCACCATGGCGCTGCTGGTGATCGGCTTCTCCCTGATGGGCCTTACGTTCGGGCCCATGGGTGCGCTGCTGCCCGAACTGTTCCCGACAAACGTCCGGTACACCGGCTCAGCCGTCAGCTACAACTTCTCCAGCATCCTCGGCGCGGCGGTGGCACCCTTCATCGCCGTCGCGCTGTGGGAACTGGCGGACGGCAGCCCGGTCCTGGTGGGCATCTACCTGACGGCCATGGCGGTCCTGACCCTCATTGCCCTGTTCGTGAGCAAGGAAACCCGCGACCTGGACTACGAGAACAACGTGGCCTGACGGATCCTGTGCGTTCCGGCCCAGTTAGTGGCTGAAGTGCCCGGCATGATTCCCATAACTTCGGGGATCGTGCCGGGCACTTTTCTGTGGGCGCGGGAGTAACCGGGCAGGAACGCACGACGGCGGGCTGCCGCAACTCAGCGGGCGTAGCGGGCAACGAAGTTGCGCAGGATTTTCATGGGCTCGGTGGCAGTGAACTGCCGGGCGTCCGCCATCAGCTGTTCGGCTGACTCGGGCGGGAAATAGCCGGCATGCCGGTAGATGTCGATGCGCGTGCAGAGGCCTTCGGCGTCCAGCTCCGGGTGGAACTGCGTGGCATAGAGGTTTCCCCGGATCCGGAACATGTGCACCGGGCAGGCAGCGGACCGGGCCAGCAGGACGGCATGCGCCGGCAGGACTGTGCACGCCTCCTTGTGGCCGGTGAAAGCCGTAAAGGTTGGTGACAGTCCCTGCAGCAACGGGTCCTCGCGTCCGGCGTCCGTCAGCTCGATCTCAACCCCGCCCAAGGGCTCGCCGTAGGTCCTGTCGATCACGGCGCCCTGGTGCCTTCCCAGGGTGCCCACGCCGTAGCAGGCGCCCAGGAACGGGAAGTCCCGCGCCACCAACTCGTCCAGGAGCCCCGAGAGTTCGCGCTCCACCCGGTGCTGGACGGCGGATTTCTGTTCCGGCGGGTCGCTGGAGGTGAAGGGGCTGCCGCCTACGATCACGCCCGAATAGTTGGAAAGGTCCAGGTCCGGCAGCGGCGCAGCTTCCAGGCGTACCCTTCCCAGCTCATGCGGCTCGAGTCCGCCGTACCGAAGGTAGGCAGCGTACTCGTCCTCGGCGGCGGCATCCTCCGCCCGGGAGGCAAGGAGCAGGAAAGGCAGCATCTGCTAAGTGTGCAGGTTTGCGGGCCGGCCTGCCAGCCGGCCCTGATTAGCTGGCAGGCTGGGTGAGGGAGCGGCGTGACTGCGGCCGGGCGGCGGGATCCGCGTGCCGGTGCACGAGCTTCCAGTAGCCTTCCTCGCGCCGGAATATGCTGGTGACCCGGAGCGCGAACTCCTCCAGCGGGGCACCGTCCAGGCGTGCCCGGAAGTGTTCCGTCTCCACCAGGTAGGCGGTGTCCCGGGCGGTGTAGGACGAGATGGTGTCGAATCCGAGCATTTGGCCGTCCTGGAACTGCCGGGCAGCCTGGTCCAGCCGGGCCTCCACCTGCGCCCAGCCGCGGGCTATCCCGCCGAACGGGTTGGCCAGGGTGACGTCGTCGAGCTGCGAATAGAGCTCCTTGATGGGGCCCGGGTTGCCCTGCGTGATTTCGGGGACGGCAAGGTGGTAGCGGTCCACCTCTTCCTGGAAACTGGGTGCCAGCATTGGTTTCCTCCGCCGCTTAGTCTTCGATGATGGCGATGACGGCCCCGGCGGACACTGTCTCACCGGAGGATGCCTGGAGCCCGATGATGGTTCCGGAGCGGTGCGCGGTCAGCGGCTGCTCCATCTTCATCGCCTCGAGGACCACCACCAGGTCTCCCTCGGCCACAACGTCCCCGTTGGCGACGGCGACCTTCACGATGGTGCCCTGCATGGGGGAGGTGAGGGCGTTGCCGGTGGCAGCGGCGGGGCCGCCGGAGCGTGAACGCTTCTTCGATTTGGCGGGCTTGGCTGCCGTTGCCGCGCCTCCCGTTCCCAGGGAACCGAGGGAGGCGGGCAGGACCACCTCGAGCCGCTTGCCGCCCACTTCCACCACCACGCGCTGGCGCTCTTCGGCGCCGTCCGTCCCGGCAGCGCCGTCGGGCGTCCAGGCCGGAAGGTTATTGACGAACTCGGTTTCAATCCAGCGGGTGTGGACCTTGAAGGGTCCCTCGGCCGGGGCGAAAGCCGGATCCGAAACCACTGCGAGGTCGAACGGGATGACGGTAGGGATGCCCTCAACCACCATCTCCTCGAGTGCACGCCGGGAGCGCTGCAGTGCCTGGGTGCGGGTGGCGCCGGTGACGATCAGCTTGGAGAGCATGGAGTCGAAGTTGCCGCTGATCTCGTCGCCCTGTTCGATGCCCGAGTCGATCCGTACGCCGGGGCCCGTGGGGTTCTTCAGGACACGGATGGTCCCGGGTGCGGGCATGAAGTTCCGGCCCGGATCCTCGCCGGTGATGCGGAACTCGATGGAGTGCCCCCGGACTTCGGGGTCGCCGTAGCCCAGCTCTTCGCCGCGGGCCAGGCGGAACTGCTCGCGCACCAGGTCGATGCCGGTGACTTCCTCGGAGACGCAGTGCTCCACCTGCAGGCGGGTGTTGACCTCGAGGAAGGAGATGGTGCCGTCCTGGCCCACCAGGAATTCACAGGTGCCGGCGCCCAGGTAGCTGGCCTCCTTGAGGATGGCCTTGGAGGATTCGTAGAGGCGCCGGTTCTGCTCCTCCGTGAGGAACGGGGCAGGGGCTTCCTCCACCAGTTTCTGGTTGCGGCGCTGCAGGGAGCAATCGCGGGTGGATACGACCACCACGTTGCCGTGGGCGTCCGCCAGGCACTGGGTTTCAACGTGCCGGGGGGCGTCCAGGAAGCGCTCGATGAAGCACTCCCCGCGGCCGAAGGCGGCGGTGGCCTCGCGAACGGCGGATTCGAACAGTTCGGGGATTTCCTCGCGGGTTCGGGCAACCTTGATGCCGCGGCCGCCGCCGCCGAAAGCGGCCTTGATGGCCACGGGCAGGCCGTACTGGTCCACGAAGTCAAGGATTTCCTCGGCGGATTCCACCGGATCGGCGGTGCCGGGAACCTGGGGAGCGCCTACCTTCTCGGCGATGTGCCGGGCCTGCACCTTGTCGCCCAGTGCAGAGATGGCTTCCGGGGAGGGCCCGATCCATGTGATGCCGGCGTCGATGACGCGGGCAGCGAATTGCGCGTTTTCCGCCAGGAAGCCGTAGCCGGGATGGATGGCGTCGGCGCCGGACTGGCGGGCGGCGTCGATGATCTTGTCCATCACCAGGTAGGACTCGGCGGCGGTGTTCCCGCCCAGGGCGTAGGCCTCGTCAGCAAGGCGGACGTGCAGGGCGTCCCGGTCCGGGTCCGCGTAGACGGCCACGGAGGCAATGCCTTCGTCACGGGCGGCGCGGATGATGCGGACGGCGATTTCACCGCGGTTGGCGATCAGCACCTTTGTGAGGGTCGACTGCGTGGATCCTGCGGACTGCTCCAAATTTGCTGACAAGGCGTCTCCTTCTTTCCTTCAGGGAGCCTAGCGCGGTTTTGGAGGTTCCGCCGATATTACTTGCGGAATCCGCGTGTAAACGGGCCAGCCTTTGTAGGGAAGCTACAAGACGTTGCGAAATGCGGCACTTTTGCCTCCGTGCGCCGCAGGCCCGGTCACGCGGGCCAGAGGTCGGTGATGCGCACGTTTGCCGAGGCCAGCAGGTCCCGGAGCGTGGATATGGAGAGCCCGACGACGGTGTGCGGGTCGCCGTCGACCTTGCGGATGAACGCTCCGCCCAGGCCGTCGATGGTGAAGGACCCGGCGCAGTGCAGCGGTTCGCCGGTGGCGATGTAGGCATCGATCTCGGCCGGTTCCATCTCCAGGAAGGAGACCGCGGCTGAGGCGACAGTCCCCAAAGTGGCGCCGGAACCCTGTTCCCCGCCGCCGTCGTCGTCCGGATCCGTGTCCCGGCAGTCCACCAGCCAGTGGCCCGTGTGCAGCACCCCTGTGTTGCCGCTCATGCGGAGCATGCGCTCACGGGCCACTTCGGCGGTGTACGGCTTGCCGTGTGCCTCGCCGTCGAACTCGAACACGGAATCGCACCCGAGGACCAGCGACCCTTCCGCTTCCGGGAGGGCGGCCACAGCTTCCGCCTTTGCCCGCGCAAGCAGCAGCGCGGTGTCATGGGGGTCGGTAACGCCGTACCGGGCCTGGACTGCGTCCTCATCCACGTCCGAGACCAGGACTGTGTGGCGGATACCGGCCTCGGCCAGGAGCTTGGTGCGGGCGGGGGACTGGGAAGCGAGAATCAGGCTGGGCACAGTTTCAGCCTAGTGGACCAGTTCCCCGGACGCCGGTGCTGCCTCGGCCCGGTTGAGCTTGGCGCCCTCCACGTCCACGTCCGGCAGGATCCGGTCCAGCCAGCGGGGGAGCCACCAGGACTTTTCGCCCAGCAGGAACATCACGGCCGGAACGATGGTCATCCGCACCACGAAGGCGTCCAGGAGCACGCCGAACGCCATGGCGAAGCCAAGCGGGCGCACCATGGTGAGGTGGCTGAAGATGAAGCCGGCGAAGACGCTGACCATGATGATCGCGGCGGCGGTGACCACGGCGGCAGCGTGGCTGAAGCCCACCCGGACTGCCTCCTTGGCCGATGAGCCGTGCATGTAGGCCTCGCGCATTCCGGAGGCGATGAACACCTGGTAGTCCATGGCCAGGCCGAACAGCACGCCGATCAGGATGATGGGCAGGAAGCTCAGCACGGCGCCGGGATTGGCGACGTCGAAGACCCCACCCAGCCAGCCCCACTGGTACACGGCCACCACGGCGCCGAAGGCCGCGGCGAGGGAGAGCAGGAATCCGCCGGTTGCCAACAGCGGCACCACGATGGAGCGGAACACAAGCAGGAGCAGGACAAGGGAAAGTCCGACGACGATGGCCAGGTAGGGCGGCAGGGCATCGCCGAGTTTCGTGGAGACGTCCACGTTGCCGGCGGTCTGGCCCGTCAGTCCCATTGCCACGCCATACCCGGACTGGATTTCGCCGTTCAGCCCGCGAAGCTCCGACACCACCTGGACGGTACTGGCGCTCGCCGGGCCTTCCTCGGGGATGACCTGGAAGACAGCGGTGCGGCGGTCCTCGCTGAGCGCGACGGGCACGGCGGCGACCACGTTATCCACGGCGCGGAGCTTGTCAGCGACGTCAAACTGCAGCGCCTGCGCCTGGGCCTCGTCCAGGTTGGCGGGGAATTCACCCACGGCCACGATGGGGCCGGTGACGCCTTCGCCGAAGCTGCGCGCGGTCAAGTCGTAGGCCTGGTAGGCCTCGGAGTCCACCGGCTCCGAGCCGCCGTCTGGCAGGGCAAGCTGCAGCTGGGTGGCCGGAAGCGCGAGGGTGCCGAGGACGAGCACCCCGGCCGCCAGCGCAAGCACCGGGTGCCGGGTGACGAGGCCGCCCCAGCCATGCGTGCTGCGCTCGCGGTCCTTTGCCTCATCGGCCGACTCATGGCCGGGCTCGGCGTTGTGCGCCTCCGCCTTGGCCCAGGCCCGCCGGGAAATGACGCGCCGGCCGATCAGGGACAGCATGGCCGGAGTCAGGGTAATGGCCACCAGGACCGCCACGGCCACGGTTCCCGCCGCGGCCAGGCCCATGACCGCCAGGAACGGCAGCCCGGGCACTACCAGCGCTGCCAGGGCGATAATCACGGTCAGGCCAGCGAAAACCACCGCATTGCCGGACGTGCCGGTAGCCCGGGCCACCGATTCCTCCGGGTCCATTCCGGCGAGCAGCTGCGTCCGGTGCCGGTTGACGATGAACAGGGAATAGTCGATGCCCACGGCCAGTCCCAGCATCAGGGCCAGCATGGGTGAAATGGAGCTCATGTCGAAGAGGCCGGACAGCGCGAACGTGATGCCGACCCCCACACCGACTCCCACGATGGCCATCAGCAGCGGCAGGCCGGCGGCAACCAGGGTGCCCAGCATCAGGATCAGGACCAGCGCGGCGACGGCGATGCCGATGACCTCGGCGGCGCCAAAGAGTTCGGAGATATCCTCGGTGATTTCCTTGCTCGCGTAGGCTGTGACGCCGGCGGCGGAAGTTTCATGGGCGATGTCCTGGACCTGCTGGCGGACCTCCGGGCTGAGGCCGTTGATGGAGGTGTTGAACTGCACCTGGGCCACGGCGGCTTGGTTGTCTTCGGAGACGAAGCGGATCGCGGACGATGCCTCTGCCTGGCGCTTGCCCAGCTCGAGCTTTGCCTTGCCGGCTTCCAGCTCCCGGGTGCCGGCGTCGAGCCGGGCCTGTCCTTCGGCCAGGGCGGCCTTCTGCTGGCCGAGCTGGGCTTCGATCAGGGCGGCAGGGGCGCCCGCCGCAGTGAGCTGCTGTTCTGCCGCGGCCAGCTGTGCCTGGCCGGCTTCAAGCTGGACGCGGGAGGCGTCCAGCTGTGCCTGGCCCGCGGCAAGCTGCTGTTCGCCGTCGGTGATGGCCTTGCCGGCCTGGTCCACCTGCGCCTGGGTGGCGAAGGGGTCCACGGTGCCGCGGACATCCTGCACGGTCTTCAGCTTCTCCAGGGCATCCGAGACGGCGGCCCGGCTCCCGGCGGTGAAACCGCCGTCGGGCGCTTCAAAGACGATGGTGGCGGTGCCGCCGGATGCCGAGGGAAGCTCTTCCTTCAGCTTGTCCGCGATCCGCTGTGTCTCGGTGCCGGGGATCTGGAAGTTGTTGGACAGCGTGCCGTGGAAGGCGGCGGCTGAGCCGCCCACGGCAACCAGGGCGGCGAGCCAGAGCGAGATGACCAGCCAGCGCCGGCGGTAGGAGAATTTGCCCAGGCGGTACAGGAACAGTGCCATGCGAGGAAACCGATCTGATCAGGAGGAACGGGAGGCTGAAGGTGCGGGGGCAGGGGTGGTGCCCGTGGTGAAGCCGGAGCCAAGCAGCGCCATGGCGTCGATCAGCAGCTGCCGCAGTTCGGCAAGGGAGGCCGGCGAGAGGTCCGCGCCGCGGCGGGCAAACCAGACCTCCATTGCCGCCTTGCCGCAGGAGATGACGGAACCGGCAAAGGCCCGGAGGTACAGCTCATTCCCGGCGTCCGGTGTTGCGGCAGCCCGGCTGCGGGCCACTGCGGTGATCTGTTCCCGGCAATGGTCCCAGGCTTCAAGTTCGGAGTGGGACATGAGTGTGCTCTGCTGGGTCAGGGTAAAGAGTTCGGCCAGCGGGGCCACGGTCATGGGGTCCGCCAGGGCCATCAGTGCCTCCTGCGCCGACTTCAGGACGGGCTCCTCCGCGGGCCGGAGTTTGAACTGCTGGATGGCGGTGTCCAGGAAGCCGTGCGTGATGGAAGCCAGCGCGGCATCGGTGCTGCCGAAGTAGTTGAAGAAGGTCCGGCGGGAGATTCCGGCGGCGTCCGCGATGTCCTCCACCGTGAAGTTGCCGGGACCCGCGCTGCGCAGGAGGCCCAGTGCGGCGTCGGTAATGGCCTGGCGGGTGGCCGCCTTGTTCAGCTCGCGGCGGGACAGTGCGGCCGGCGGCGGGACGGAGGTTCCCGGGTGGGCGGAATCGGCGGAAACGGTCACGCATTTACACTACGTGCAACTTTGCACTCTGGGCAAGTTGCTTTCACAGGAGAATGAAAGGTTCCGAACAGCCTCCCCATGACTTGGTGCCCAATTCTGGAACTGTCCCGAAAGGGCGAATCATCAGCAGCCGTCACCTGACGGCGGATCCAGGAGACAAGTAATGTCACGCACAAAGAAGATGACCCTCGGCCTGTCAGCTGCGGCGCTGGCCCTTGGCGCCGGTATCGGAGTTGCCGGCATGGCCTCCGCCACCACAACCCCCACTCCCACACCCAGTGCCAGCTCCAGCGCGTCCGCGGACGGGAGCACCGGCACCGCCCCCGGCGGAGGCATGGGCAAGCACGGCGGCCGGGGCGGCGAGCGGGGCGTGGCCCAGGCTTCCGCGCTCGCGGAGAAGCTCGGCGTAGAGGAGGCCAAGGTGACGGAGGCGCTCCAGGCCTTCCGCGAAGCCAACAGGCCCACCACCCCGCCGGCGGAGGGGGAGAAGCCGGACGCCGCCGCACGTGACGCCGCCCTGGCCAAGTCGCTTGCCGAATCGCTGGGCATCGAGGAGTCCAAGGTCACCGCCGCGCTGGAGGAGCTCCGCACCGAGAGGCAGGCTGCGAAGGCTGCCGCCCTCAAGACCCGGCTGGACCAGGCCGTCACCGAAGGAAAGCTGACGCAGGCCGAGGCCGACGCCGTCACCAAGGCGGTGGAGAACGGCGTGATCGGCGGCGGCGGTCACTGACGCCAGCCCCGCCGGACGGCGCCTGACTGTAGGACGGCATCGAACACAGGGAAGTCCCCGGGAACTTTTCCCGGGGACTTCCCTGTGTGTTGCGCTGGCTGGGCGGGGGCCCTTAGGCCTTCGCGTCCGCCAGTTCACGCGATGCGGTATCCGTGGAGGTCCCATCGGAAGGGGCAGCGGTGCCGGCTTTGGCAGCATCGACGTCGACAGTATCGTCCACGAAGGGCGTGCCGTTACGGGGAGCGTTGTACAGCTGCTCGTCAAGAATGCCCTGGCGCTTGGCCACGATGGTGGGGACCAGTGCCTGGCCCGCCACGTTCACGGCGGTGCGGCCCATGTCCAGGATGGGATCGATCGCCAGGAGGAGTCCGACGCCGGCCAGCGGCAGTCCCAGCGTGGACAGCGTCAGGGTGAGCATCACCACGGCGCCGGTGGTTCCGGCGGTGGCGGCGGACCCCAGGACGGACACCAGGGCGATCAGCAGGTACTGGCTGAAGTCCAGCTGGATGCCGAAGAACTGGGCCACGAAGATCGCCGAGATTGCAGGGTAGATGGCCGCGCAGCCGTCCATCTTCGTGGTGGCGCCCAGGGGCACGGCGAAGGAGGCGTAGGCGCGGGGGACGCCCAGGCTGCGTTCGGTGACGCGCTGGGTCAGGGGCAGCGTTCCCACGGAGGAGCGGGAAACGAAGGCCAGCTGCACGGCGGGCCACACGCCGGAGAAGTACTGCTTGACGGAGAGGCCGTGGGTGCGGACCAGGATGGGGTAGACCGCGAAGAGCACCAGGGCGAGGCCCACGTAGATGGCGAAGGTGAACTTGCCGAGGGACCCGATGGTGTCCCAGCCGTACACCGCCACGGCGTTGCCGATCAGGCCCACGGTGCCGAGGGGTGCGATGCGGATGATCCACCAGAGCACCTTCTGGATGACGGCCAGCGCCGAAGCGTTCAGGTTCAGGAAGGGTTCGGCAGCCTTGCCTACCTTGAGCGCGGCAACACCGACGGCAATGGCAATCACCAGGATCTGGAGCACGTTGAAGCTGACGGAGGTGGTGACCGCGCCGGACTCGGCGACGGTGGAGCTGGCGCCCAGTCCCAGGAAGTTCTTGGGGAACAGGCCCACCAGGAACGCCCACCAGTCACCGGACTTGCCGGAGTACTTGGCTTCCCCGGTGATGCCCGTGTTGGCGCCGGGCTGCAGGAGGACGCCCAGCCCGATGCCGATCAGCACGGCGATCAGGGAGGTCATGGCGAACCAAAGGAGCGTGTTCCAGGCCAGCTTCGCGGCGTTGGACACCTGGCGGAGGTTGGAGATGGAGCTGACAACCGCGGTGAAGATCAGGGGTACGACGGCGGTCTGCAGCAGGGATACATAGCTGGAGCCGATGGTCTGCAGCGTGGCGCCAAGGCCGTTGGGGCTGGCCTTGGTGCTGCCGGTGTACTTGGCCAGCAGGCCGAGGCCCAGGCCCACGATGAGGGCGGCAATGATCTGGACGCCGAACGAGCCGGCCCACTTGGGCAGCTGGAAGCCGGTCTTCCCGGCGGGGGATGGGGTGCTTGTCTGAGTGCTCACCTAAACACGCTAAAGCCACCCCGCATACCACGTCGAAAGAACATTGAGAAATATTACGCGCCTCCAGTTTCATGCAGACCCAAAAAACCCCGAGAAACCAAGGGTCCCAGCCGGCTATGTTACTTATTCCCGGCCAAGGTGTGCTTAATGTCTCGCAGATAGCGGCCGCGGAGCTGGCATATCAGAGCAGTGCCCGCCGGAGGGTGTCCAGTCCGACAGAGCCGACATTGAGTGCGTTTGTGTGGAACTCTTTGAGGTCGAAGCCGGGCCGGGACTCGAGTTCGGCGCGGATCTGTTCCCAGAGGCGCTGGCCTACCTTGTAGGAGGGTGCCTGGCCGGGCCAGCCCAGGTAGCGGGTGAACTCGAATTTCAGCTGGCCTTCGCTGATGGGCAGGTTCTGTTTCAGGAATTGGTAGCCCTTGTCCGCGGTCCAGGTGCCGGAGCCCCAGCGTTCGGGGACCTCGAGTTCAAGGTGGACGCCGATGTCGAACACGACGCGGGCGGCGCGCATCCGCTGCATGTCCAGCATGCCCATGTGGTCGCCGGGATCGTCCAGGTAGCCAAGTTCCTGCATCAGCTTCTCGGCGTACAGTGCCCAGCCTTCCCCGTGGCCGGAGGTCCAGCACACGTTGCGCCGCCACTTGTTCAGCAGTTCCCGGCGGTAGGTGGCGGTGGCCACCTGGAGGTGGTGGCCGGGGACGCCCTCATGGTAGACGGTGGTGGTCTCGGCCCAGGTGGTGAAGGTGTCCTCGCCGGCGGGGACGGACCACCACATGCGGCCCGGGCGGCTGAAATCGTCGGACGGGCCGGTGTAGTAGATGCCTCCCTCGTCCGTGGGGGCGATCAGGCATTCGAGCTTCTTCATCACGTCGGGGATGTCGAAATGGACGCCGGCAAGCTCGGCCACCGCTTTGTCGGACAGTTCCTGCATCCACTCCCGCAGGGCTTCCTTTCCCTTCAGCTGGCGGGCGGGGTCGTTGTTCAGGATTTCCTTGGCCTCGGCGATCGTGGCGCCGGCCTTGATGGTGTGGGCTACCTGTTCCTGCTGGGCGATAAGCCGGTCAAGTTCCTCCACGCCCCAGGCGTAGGTTTCCTCCAGGTCCACGGTGGCCCCGAGGAAGGAGCGGGAGGCCAGGGCGTAGCGGGACCGTCCCACGGCATCCTTCTCGGGCGCGGCGGGGAGCAGCTCTGTGCGGAGGAAGCCGGCCAGTCCGGCGTAGGCGCTGCGGGCGGCGGCAGCACCGGCGTCGAGCTCTTCCTGGAGGGCGGCAGGCAGGGGGCCGGCGGCGGTGGCTGCTCCGGCAGCCAGCTTCGCGAAGAACCCGTCCTCTGCGGCGTACTTGGTGACCTGCTCAATGACGGTGTTCACTTGGCGGGCGGCGGCGACCCGGCCGGCGTCCTTCGCCTCCCGCAGGGATTCGGTGTAGCCGCTGATGGCGCCCGGAACATTGTGGGCGCGGCCGGCAATGTGCTGCCAGTCCTGCTCCGTCTCCGTGGGCATGAGGTCGAAGATCGCACGGATGTCCTGCGCAGGGGACGCAATATTGTTCAGGTCCGCGTAATCCCAGCCGGACGCGTGGATCAGCAGCTGCAGGCCCAGCCGCTCCCGCATGGCGTCCAGCGTGACGGAGTCAACGTCGTCCTCCGGTTCGAGGCCTTCGAGGTCGGTCAGGGCCTTCCGTGCTGCCTCGGCGAATCCGGCGATGCCGGCGGGGGAGAAGTCCTGGTATTCGGTTTCGTGGCCGGGAACGCCAAGGGTGGTGGCGAAGGACGGATTGAGCCTGATGAGCGTCTCGGTGTAGTCATCTGCGACGGCGTCGATGCGGGTATGCGGGCGGGCGGCAGGAGAAGTGTCTGTAGTCACATCACGAGACTAATCGCCCGGCTGCGAAAGATCAGTCCTTTTCAGCCGCGGCTTCGTTTCCACGCTCCGGGGCCGGGGGTGGGGTCCAGCCTGAGCTGCTGGCGGCGGACCCAGTGCCGCACCGGCGGCTTGTCCGCGTCCGCCTGTTCGGCGCCGCCCAGGGAAAGTACGACGGCGGTCAGCGCCGCCAGTTCCTCGGCGGTCGGCTGCCCTTTGACGACGGACAGCAGGGGTTCGGCGGGTGCCTGGATCTCTTCGGGCTGGCGGGTGGGGATCACAGCGGGATGTTCCCATGCTTCTTGGCGGGGAGGCTGGCACGCTTGTCGCGCAGGGCACGCAGGCCCCTGATGATCTGCAGGCGGGTCTCGGACGGGGCGATGACGGCGTCGACGTAGCCGAGCTCCGCTGCCTGGTAGGGGTTGAGGAGCTCTTCCTCGTATTGCCGGATGACTTCGGCGCGCCGTGCCTCGACGTCGCCGCCTGCCTCCGCGACGGCCGCAAGGTCGCGTCGGTACAGGATATTAACGGCGCCCTGGGCGCCCATCACGCCGATTTGCGCGGTGGGCCAGGCCAGGTTGAGGTCGGCGCCCAGTTTCTTCGAACCCATCACGATGTAGGCTCCGCCGTAGGCCTTGCGGGTGATCACGGTGAGCTTGGGAACGGTTGCCTCAGCGTAGGCGTAGAGGAGTTTGGCGCCGCGCCGGATGATGCCCTGGAATTCCTGGTCCTTGCCGGGCAGGAAGCCGGGAACGTCCACCAGCGTGATGATGGGGATGTTGAACGCGTCGCAGTGGCGCACGAACCGGGCAGCCTTCTCCGAGGCGGCAATGTCCAGGGTACCGGCGAACTGCAGGGGCTGGTTGGCGACGATGCCCACCGTGTGGCCCTCCACCCGGCCGTAGCCGATCATCACGTTCGGCGCGTAGAGGGCCTGCATCTCCAGGAAGTGGCCGTCGTCCACGATCTGCTCAACCACGGTACGCATGTCGTAGGGCTGGTTGGCGGAATCGGGGACCAGCGCGTCCAGGGCGAGGTCGTCGTCGTCGAGCTCCAATTCCTGCGTGTGCTCCAGGACGGGCGCCTCCGAAAGGTTGTTGGACGGCAGGAAGTCCAGCAGCTCGCGGACGAACTCGATGGCGTCCGCCTCGTCGGAGGCCAGGTAGGTGGAGGTGCCCGTGGTGGCGTTGTGCTGCCGGGCTCCACCGAGGGTCTCCATGTCCACGTCCTCGCCGGTGACCGTCTTGATGACGTCCGGTCCGGTGATGAACATGTGGGAGGTCTTGTCCACCATCACCACGTAGTCGGTGAGCGCGGGGGAGTACGCGGCGCCGCCGGCCGACGGGCCCATGATGAGCGAAATCTGGGGGACCACGCCGGAGGCATGGACGTTGTTGCGGAAGATGTCCGCGAACATGGCCAGGGACGCAACGCCTTCCTGGATGCGTGCTCCGCCGCCGTCCAGGATGCCCACGACGGGGCAGCCGTTGCGCAGCGCAAACTCCTGCACCTTGACGATCTTTTCGCCGTTGACCTGGCTGAGGGAGCCGCCGTAGACCGTGAAATCCTGGCTGTACACGGCTACGAGGCGCCCGTCCACGGTGCCGTAACCGGAAACCAGGCCATCGCCGAGCGGTTTCTTCTTTTCCATGCCGAACGCGGTGGAGCGGTGTACGGCAAGGGCGTCGAACTCGACGAAGGAGTCTTCGTCCAGGAGGAGGGCGATGCGCTCGCGGGCGGTGTTCTTGCCGCGCGCATGCTGTTTCTCGATGGCTTCAGGGCCGGAGGGCTGTTCTGCACGTGCCTGGCGGTCGCGGAAATCGGCGATCTTTCCCGCTGTCGTTGTCAGATCGTGGCTCATCAAGTGTCTCCGGCTCTGTAGCAGATTGATTCTGTGGTGCTGTGAATGCTGCGGGCTGTGGCGCTGTGGATTAAGTAGCTTCCACACAAAAGGCGAACCCTGCTGGCAAGTCTAGTGACGCTTCCGGCGGCTGCGGCTGTAGGGAACCTACAATTTTCTGCGCCGCCATCAGCAGCAGCCCGATGTTACTTGCCGGTAACTTAGTTGGGTTACAGTGGTGCCATGACTTCGAGCAATGACGCTTCCCCTGTCTCCGGCGGACCCTACCAGGCTGCCGGTTCACTCCAGGGAAGGACCATCCTTATCTCCGGCGGGAGCAGGGGGATCGGCCTGGCAATCGCACTGCGCGCGGCGCGGGACGGCGCCAACATCGTGCTGATGGCCAAGACGGGGGAGCCGCACCCCAAGCTGGCCGGAACTGTCCATACAGCCGCCCAGGAACTGGTGGAGGCGGGCGGACAGGCGCTTCCCCTCGTGGGTGACGTGCGCAATGACGACGACGTGGCGCGGGCCGTGGCGGCTGCCGTGGAGCGGTTCGGCGGTATCGATGCCGTCATCAACAACGCTTCCGCCATTGATCTTTCCCGGACCGATGACGTGGACATGAAAAAGTACGACCTCATGCAGGACATCAATGTCCGCGGCACGTTCCTGATGTCCAAGCTGGCGCTCCCGGCACTCCGGGCCTCGGACCAGGGCCACATCCTCACGCTCTCGCCGCCGCTGAACCTCGATCCCCGGTGGGCCGGGAAGCACCTGGCCTACACGATGGCAAAGTATGGGATGAGCCTTACCACCCTCGGCCTTGCAGAGGAGCTGAAAGCCGACGGCATCCGGGTGAATTCGCTGTGGCCGCGCACCCTCATCGATACCGCCGCCATCAGGAACATGCCGCACGGGGACACGATCGTCCAGGCGGCCCGGGGAGCGGAGATCATGGCGGACGCAGCCCATGCCGTGCTGACGGGCTGCAACCTCACGGACGGCGGCCGGCCAAGCGGCAATTTCTACACGGATGAAGAGGTGCTCACGGCAGCGGGGGTCACTGACTTCCGCCCGTACAGCCTTGGTGCTCCCGAAGACCAGCTGGTGCCGGACATTTTCCTGTAGCCCCCGCCGTCGTCCGCCAGGGTTCCGGCGGGCCTGCTCAACGGGCAGCCAGGGCCTGGCGGTGTCGGTAGAGTTTAGCTATGGATGACGCACATGCCCCCGGCACGCCACTGGACCGGAGGGCCCTCGCGGACCAGGACTTTCTGTCCGCGGCCGGCATCCCGCGGCTCGAGGTGGTTGACTCCACCGGTTCCACCAACGCCGATCTCCTCCGGTCTGTCACCGTGGAGCCTGCGGCGTGGCCGGACATGTCCGTGCTGACCGCGGAGTACCAGACGGCGGCCCGAGGCCGCCTGGACAGGCGCTGGGAGGCGCCGCCCCTGAGCTCCGTCTCCGTTTCCGTTGTCCTGCGGCCGGCGAACGCCGAAGGAAGGCCGCTTCCCACCCATAGCTATTCCTGGCTGTCCCTCATCGGCGCCCTGGCGCTGCGGGAAACCCTGCTGGAAACCGCCGGCCTGCCCGCAGAGTTGAAATGGCCCAACGACGTCCTGGTGCGCGGAAAGAAGATCGCGGGAATCCTGGCGCAGCTGGGTCCGATGGGGGACGGCTCCGTGCCTCCTGTCATCCTGGGAACCGGCCTGAACGTCACTCTGCAGGAGGCCGAACTCCCGGTCCCCACGGCCACCTCCGTGGTGCTGGAATCACCGCGCACTGCGGACCGGACGGAACTGCTGAAGAGCTACCTGCTTCACTTTGCCGTGCTCTACCGCGGTTTCTGCAACGCCGACGGCGACCCGGCGGCGGGCCTGGCAGGCGGCCAGTCACTGCATAAGCGCGTGGAAGGCGTTATGACCACCCTCGGCAAGCAGGTGCGGGCGCAGTTGCCGGGCGACCACGAAATCATCGGCCACGCGTCCCGCCTCGACGAGTACGGATCGCTGCTGGTGGTGGACCGGGAGTCCAGGGAGCACGTGGTGACGGCCGGTGACGTGGTGCATCTGCGTCCGTGGAATTCCCCGGACGCTTCCGGCCAGGGCGGTTATGCGTAAAGACCTCGTTCCGGGCGAGCAGGTGATTGTCACCACCCGCCCGCAGCCGAGGAAGCTGGCCGGGGCAGCCGCAGCCTTCATCTTTTCACCGGCACTAGCCGCGTTCGCTTCCGCCTGGGCCACGCGCGGGGAAGCGGCAAGGCTCATTCCAGCCCTGGCTCCGCGGTGGACCCCGTGGCTGGTGGCCGGCTTAGTCCTGGCGGTGGCGGGGGTCTGGCTCGGTTACTGCCTGCCGCGGCTGCTGCGCTGGCAGGGCACCAGGTACACGCTCACCAGCCGGCGGCTTGTCGCCCGCTCCGGCATCCTGCGGCGGCGGGACCAGCAGGTGAACCTTGCTTCGGTGCGCAACCTGACTGTCCACGAATCGGTACTTCAGCGCCTGTTGCGTTCCGGGAATATATCCTTGGAAACCGGGTATCAGGGCGTGGTGACATTCCAGGACGTGCCGGAGGTTGCCAGGTTCCGGGACTTCATCCTTGATGCCATTGAGGAATTGCCCGACGAACGTGACGGCCAAGCCGGCGGAACCATGGATGGTCCAGCCGGAGCATTGCCATGGGAGCTGAGAGAAGGTGGACGGGATGAACGATGAGGACCAGCAGGAGAGCGTGGACTCCATCACAGCCCCGCCAGCTATGGATTCCCACCCCGCCACCGGCACGATGTCCGCAGAGCGGCTTGCAATGAAGGCCCTTGAGGCCCGGCTGCTGGGCGGTGAACGCAAGCTCCGGCGCCGTGAAGTCGCCGCCGGAGCCGGGTTGTCGCTGCTGTCCGCGCGCAAACTGTGGCGTGCCCTCGGTTTCCCCAACTTCGGCGATGAGGACGTGGCGTTCACCGAACGCGACCAGGAGGCACTCTCCACAGTGGTGGACCTTGTCCGCTCGGGGAAGCTGACCGAGGAGGCCGCCATCTCCATCACCCGTTCCATCGGGCAGATGACGGACCGGATGGTGGTGTGGCAGATCGAAGCCCTCGTGGAAGACATGGTCCACGAACAGGGCGTCACCGACGCCGTAGCCCGCAAGCGCCTGGTCAACGAACTTCCCGGTCTGGTGGATGCGCTCGAGGAAATCCTGGTCTACTCTTGGCGGCGCCAGCTCAATGCAGGCGTCCAGCGGCTCGCCGTCCGGGCCGAAGCAGGCCTGCAGGCCAGCGAAGAGGGCCGGGAGGGCGACGAAGACGATGCGCCGCTGCCGCTTGCCCGTGCCGTAGGTTTCGCTGACCTGGTTTCGTACACCAGCCTGTCCCGCCGGATGAACGAGAAAACACTGGCCCGGCTGGTCCAGCGCTTCGAAAACAAGTGCGCGGAGATTATTTCCGTGGGCGGCGGCCGGCTGGTGAAGACCGTCGGCGACGAAGTTCTCTACATCGCCGAAACTCCTGCCGCCGGCGCCGAGATCTCACTGGCCCTGGCGCAGGCCTTCACGGAAGACGAAATCCTTCCCGAAGCGCGGGTGGCCATGGTGTGGGGAAGGATCCTGTCCAGGCTGGGCGACATCTACGGTCCCACCGTGAACCTTGCCGCGCGCCTCACCACCCTCGCGGATCCGGGCACCGTGCTGGTGGACTCAATGACCGCCTCAGCCCTGGAACACGATGAACGTTTCGTGCTGGAGCCACAGCCGCCCGAAAACGTCCGCGGCTTCGGCGAAATCCGCCCCGTCCGGCTGGGGCGCGGGCTGGGCAAGGGCCTGGTGGTGGACTAGCAGGGACGCCGTGCACGCGGAGGACCTTCGCGGGCAAACAGTTTATCCAGTTGTTGGTCTATCACGGTACAGTTGGTGCGGCGGCAACGCTGAACCTCTGGTGTGGGTAGGGCTCCCCATCGCGGCAGGAAGCGCCGGTAGGTAAGCTTGCCACCGGACAAACGCTGCCTCGTCCGGGTCCCTGCGCCCGGGCCCGGCGTGCCAACAATGTCAGGTCTCTGTTGCTCCCACCGGGGGCGGCGAAAAATCAAGGGCCGGGTAGCACCCCTGGCCCGTCAGCTGCCTGCGGCAGCGGTAAGTCGGGGGATAGTAACGCTGTGACAACTCTGCTGGGGAAGCTGGGGCTGAAAAGGCGCCATAAAAAACTCGTCACGGGCACTGCCTTCAGTGCCGCCGTCGCTGTCCTGGTCACCGGTGCCGTGCTGTATCCGGGGTTCAAGACCACCGAGGTGGAGCTGAACGACGGCGGCGTGTGGGTGGTGTCCAAGTCCAAGAATGCGGTGGGCCGGCTGAATTATCCCTCCCGTGTCCTTGATGGGGCGGTGACGCCTGCGTCCACAACGTTCGACATCCTGCAGGACGCCGGTGATGTCTTTGTTGATGACGAGACGGGTTCAACGCTGAACCAGGTCTCACCGGCGAACATGCGGCTGGGCGGGGACAAGCAGCTGCCCGGGTCCGCGGACGTCAGTTTTGGTTCCGAGGTCATTTCCGTGACGGACGCGGCCTCGGGCAAGGTGTGGGCGGTGTCTCCGTCCACTATTAACGGTTTTGACGAGGAAGCGTCCGAGCCGGTGATGGTGGGTTCGGAGGGGATTGTCTCGGCGGTTGGGGATGATGACCGGATTTATTCCGCGGACCCCAAGTCCGGTGCCGTGACGGTGACGGAGGTTGACGCCAGTGGCGGGGTGGTTTTGTCCGAGTCGGAGACCTGGGCGGAGCTGAAGGGTTCGGGGGATCTCCAGATCACGGTGGTGGGGGACAAACCCGTGGTCCTGGACGCCGCTGCCGGGACGCTGTTCCTGCCGGGCGGGAAACCCGTTCAGCTGGAGAATGCCCGGGAGGCGAAGCTGCAGCAGGGCGGTTCGGGCAGCAGCTTTGTGGCCGTTTCCACACAGAAGGCGCTGCTGAAGCAGCCGTTGGATGGTTCCGCGGCGAAGGCGGTGGCGTTCGACGGCGAAGGTGTGCCGGCGGCCCCCGTCCAGTTGGGCGGGTGCGTGCATGCGGCGTGGTCCGGGGCGAACAAGTATGTGCGGGACTGCGTCAATGACGGTGATGACAAGAACGTGGACGTGCCCAAGGCCAGTGCCTCGCCGTCGTATGTTTTTCGGGTGAACCGGGACCTGGTGGTCCTGAATGACGTGAACTCGGGCAATGTGTGGCTGGTGAACCAGAACATGCAGCTGGTCAACAACTGGGACGACGTCATCCCGCCCAAAAACGAGTCCGACGAGCAGGACCAGGAATCCGCGGACAACAACACCGTCAATATCCTGCCGGACCGCACCAAGCCCAACCGTCCGCCGGAAACCAAGCCCGACGCCGTCGGCGTGCGGCCTGGCCGCACTACCATCCTCAGTGTCCTGGACAACGATTCGGACCCCGACGGCGATGTCCTGACTGCCGCCGTCGGTAATTCCGGACCCCAGGCCGGCAGCCTTGAGAACATCTACGGCGGCACGGCTTTCCAGGTCTCCGTTCCGGCCGGCGCGAAGCCCGGGACGGAAACGTTCAGCTACAGCGCTTCCGACGGCCGCGGCCTTTCCGCAACCGGGCAGGTCACGCTGGCTGTGGTGGCCCCCGAGGAGAACAAGCCGCCCCAGTTCAAGCGCGGCGACAACACCACCATGCTCGTGGAACAGGGCAAAACCGTCAGCCAGAACATCCTCACGGACTGGATCGACCCCGACGGCGACGACCTGGTCCTCCTCGACGCCAAGGCCGACAACGACCAGGACCAGGTCAAGGTCCGCCGCGACGGCCTGCTGACCTTCCAGGACTCCGGCGCGACAGCCGGCAAGAAGGCCGTGGAGGTGACCATCTGGGACGGCCGGACCACTGTCACCGGAAAAGTGGTGGTCAACGTCCAGCCCCCCGGAGCCCTCGCACCGGTAGTCAATGCCGACCATGTCACGGCCGTGGTGGGGCAGGACCTCGTCATCTCGCCCCTCAAGAACGACGTCGATCCCAACGGCGGCGCCCTCCGGCTGGCCCAGGTGGAAGCCAGCGGCCCGGCAGAGCTGGGGCCCGTGACCGACGGCGGCACCTTCACGTTCCGGAGCACCACCCCCGGTCCGGTCTACCTCACGTACATTGCCAGCAATGGGCCGCAAAGCAGCCAGGGGCTGATCCGCGTCGACGTCGAATCCGGGGATGAAACCGGCGATCCCGTGGCCGTCCATGACGTAGCGCTCATGCCGACCGGCGGAAGCGTGCTGGTGGACCCGCTGGCCAATGATTCCGACCCCTCCGGAGGAGTCCTGGTGCTGCAGTCAGTGAAGCTGCCGGAAAACTCCACAGCGTCGGTGAGCGTGATCAACCACAGCGTCCTGCGGATCACCGACATCCTGGGTACCAAGGACCCGATCCTCTTCGAATACACCATGTCCAACGGCAAGAAGTCGGCCACCGGCAGCGTCTCGGTAGTGCCCGTCCCGGCCCCCGCGGTCCTGGAAGCACCCCAGCCCAAGCCCGACGAAGTGAACGTCCGGGTCAACGACGTCGTCACCATCCCCGTGCTCGAGAACGACACCCACCCGCAGGGCCAGGAACTCACTGTGGACCCGGTCCTGCCGCAGGGTGTTGATCCGGTGGACGGCAAGGGCTTCGTCTCGGAAAACACGCTCCGGTTCATTGCCGGACCGCAGCCCAAGACCGTCCGGGCGATCTACAACGCCGTGGATCCGCAGGGCCAAAAGAGTGCCGCCGCGGTGACCATCCACATCCTTCCGCTGGAGGGGGCCGAGAACTCACGCCCGCAGCCGCGCAACCTGACCGCGCGCGTCGTGGCCGCGGGCACGGTCCGGATTCCGGTGCCGCTCGACGGCATCGATCCCGACGGCGACTCCGTCCAGCTGACCGGCATCGACAGCACGCCCGCCATGGGCATGGCCACCGTGGGCAGCAACTTCATCGACTTCACCGCTGCCGGTGACGGCGCCGGAACAGACACGTTCCGCTACAAAGTGGTGGACCGGCAGGGCGCCGTCAACACCGGCACCGTCACCGTGGGCATCGCACCCCGCGGCGACGTCAACCAGAAGCCCACCCCCGTGGACGACGAGGTAAGGGTCCGCCCGGGCCGCCAGATCGCCGTCGACGCCGCCGGCAACGACACCGATCCCGATGGCGACCTCATCCGCATCCTCACCGATGGCATCGAGGCCGACGCCGCGCTGCAGGCCACCGTGAGCAAAACCAGCGGCCGCATTATCCTGCTGGCGCCCGCGGAAGCCGGGACCGTCAATGTGCGCTACACCATCGCCGATGACCGGGACGCTTCCGCCCAGGCCGCCATCCGTGTGGTGGCGGACAACGAGGTTCCGCTCAAGGCGCCCATCGCCCGTGACGACAGGGTGACGTCCGCCCAGACCATGGGGAAAACCGCTGTTGACGTCCCCGTCCTGAAGAACGATGAGGATCCGGACGGCGTGGGGGAGAACCTCAAGATCAGCACCGAAGCCACCACCGCCCGGCCAGGGACAGACGGCACCATGATCGTGGACCTCACAGAGCAGCCCCAGCTCATCCCCTACACCGTGGAGGACGTGGACGGACAGCAGTCGACGGCGGTGATCTGGGTACCGGGACTCGGCCAGCAGGTGCCCACCCTGGCCAAGGACGAAGTGCTGGAGGTTGTTGCCGGCCAGTCCGTGGACGTTGGCTTGGATGAGTGGGTCAAGGTCCGGGAGGGCCGCTCGCCGCGGCTCACCCAGATAGACCGCATCAAGCTCATTGGTGCCGACGGCAGCAACCCCGTGACCGGCGACGGCACGGGGCTCAAGTACACCGCCGGCGCGGACTATGTGGGACCGGGCTCGCTGACCTTCGAGGTGACCGACGGAACCGGCCCGGACGATCCGGCCGGCCTGAAGTCCACCCTCAGCATCCGCACCAAGGTGCTGCCGGATCCGAACAAGAACAACCCTCCGGAACTGCTGGGCGCAAACCTGGACGTGCCGAAGGGCGACTCCGCCAGCACCGACCTGGGTAAGCTGACCGCGGACCCGGACCGGGACGACGTCGACAAGATGAAGTACGAGCTGGTGGGAGGCGCACCGGCAGGCTTCAACGCAAGCATCGACGGCAGGACCCTCAAGGTTTCCGCGGCCGACTCAAGCGGCGCCGGGACCACGGCCGCCGTCCAGGTCAAAGCTACGGATCCCCGCGGGCTCGAAGCCACGGCCACCTACCAGCTGAGGGTGACTGCCTCGAACCGGCCGAAGCCAGTGGCCAACGACGACGTGCAGGACAATGTTGCCGCCGGTAAGCCCGTGACGGTCAACGTGCTCGCCAACGACGCCAACCCCTTCCCGGAAAGTGCGCTGAAGATTATCGCGGCGGCAGCCGAAACCGGCAGCGGCAACGTGGACGTAAACGGTGATTCCATAACGGTCACACCGGCCCCGGGCTTCACCGGCACCATGGTGGTGTCCTACACGGTGGCCGACAAGACGGGCGATGACTCCCGCAATGCCACGGCCCGGATCCGGCTCACCGTCAAGGACAAACCCCAGACTCCCACCACCCCGCAGGCCCAGAGTGTTGGCGACCAGACGGCGCTGCTGAACTGGACGGCGCCGGCAGACCGCGGCTCGGCGATCACCAAGTACACCGTGTACGGAGAAGGCGGGTTCCGGCAGGACTGCCCGGCCAACACCTGCACCCTCAACGGACTGGCCAACAACACGAAGTACCACTTCCAGGTCACGGCCACGAACGAGTTTGGCGAGTCGGACCGCTCGCCTGCGTCGGCCGAAGTGCGTCCGGATGTGAAGCCCGATACCCCGTTGGCACCATCGCTGAAGTTCGGTGACAAGGAGTTGTCCATCAACTGGACCGCACCGGCCAGCAAGGGCTCCCCGGTGAAGTCCTACGACCTGGAAATTTCGCCGCCTCCTGCCGGCCAGAACGCACAGATCCAGGGACTGACGTCCGTCAGCTACGTCTGGAAGGGCCTGCAGAACGGTGTGTCCTACAAGGTGCGGGTCCTGGCCCGCAATGACGCCAAGGAACCGTCCGAATGGAGCCCGTACTCGGCAGCCGAGGTGCCGGCTGGAGTTCCGGCCACGCCCGCGGCACCGTCTGCTGCGCAGGCGGGTTCAGTGGGTTCACAGAGCCAGCTGAAGGTGAGTTGGACTGCGCCGAACAACAATGGCGACGCCGTCTCGGCCTACACCCTGACCACCCTCCGCGGCGGAGCCGCGGTGTCCACCCAGCAGGTGGCCGGCACCTCGCAGAACGTGACGGTGGACAACTCCGAAACAAACTACAGCTTTACCGTGTCCGCCACGAACAAGGCGGGCACCAGCGGCACAAGCGCCCAATCGGCAGCCATCCGGGCCGTAGGCAAGCCGGGCATGGTGGGCACGCCGACTGCCACACTGGTTGACACAGGAGGGAATGGCGGAAAGATCGACGTACGGTTCCCGGTATTGACCGCTGCCCAGCGAAACGGTTCGACCGCCGACGAGATTACGTACAAGTACAGCCTGACATCGGGTGGGGGCAGCGGCAACATTCCTGCCGGTGGCGGCACTGTGGCGGCAGCCAACGGCACCGAAACCGCCGTTGTGGTGTGGGCAGTGTCGTCCCGCAGCTCTACGGCCGGTGATGCCAGCCCTGCATCGAACTCCGTCAATCCATACGGCCTCGCTTTCGCTCCGAACGTTACGGGCAGCAACAGCAGCGGCGTAGGGGACAGGACAGTGTCCTGGACGTGGAACCAGCCGGACGGCAACGGCCGCGCTGTGACCGGTTACCAGTACAGCCTGGACGGCGGCGCCTGGCAGGATACCCAGGACCGGCGTTTCTCCAAGACCGTGGGGTACAGCGAGACGCACACTCTGCGGGTGCGTGCCATCAGCGCTGGCCAGCCAGGCCGGATCGGCAGCGATACGTCCCGCAGTGGCGCGGAACCGCCGCCTCCCGTCCCCACATCGTGGACCATTACCGCCACCCCAGTCCGAAGCTGCACCGAGCCCGGTTACGGCGTGGACAGTTTCAGGGCTGGCAACCCCTCCAGCTGCGTGAGCCCGGGCAAGTGGCTGCCGGAAAACACGCCGTCGCAATCGGACTTTTACGTTGTCTGGTACAAGACGTCCAACAACCCCACCGGCATCTGGTACCACCTGACCAGCGGCCCCGCCGCCGGCAACTACGTCCGCCACGACACCACCAACCGGGAGGGACAGGGCCCGCCGCCCGGCATGCCGCAGCGCTAGTCAACCCGCCCCGCTGCAAAACACCGCTGACATTGAAAAGGACTTACATCATGACCATGACCACCGAGCAGGCCGCGTGGTTTGCAGGCACCTTCGAAAAACTCGTTGCCAATGTGGGGCAGGCCGTCCTGGGCAAGGAGCACGTCATCCGGCTGACCTTCACCGCCATGCTCGCCGAAGGCCATGTGCTCTTCGAGGACGCTCCCGGCACCGGCAAGACCTCCCTCGCCCGCGCCCTGGCCGCCACCGTGCAGGGATCCAACAACCGCATCCAGTTCACCCCGGACCTGCTGCCGTCGGACGTCACCGGTGTGACCATCTACGACCAGAAGACGCAGAAGTTCGAGTTCCACAAGGGCCCTATCTTCAACAACATCGTCCTGGCCGATGAAATCAACCGCGCCTCGCCGAAGACCCAGTCGGCGCTGCTGGAGGTCATGGAGGAATCCCGGGTCACGGTTGACGGCGTCACCTACGAGGCCGGACGCCCGTTCATGGTGATGGCCACGCAGAACCCCATCGAGCAGGCAGGCACCTACCGCCTGCCGGAGGCTCAGCTGGACCGCTTCCTGATCAAGACCTCCATCGGCTACCCGGACCACGCCTCCACGGTCCGGCTGCTGGGCGGCTCCAACCTGAAGGACCGGTCCCAGGAACTCTCCGCCGTCATCACCACCCAGGCCGTCGCCGACATGGCTGACCTGGCCGCCACGGTGCATGTGGACACCGCCGTGCTCGAATACATCTCGCGGCTCTGCGAGGAGACCCGCACTGCCCCCGAGACCCGGCTGGGCGTCTCGGTGCGCGGGGCCCTGGCCATGGTCCGGGCAGCAAAGGTCTGGGCGGCCGGGCAGGGGCGGAACTTCGTCCTTCCGGATGACATCAAGGAACTTGCCCCCGTGGTGTGGACCCACCGGTTCGTCATGGATCCGGAAGCGGAGTTCTCCGGAGCCACGGCGGAAGCTGTCCTGGTGCGGATCCTGGCGGACGTCGCAGCTCCCCAGCAGCGCGCCAGCGCCTGACGGTCCGGCACGGACCCCACCACTTCCACGCAACAACGAAGGCACACATATGTCCACCGGCACCCCGTTGACCCGGCTCGCGGAGCGTCTCAAGCGACCCTTCCACAGGGACGGCCGGCCTACGCAGCTGGACCCGTCGGCCGTCTGGGCCGAGGCGCGGAACACTGGAGCCATGGCGCTGGCGCCAGCCTGGCGTACAGTCCGGACTGCCTGGCTGAAGTACCCCTGGCCCGTGCTGTCCATCGTCAGCGTCCTGGGCTGGTCCGTTTTGGCTGCCGCCATCCTCCTTTGGACCGCCGGGCAGGCGTTCGGCTGGCAGGAGGCAAAGGCGGCGGCAATCGCGGCCTTCGTGATGTTCGTGATCGCCGTGGCTTTCGTCCTGGGCCGGTCATCCTATGGAGTGCTCCTGGACCTCGCCCGCACCCGGGTGGCAGTGGGGGACAGCGCCGTAGGCAGCATCGCCGTGTCCAATACCTCTGCCAGGCCCCTGCTGCCGGCAGCGCTGGAACTTCCGGTGGGCAGCGTCACTGCGGTATTCCACCTGCCCCGCATGAAGCCGCAGCAGGTCCACGAGGACCTCTTCACCATCCCCACCGCACGCCGTGCAGTGATCGTCGTGGGACCCGTCCGGTCCGTCCGGGCCGACCCGCTGCACCTGCTGCGCCGGCAGGTCCTGTGGACAGAGCCGGAGGACCTGTTCGTCCATCCGCGCACGGTGGCCCTGGCCGGCTCGGCCGCAGGCTTCATCCGCGACCTGGAAGGAATGCCCACCACGGACCTGTCCAGCGCGGACGTCTCCTTCCACGCGCTCCGCGACTACGTGCCGGGGGACGACCGCCGGCACATCCACTGGAAAACCACCGCGCGGACCAACAAGCTCATGGTGCGCCAGTTCGAGGAAACACGCCGCGCCCACCTGGCCATCTCGCTGTCCATCAACACCGACGAGTACGCCTCGGAAGCCGAATTCGAAATGGCCATCTCCGTAGCCGCATCGATCGGCCGGCAGGCCATCCGCGAGCAGCGTGAGCTGGACGTCCTCACCCAGAAAGGCCCCCTGCGCTGTGAAACCGGGCGGAACATGCTCGATGACATGACCCGGATTGTGGGTTCTCCCATGCGTCGCACCGCCGTCGACCTCGCCAGGACCCTGGCGGACACCGTCCCCAACGCCTCCGTGGTCTTCTTCGTGGTGGGCAGCAACGTCACTGCCACCCAGTTGCGCTCCGCGGCCGCATCCGTGCCGCCGGGCGTCCGCAGCCTCGCGGTCCGGGTGGAAGCCGGCGCCTCGCCTGGCCGCGCGAACATCGCCGACCTCACGGTGCTGACGCTCGGCGACCTGGACGATCTTGCCATAGTACTGAGAAAGGCCGCAGCATGACCTCCACGGAAGGCCTGCGCCCGCGCAGCACGCGTCCCCGGGCCACGCGCCCACGCAGTGGACCGCGTGGCACCAACCGTGGCGGGCCCGGCAGCAACCGCAACCAGGCCGCCTCCGCCTTTGCCGACGGCCAGCCGTCCTGGCACTTCCTCCTGGACGCCGCTGCCCTGACGGTGCTGCTGGGGCTGGGCCTGCTCGGCTTCGGCCTCAGCTTCGGCGGCGACCCGTACTACCTGTTCTCCGGCTTCGGCGGCATCCTCCTGGGCCTGGCCATCGGCGCGCTCAACGCACACCTGCGGCTCGGACTGCTCATCACCACCGCAATCGTCCTCGGCGCGTACCTGGTCCTGGGCACGGTGCTGGCTGTGCCCGACGCCGCCGTCGCGGGTTTTGTCCCCACCCTGGATTCCCTCCGGACCCTGCTCCTGGGGGTCGTGTTCGCCTGGAAGGACATGCTGACCGTCGGAGTTCCCGTGGGCACGGCAGGCGGGGTGCTGATCGTTCCGTTCCTGAGCTCCCTGGTCACCGCCCTGACAGCCGGTGTCCTGACGTGGCGCCTTCGAAGCCCCTACTTTCCGCTCCTGCCGGTGCTGGTCCTGTTCGTTACCGGAATCGCCTTCAGCACCAACGCCGCCTTCCTCACCCTCGAGCGCGGCATTGGACTTACGGTCCTGGGCATCGCCTGGGCGACCTTCCGCCGGGATGCCCTCAGGAAGAACTCCACGCGAAAGGTGGCCGTCAACAATCCGCAGACGGACACCGCCACCGCGCAGCGGGCGAAGGTCCGCAGGTTGGGGATGGCCGCCGGCGTCATCGCCGTCAGCGTGGCCGTTACGGCGCTGTCCGCCCCGCTGGTCACCGCGGGCAATGAGCGCAAAGTGCTCCGGAACGTCGTGGTCCCGCCGTTCGACCCCAAGGACTACATCACGCCGCTGGCCAGTTTCCGTACGTTCGTCAAGGACAAGAAGGACGACACCCTGTTTGTGGTCAAGGGCCTGCCGCGCGACGGCCGGGTCCGGCTGGGGGCCCTTGACGCCTTCAACGGCACCAACTACACCATGGATCCCAACGGCTCGGGCAACTTCAGCAAGGTAGGGGATACCGAGTCCATTAACACCCTCGCAGACACCTCCGGAGTGGTCCCCACCAACGACTACTCCCTCGGCATCAGCATCGAGGACTACCAGGGCTTCTTCGTGCCCGGTGGCCGGAAAACTACGGGGCTGAGCTTTGATGACAGCGCCTCGGCCGCGGCGTCCGGCCTCTACTTCAACTCCGGCACGGATACCGCCGTCACCACCAGCGGGCTCTCCCGCGGCGATTCCTACAAGGTCCAGGTTTCGGATCCGGTGAAGCTGGAACACGGGCAGCTGGCGCAGTACGACTTCGCGAAACTGTCCCTGCCCGACGCCGCTGAAGTGCCCCCGGTGGTGGGGTCGCAGGCCAATGACCTCTCCACTGACGCGCCCACCGCCATCGACCGGGTCCGCCAGATCGAGGCCCATTTCCAGAAGACCGGGGCGTTCAGCAACGGACTGGTCAGCGAAGGCCAGCTCCCCAGCGTGTCCGGCCACGGGTCAGCCCGGATCAGGAACCTCCTCACGGCAAAGCAGATGCTGGGCGACGACGAGCAGTACGCGGTGGCCATGTCCCTGATGCTCCGCCACCTGGGCATCCCGTCGCGCGTGGTGATGGGCTTCTACCCTGAGCCCACCAGTCCTGAAAACGGAGCGGGTGAAGTCAAGATCACCGGCAAGGACGTTCACGCCTGGGTGGAAGTGGCCTTTGAACGGGTGGGCTGGGTGAGCTTCGATCCGACGCCGCCCAAGGACAACATTCCCATCCCGCCCGATCCGGAAAACAAGTCCAAGCCCAAGCCGCAGGTGCTGCAGCCGCCGCCCCCGCCGCAGGAACCCGCGGATCTTCCGCCGGACTCGTCGCCGGATGCGCTGGATGCGGACCAGAAGAAGGACAACCCGTGGCTCTTCTGGGGTGCCCTGCTGGGTGCGCTGGGCATCGTCCTGATCCCGCTGTCCGTCCTTGCGCTGCCGCTGCTGCTGATCGTCCTTTTGAAATCACGACGCCGGAAGTCACGGTTCAGCGAAGGCCACCCTGCGCAGCGTGTGGGAGGCGGCTGGAGCGAGGTGGTCAGCCTCGCCACGGACATGGGGGCGGCCGTGGACACCCGCGCCACCCGCCGCGAAAGCGCCGCTGTCCTGGCCGAGGCGTTTCCAGCCGCGGGCGGAACCACCACGATGCTGGCCCGCCGGGCGGATGCATCCATCTTCGGTGCCGGCCAGCCCACCGAGGACGAGGTGCGGGAGTACTGGACGATCGTGGACAGCTCGCTGAAGGAGATGACCTCAACGGCAGGTTTCTGGCAGCGGCAGCAGGCGAGGTTCTCCCCGCGGTCGCTGCTTGCTGACGCGCGCAATGCCCTGACCCGCCGCAACCCCCTGGCGCAGCGGGGCCGGCTGGCTTTGCCGGCCCTGCCGGCTCTCAAGTCGGCCGCCCGTCGTCGTCCTGGCATGGGAGGGGAAGGCTCCGCAGACCCTGCACCCCAGGCTGCGCCGGCGCCGGCGCCGCCAGTGCAGGAGCCGCCAGTGCCGGAACCGCCAAGGCAAGGACCTCAGGCGCCGTGACCGCGGAACTGCAACCGTGCCCCCGCTGCCGGCGGTCTATCCGGGCGGGCGCGGCCTTTTGCACCTCCTGCGGTGCGCCCCTTTCCAACAGGGCGGCGCGCAGCAGCCGCAACCTGCACACCGGCGCCACGGGCAGCGATGCGCCGGCGGTGGCTGTGACTGCCCACCACGCGGCGATTCCCGGTACTATCCCGGTAGTACAAAGCCCTCCGGCGACTCAGGCCGCGGGGTTCGCAAACGCAGGCACCGGGTGGGGGAGCGCCGGCGGTTCCACCGCTCAGACGGGGGCCGTCCCAGGGGGAGGAACGGGAATGGCAGTGAACCTTCAGCTTGTCCCGGCCACGGCCGGCAAGCGGCTTGGTGCTGCCGTCATTGACTGGCTGCCGCCGCTGGCAGTCCTGGTGCTGACGCTCGCCGTCGGTTTTGCCGGGATCACCCGCACCCGCAACGGCCAGTACATCACCTATGACACCGGGTCCCTGGTGCTGTTCGGCGGCATTGGGCTGGGCCTGACGCTGGTGTACCTGTTCGTGGTCATGGGCATTGAAGCGAGGACCGGCAAAACGCCCGGCAACCTGCTGATGGGCATCCGCAGCGCGGACAACGACGGCTACGCGCCCGGCGCCGGGGCAGTCTTCCTCCGCGGACTCATCACCGGTGCCGGCATCCTGGTTGTGCTGCTGGCGGCGGTCCTGGTGGTGGTGTTCCAATGGTTCGGTCCGGCCCTGTTCATCCTCGCGCCCCTGCTCATTGCCGGTTCCGCCTGGGCCGTGCTGGTGGTGGTATCCAACACATGGGACAGGAACGGGCGCCTGCGCGGCTGGCACGACAAAGCGGCCAAAGCCCTCGTGTTCGATGTGAAGGCGGGGCGCGATCCCATCGCCACCGGCGGTATCCAGGGCCCCTACAGCTTTGCTCCGCTGGACCTGCCGCCCGTGCAGCAGGTGCTCTCCCCGGTGGCCGGCGCTGCCCCGGCTTCCCCCCTGCGCACGGATGCCCCGCCCGTGCAGGCCCGGCCCGTGCAGGCCGCGCCTGTGCAGACGTCGCCGTCGCAGACCATGCCCTACACCGCGCCTGCGTCCTTCGCACCGCCCTCCTTCGCACCGCCCTCCCTCGCGCCGTCGTCCGTCACGCCGCCGCCGGCGCCTGCCCTCGGTGCCGCCGTGGTGGCCGGCAGCGGGCAGGGCGGGCAGCACCACGTGGACGACGACGTCGAACGCACCCAGGTGCGCCCGGGCGCAGGCGGGCCCGTGCCTGTCGCCGTCCTCCGGATCCGCCTGGACGACGGCCGCGACTTCCAGCTGGACCGCAGTGTCCTGGTGGGCCGTAATCCCGTGGGCCAGTCCGGTGAACAGCATGCCCAACTCCTCGCCGTCGACGACCCCGGCCGTTCCATCTCCAAAACCCACCTCCACCTGCTGACCGACGGCGCCGGGATTTGGGTGACGGACAGGAACTCCACGAATGGCAGCGCCGTGACCACCCCCAACGGTGCCAGGACGCCGCTGGCACCGGGCGTCCCCACTTTTGTTACGCCCGGATCCAGTGTCCACTTCGGAGACCGGACCTTTTACCTAGGACAGGCATGAACCAACAGCCCGCCAGCGTTCCCTCCACCGTCAAGCCGGGCCCCAGCCTGAGCTACGGCTATGGCACGGATCGGGGGCTCCGCCGGGAGCTGAACGAAGATTCCTTCCTTGCTTCCGATCCTGTGTTCGCCGTGGCGGACGGGATGGGCGGCCACGAAGCAGGTGAAGTGGCCAGTGGCATGTGCGTCCGGGCCCTGGCAGGCATGCCGCAGCTCGCCACGGGTGAACGCAGCATCACCGCTGCGGTCCTCCAGCAGTACCTGCTCCGGGCGGACTATTCCATCCGGGAGGCTACGGGCGCCAGGGCAGGGACCACCCTGACCGGTGCAGTGGTGGTGGAACAACTTGGCCTGCCCTACTGGCTGGTCATGAACATCGGCGATTCCCGCACGTACCGCCTCAGCCAGGGACGGTTTGAGCAGATCAGCGTGGACCACTCCGAAGTGCAGGAACTGGTGGATGCGGGCGAGATCACCGCCGAGCAGGCCACGGTCCATCCACGCCGCCACGTTGTCACCCGCGCCCTGGGCACCGGGGACGAGACCGAGGCCGACTACTGGCTGCTCCCCGTGGAGGAAGGCGACCGGGTCCTGGTCTGCTCGGATGGCCTGACCGGCGAAGTGGCCGACGAGGACATCCTGCGCATCCTCAGCACGGCGGGCAACCCGCAGGACGCCGCCGACGCCCTGATCCAGGCTGCGCTGCGGAACGGGGGAAGCGACAACATCACGGTGATTGTGGTTGATGCCCGGAACGTCCTGAACGATGCCGGCGCCGCCACCACCGCACCGCGGCACGATCCGGACGCAGAAGACGCAGACACGCTGCCCCGCTCGCCCGGGAGCCAGGCGGTGACCCAGCCCTTGCCGCAGCAGGATAACGGCGCTTCGACGCACGAGAGCGGGGAAAGCCCACGATGACCGGCACCAGCTACGTTCCGGGCAGCTGGCTGGGCATCCTCCGCTCGCGCACCGCCGTCCTCCTCGGTCCGGACACGCCGCCGGCCACGGCGGGCGCTGTGTGGGAACTCCTCGGAAGCAAACCGGCCGTCCACGAGGTACTCCACGCCGTCACCGGCAGTTCCGGCGGCTCACTCACGCGGATCCCGCCATTCGCCATCCTCGATTTTTCGGGTCCCTTGCGGGTGTTCCTCCGCGGCGACCTCGACCTCGCCGTGGAACTCCCGGACGGCCGGGTGGAACTGGACGGACGGGATGTCACCACCTGGAACGAGCGCCGGTTTGCCCTGCCTGGCGGCTGCCGGATCACCGTCCCGGGGGCCGGTTCCGCATATCCGCCGGAGCTGCCGCTGGGGGAGGGCGTGGTCCTGCTGCAGTCGCTGGCCCTCGGGCTGGGCCCGGCCCAAGCCCAACTGGCGTCCGCACCGGCGGCAGTGGCGGTCGATTCGGCAGGCGTCGTTGATATCAGCGAGGCCGCGCCCGGTGCCGACGAGCTGCGCGGGACAACCATTGTGCCGGAGCCGGAAGCACGCGGGACAACTATCGTGCCGGAACCGGAACCGGAAGCCTCAGCCGAGACGGTCCTCGCCGTGCCCGACGACGAGGCGCCCGTCCATATGAACGACGGTGCGCATGGCGCCGGGCACGACGATGACGGCCACGTATCCCCAGCAGGCGCCGGTTCCGGGATGGCGGCGGTCGCAGGCATACAGCGGTCCACCGAAACCGCTGAAGCCCGGCCGGCAGACGCGGCAACGGCGGCGAGCGACCAGACCAGCTCCTACGACCACCTGTGGGAGCGGACGGTCATGCGCAGCATCGAAGACGCCGCAGTCCGCGAGGACACAGATGATGCCGGCGCCGGCACACCCGCGGGCAACGGCGCTGCCCCCGCCGGGACTCACGAAGCGGTTGCGGAGGCGGAGGAACACATCGCGATCCCACTCCCCACGCCTGCCGGCGTAGATGCGAAGGAAGCGACGGCGGCCCCGTCCGCCGTCGAACACGTGCCCGGAACACGCGCGCCGGGGGTGCAGGCGCCCGGAATAGACGCGCCTGGAATACCCGCGCCCGGTGTGCCGCCAGCCGGGGTGCTCATCGATTCCGTGCCGTGGAAAAAGGGCACCGGCACGAGCACCACCATCCCAGGAACGGCCGGCGCCGCCGATGCCGCGCCGGCGCCTGCACCCGCGCCTGTCCCGGTAGCTGCGGCCATCCCCGTGTCCCTGCCTGGAAACGTGGCGTTCGACAACGACCATGACGGACGGACGGTCATGAAGGGCAGCATCGGGGCCCCGCAGGCGCAACCCGCCCCGGCTGCGGTTGCAGACCCACACGGTGGGCCCACCGTCCTGGCCCGGGTCTGCAGCCAGGGCCACGCGAATCCGCCCACGCGCGCACAGTGCGCCGCCTGCGGGGCGGGGCTTCATCCGGACGCGGTGCAGGTGCCCCGGCCCCGGCTGGGACGCGTGCGCCTCTCCACCGGTGACCTGCTGGACCTTGACCAGTCCTTGGTCATTGGCAGGCAGCCGTCCGTCTCTCGGGTCCAGGGCGGCATCATGCCCCGGCTGGTCCAGGTGCCGAGCCCTGAGGGCGACATTTCCCGGTCCCACGTGGAGGTCCGGCTGGAGGGCTGGCACGTCATGCTCTGCGACCTCAAAGCCACAAACGGCACCGTCCTGGTGCGCGAAGGCCAGCCGCCCCGCCGCCTGGCGCAGAACGAAATGGCCATCCTGCTGGACGGGGACATCGCTGAGCTTGGCGACAATATCTCGCTGCGTTTTGAGGAGATTCCTTGAGTTCCAAACGGCCTGTAGCGCCGCCGCCCCGCATCCAGGGGTTTACGTATATCAGCCTGCTCGGTTCCGGCGGTTTTTCCGACGTCTACCTGTATGAACAGGACAGGCCCCGCCGCAAGGTGGCCGTCAAGGTGCTGCTCTCGGACCTGAGGACGGAAGGCGCCCGCCGGCGGTTCGAGTCCGAAGCCAACCTCATGGCCCAGCTGTCCTCGCACCCCTACATCGTCACCATCTTTGAAGCGGAAGTAACCGACGACGGGCACTCCTACCTGGCCATGGAGTACTGCTCACGGCCCAGCCTGGACGTCCGGTACCGCCGCCAGCGGTTCAGCGTGGACGAGGTCCTGGCCGTGGGCATCCAGGTGGCGTCCGCCGTCGAGACCGCCCACCGGGCCGGAATCGCCCACCGCGACATCAAGCCCGCCAACATCCTGGTGACGGACTACAACCGCCCTGCCCTGACCGACTTTGGCATCTCCGGCACCCTCGCCGGGGACGCCGATGACGACTCCGGCATGTCTATCCCGTGGTCCCCGCCCGAACAGTTCACCGACGGCCAAGTGGACGGTGTGATGGTGGATGTGTGGGCCCTCGGAGCCACGCTCTACACCCTCCTGGCCGGTCGCTCACCGTTTGTCCTGCCCGGAGCGGACAACTCGCAGCGTGAGCTGATCAACCGGATCAGCAATACGCCGCTGCCGCGGCTGGGCCGCGCGGACGTCCCCGAGTCCCTGGAACTGGCGCTCTCGACGGCGATGGCCAAGTCGCCGCGGTCCCGCTATTCCTCCGCGCACGCCTTCGCCCTGGCCCTGCAGCGCATCCAGGCGGAACTCAACCTGTCGGTCACGCCCTTCGAGGTGCTGGAGGAGCCGCACCACGAGGACAACCAGCCGGACGACGGCGTCGAGGAGACGCGGGTGCGGAGCATCGCGGCAATCGATCCGGAGCGGACGGGCAGCGCGCCCACCTTCCCCGCGCGCACTTGGCCCCAAGCCGGTGCCGGTACTGGGCAGGGCGTTGGCGGGCAAGCTCGCCCAGCGGACGCACCGCCGTCGCTGTTTACCCCCGGGCCCGCCCCGGCGCAGCAGCCGGCGCCGCAGCCGCAGGAGTGGGCGCATGCCACCGTGCTGCGGGGTGCCGCCGGCGGCGCGCCCATGACCCACGATGACGGAACGGTGGCCCGGAACCGGCTTCGCGGGGACGCTGACGCAGCCGACACGACCATCCACCGGCCAGCAAGGCGGGACGAACCTGCTGCCGACTCTGTGCCCGCCACGGACCACGGAAAACGCAACCTGTGGCTGGCAATCTCGGGCGGCACCCTGCTGGCCCTTGCCGCGGCGGTGGGGCTGGTGGTGGCCAACGCCTCGCCCAACAAACCGCAGGCCGTGGAAACCCAGCAGGCCAGCAAGCCGCCGGCCGACGCCCTGGACAACGGGACGGTGCCGGATGTGGAAGGCCTCACGGGAACAGTATCCGGCGACGGCAACGCGTCCTTCACGTGGCTGAACCCGCAGCCCAAAGAGGGTGACACGTACAAATGGCGGGTGTACAGCATCGGGGGCGGCGGCGAATACCAGTCCGTCGCGCAGCCACCGGTCCGTGTCACGGCGAATCCGTCCGGCGAGACCTGCATCCAGGTGATGATCGTGCGCTCGGACGGAGCGTTCTCGCCGCTGGAAGAAGGCTCGATCGCCTGCGCCGGCACATGACCGCGGAAAGCCCTGCAACCAGCTCCGCAACAAGCTCAGTTTTGCCCAACGAGGAGGCACAGAACATGGGGGATCTAGCAATAGATTTCTGTGGTGAATGGTACGAGCCGTCGGACGAGGACGTCTTCAACATCGGCCGCGAAGGCGACCTTGAAGTCGACGACAACCCTTATCTTCACCGGCAGTTCCTGCAGGTGGCCCGCTATGACGGGATCTGGTGGCTCAGTAACGTGGGAAGCATGCTCTCGGCCACGGTGGCCGACGCCGGCGGAGGGATGCAGGCCTGGCTGTCACCGGGAGCCCGGATCCCGCTGGTCTTCAGCCACACGAACATCATCTTCACGGCTGGGCCCACCACCTACGAGTTTGCCGTGCACCTCAGGACTCCGTCCTTCCGCCAGGAGGCGCGCGAGGGCGACAGCAACGGCGACACCACCATCGGCCCCGTAGTGTTCACCGACTCCCAGAAGGCCCTCATCGTGGCGCTCGCGGAACCCATGCTCCGGCGGGAAGGGACCGGCTTCAGCGCCATTCCGTCCTCGGCCGCGGCTGCCAAAACTCTGGGATGGGCGCTGACCCGCTTTAACCGGAAGCTCGACAATGTGTGCGACAAGCTGGACCGCGTGGGCGTGGCTGGACTGCGGGGCGGCGGCGGCAAACTTGCCACCAACCGCCGCGCCCGGCTGGTGGAGCACGCCGTCACCTCACACCTCGTGACCCCGGATGACCTGCACCTGCTGGAGAAGATGAGGGGCGTGGACGAGGGATGAGGATCCGCCTGACCCTCCGCCGGGACCCTGCCGAAACAAAGGACCTGGCCGTCACCGTGGACGGCCTGGCCACCGTGGCCGATACCGCCGCCATGCTCTGGGCCGCGGATCCGGGGCGCAAGGGCACCCCGCTTCCGGACAACCTTTCCCTGCGCATCGAAGAGGCCTTCGTGGGTGCAGGCCTGAGCGGGAACATGCTCACCCGCACGGACAACCTCCTTGAGTCCGGGCTGCGGCCCGGCTCCGTGGTGTCCCTGGCCCAGGTGAGCGCGCAGTTCGACGTGCAGGGTGCCAGCCGCGGCCCTGCGGCCGCCACCCTCCGCGTCCTTTCGGGGCCCGACGCCGGCAGCGAGTTTTCGCTGCCCGTCGGCACCAGCTACATCGGCCGGGACCGGGACGTGGACATCCGCCTCTCGGACCCCCTGACGTCCAAGCGCCATGCCCGCATCACGGTGGGCGACGGCGTGGAAATCGTGGACACCAATTCCGCCAACGGGCTGCTGATGGACGGGTTCCCCGTCACCCGTGCCACCCTGAACTCCTCGGACACGGTCACCCTGGGGGACACCACCGTGACTGTGGTGCCGCTGGGGCACAACCAGGCGGCAGCACCGTCGTCGCCCTTGGTGAACTTCAACCGCTCACCACGCGTGGTTCCCCGCTTCGAGGAACCCAAACGCGTGCTCCCGGCCGGACCCAAGCGTCCCGAGGACCACCCGTTCCCGTACATCATGATGATCGCCCCGCTGCTGATGGGGGCGGTGATCTTCGCCGCCACCGGCAACGCGCTCTCTGTGCTGTTCATGATGATGATGCCGCTCTTCATCGTGGGCCACTACGTGGACCAGAAAATGCGGAGCAGGGGCCAGCAGAAGGAACAGCTCAAGCACTTCCGCGCCGCCATGGCCTCCTTCAGGCAGGACCTCACGGAACTGCAGCAGGTTGAACGTGCCGTCCGGCTGCAGGAAGCGCCCTCGGTCAGCGACACCGTGGACGCCATCTACAAGCTCGGTCCGCTGCTGTGGACCCACCGTCCGGAGCACACAGGATTCCTGGGCCTCAGGTTCGGCCTGGGAACGTCCCCGTCGCGGGTCCTGCTGGAGGAACCGTCGAGCAACGACACCGAGGCGCAGTACGCGCAGGAGATCCGGGACTGCCTGAAGCAGTTCCGCGACATCGAAGGCGTCCCCGTGGTTTCCCAGCTGCGCACCTCCGGGTCCCTGGGTGTTGCAGGTGCCCGCGGCCTGGTGGACGACGTCGCCCGGGGCATGGTGTTGCAGCTCGTGGGGCTCCACTCGCCCGCGGAAGTTGTCCTCGCGGCCATCACCTCCGCGCAGTCCCGGGAACGCTGGAACTGGCTGCAGTGGTTGCCGCACGTGGGTTCGGGGCACAGCCCCCTTGCCGGTGACCACCTGGCCGCCGGATCGGCGGGCGGGTCCTCCCTGCTGGCCCGGCTCGAGGACCTGCTCGACGCCAGGGAAGCCGCCGCCAAGCGTTCCGGCCCGGACCTTCGCCCCGGGCTGGACCCGGCCAAGCACGATGTTGACCAGCCTGTGCTGCCGGCGGTCCTGGTGATCGTGGAAGACGACGCCCCGGTGGACCGTGGCCGGCTCACGCGCCTTGCCGAGCGGGGCCCGGACTCCGGCGTCCACGTGGTCTGGGTGGCCACCGACATCCAGTCCCTCCCCGCAGCCTGTCGGGACTTCATGGTGGTGGACGGCGAGCACGGCACCACCACCGGGCAGGTCCGGCTCGGCAGGCACACGTACCCCGTCAGCTGCGAAAGCGTCGACGCGGAACTGGCTGCCCAGCTTGCCCGGATGCTGGCGCCCGTCATGGACGTGGGCAAACCCGTGAACGACGATTCCGACCTTCCGCGGGCCGTCTCCTACGCCACCCTGATCGGCAAGGACTTCCTGGACAACCCGCAGGCCGTGGCCGAACGTTGGACGGAAAACAACTCCGTGCACGCCAGCGCCGTGGCCAACCGCAAGGACAACGGCACCCTCCGGGCCCTGGTGGGTTCCAAAGGCATTGAGCCGCTGTACCTGGACCTGAAAAACGAGGGCCCCCACGCCCTGGTAGGCGGCACGACGGGCGCCGGCAAGTCGGAATTCCTGCAGTCCTGGGTGATGGGCATGGCGGCCGCCTACAGCCCGGACCGGGTCAGCTTCCTGTTCGTGGACTACAAGGGCGGGGCCGCGTTCGCCGACTGCATCAACCTGCCCCACACGGTGGGCCTGGTCACCGACCTTTCACCGCACCTGGTCCGGCGTGCCCTCACCTCGCTGCGGGCTGAACTCCACTACCGTGAGCACCTGCTGAACCGGAAGAAGGCCAAGGACCTGCTGGCCCTGCAGCGGGAGGCAGATCCGGACGCGCCGCCCTACCTGGTGATCGTCGTCGATGAATTCGCCGCGCTGGCCAATGAGGTTCCCGAATTCGTCGACGGGGTGGTGGACGTTGCAGCCCGCGGGCGGTCGCTGGGGCTGCACCTGATCCTGGCCACCCAGCGCCCGGCCGGCGTCATCAAGGACAGCCTGCGCGCCAACACCAATCTTCGGGTTGCCCTGCGGATGGCCGATGAGGACGACGCCACGGACATCCTCGGCGTTCCCGACGCCGCCTACTTCGATCCGGCCATCCCCGGCCGCGGTGCGGCCAAGACCGGCCCGGGCCGGATCCAGGGTTTCCAGACCGGCTACGCTGGCGGCTGGACTACGGAGAAACCGCAGCGGCCCCAGATCGACGTCGTGGAAATGGCGTTCGGCTCCGGCCCCAGCTGGGAGGCCCCGGCGCCGGAGAAACCCGAAGCGGCCGCGCCCGCCGGCCCCAACGACATCGCCAGGATGACCTCCACCATCGTCCGGGCAGCGGAGGCCCTGTCCATCAACGCCCCGCGCAAGCCGTGGCTGGACGAACTCGCCAAGACCTACGACTTCTCCAGGCTGCCCAACCCCCGCACCGACGAACAGCTGCTCCTGGGAGTGGCCGACGATCCCGCCCGCCAGGCCCAGCCCACCGTGTTCTACGAACCGGACAAGGACGGCAACATGGCCATCTACGGCACCGGCGGCTCCGGAAAATCTGCTGCGCTGCGCGGCATCGCCATTGCCGCGGCCGTGACGCCCCGCGGCGGGCCGGTCCACGTCTACGGGATCGACTGCGGCTCCTCCGGGCTGAGCATGCTGGAAGAGCTGCCCCACGTGGGCGAGGTCATCAACGGCGACGACGTTGAACGTGTTGGGCGGCTGCTGCGCCTGCTGAGGGACATCGCCGAGCAGCGGTCGGCACGGTTTGCCGAGGTCCGCGCGTCCACCATTGTGGAGTACCGCAAACTGGCGGACAGGCCCGATGAAAAGCGCATCTTTGTGCTGGTGGACGGGATGTCCGCCTTCCGGGAGGCCTACGAACACAGCAGGCTGTCCGCGCTGTGGGACATCTTCCTCCAACTGGCCACGGACGGGCGCACCCTGGGCATCCACCTTGTGGTGACCGGGGACCGGCCCAACGCCGTTCCCGCCTCCCTGCTCGCGTCCATCCAGCGCCGCCTGGTGCTCCGCCTGTCCTCCGAGGACGACTACATTTCCATGGATGTGCCCCGGGACGTCCTCACCGCTGCCTCGCCGCCCGGGCGGGGACTGCTGGACGGGCTCGAAGTCCAGCTGGCAGTCCTTGGCGGCAACTCCAACCTGGCGCTGCAGGCCCGTGAAGTGCACAAGCTCAGCGAAGCCATGCTCCGGCAGGGGCTGGAGGCCGCACCCGGCATCGAAAGGCTTCCGGACCAGGTGGACCTGGATGTCCTGCCAGCCGGCAGCCCGGGACTTCCGGTCATTGGCGTCGACGACGAAACGCTGCGGCCCGCCGAGATCATGGCCAGGGGCCCGCTGCTCCTGGCCGGCCCTCCGGGTGCGGGCCGCACCGTTGCTTTGGTGACGCTCGCCTACGCCCTGCGGCGCTCCAACCCGGACACCGAGCTGATCTACCTGGGTGCCCGGCGCTCCGCCGTCGCCTCGCTGCCCATCTGGAACCGGTCCGTGGTGGGTGCGGACGACCTCGCGGAGGTCGTGGAGGACCTGGTTGAACATTCGTCCGGCAACCCCGGGTCCCTGGCCTTCTTCATTGAGGGCCTGACAGAGTTCACGGACACGCTGGCCGAATCGGGCGTTGGGCAGCTGGTGGCGGTGTCCATCAAGGCCGACCAGTGGGTGGTGGGGGAGTCCGAAACCTCCACCTGGTCCTCGGCATGGTCCCTTGCGCAGCCCTTCAAATCCGGCCGGCGTGGACTGCTGCTGAACCCGGGGGACATCGAAGGGGAGAGCCTGCTCAACACCTCCCTGGGCCGGGTCAGCCCGGACTTCGTCCCTGGCCGCGGCTACGTGGTGGGCCGCGGCAAGGCACGGAAGATCCAGGTGGCACTGCCCCCGGAAAACAGGGACTGACGCCCGGGCAGAATGGGGGCCGCAGATCCCGGTGATTTGCGGCCCCCAATGAGGTGTAGAAGACTACCGGGGACACCAGAAAGCCGCGGCGGGGGGACCGCGCGCATCGAAAGGTAGTGCATGACCCCGTCCGCACCAGTACTCCGCTACGTCCCGGCAACCGCAGCAGCAGCTGTCCTGGCCGTCACCTTGTGTTTCTTCCCGGACGGCCCGGCAAGCGCTGATTCCACGGAACCAACCCCGGCCGCCACAACATCTCCGGACCAATGCTTCCTGCTGCTGTGTGAGCCCCAAACCGCTGCTGATCCAAAACCCGGCGAGCCCGCACGGACCCAGAAACCGAGGGAACCGCAGAGCCCGCCGGCCCCGCCCGCTGATCCTGTGCCGGCGCCTCCGCAGCAGCCCGCTCCGCCCGTGGAGACACCCGCCGGGACTGTTCCAGCGCCGGACGCGCCCCTGGCAGAACCGGAAGAACCAACCTCCGAACCCACCGTTTCCAGCGCCACGGAATCGGCAGTTTCCCCGCCGCCCACCGGCGCATCCAGCGGGCACGACTGGAACAAGCCCGTCACCAAGTCCGCCACGGCCACCCGGGTGGCGGCAGTAGCACCCGCAGACGGCGACGGCGGGCCCGCGCTCCTGCCGATTATCGCTGGCACCCTGTTGCTGGGCGTGGCTGCGGCCGCCTTCGCCTGGTGGGGCAGGAACCGCTTCAGGACGCACTGACAGGACCACTGAGCCATGGCCCCGTCTCGGCTAGATGGCAAGATAGGTCTGTGAGTACAGGACCAGGCCCCGCAGAACAGATCGCCACCCGCACCACGGAACCCGTCGAGCCGGAGGCTGTCCCGTCCGACTCCGTCCGCGGGGAGTACGAGGACCTGGTGGACCTGGTCAGGAAGTACCGGTTCGCGTACTACCAGGAAGACGCCCCGCTGGTCTCCGATGCCGAATTCGATGAGCTCTTCCGCCGCCTGGAGGAGATTGAGGCGCTCCACCCCGAACTCGTGGCCAACGATTCGCCCACGCAGGAGGTGGGCGGGGAAGTGTCCGCCGCATTCGCGGCCGTGGAGCACCTGCAGCGGATGTACAGCCTCGAGGACGTCTTTTCCCTCGAAGAACTCGAAGCCTGGCTCACTAAAGCGGCAGCCGGCATCGAGAAACTGGGTAACGGAACCCCGCCCGCAGCCTGGCTGACCGAGCTTAAGATCGACGGCCTGGCGGTCAACCTCCTGTACCGCGACGGAAAGCTGGTCCGCGCCGCCACCCGCGGCGATGGAACCACCGGTGAGGACATCACCCACAACGTCCTGACCATCAAGGAAATCCCGCAGGAGCTCCAGGGCAGCGGGTTTCCGGCAGAGATGGAAGTCCGGGGCGAGGTCTTCATCCCGTCCAAGGAATTCGCCGAGTTCAACGAGGCACTCATTGAAGCGGGCAAGGCGCCCTTGGCGAACCCCCGCAACGCAGCAGCAGGCTCCCTGCGGCAGAAGGACCCGGCAGAAACGGCCAAGCGCCCGCTGAAGATGTTCGTGCACGGCATCGGTGCACGGGAGGGCCTCGAGGCCCGCAGCCAGTCCGAAACCTATGACCTGCTGAAGGGGTGGGGCCTTCCCGTCAGCCCCTATTCCGAGGTGCTGGGCAGCCTGGACGAGGTCCTGGAATTCATCAAGCGGTACGGGGACAAACGCCACAAGCTGCTGCACGAGATCGACGGCATCGTCATCAAGGTGGATGACTTCGCCACCCAGCGGGCGCTCGGTTACACCACCAGGGTGCCGCGGTGGGCTGTCGCCTACAAGTACCCGCCTGAGGAAGTGCACACCAAACTGCTGGACATCCAGGTCAACGTGGGCCGCACCGGCCGCGTGACGCCCTTTGGCCTCATGGAGCCGGTCAAAGTGGCGGGCTCGACAGTGGAGATGGCCACCCTCCACAACCAGGACGTGGTGAAGGCCAAAGGCGTGAAAATCGGCGATATCGTGGTGCTGCGCAAGGCCGGCGATGTCATCCCGGAGATCGTGGGCCCCGTCCTTGCCCTCCGGGACCAGCAGGACCCTCCGGTCCGGGATTTCGTGATGCCCACCGAATGCCCCTCCTGCGGCACCCCGCTGGCCCCGGCCAAGGAGGGCGACGTGGACATCCGGTGCCCCAACGCCAAGTCCTGTCCGTCCCAGCTGCGGGAGCGGGTGTTCCACCTGGCCGGCCGCGGAGCCTTCGACATCGAGGCCCTTGGCTGGGAGGCGGCCATCGCACTGACCCAGCCGGCCGAACCCGAGGTTCCTCCGCTCACCTCGGAAGCTGCGCTGTTCGACCTCACCCCCGAGGACCTTGCCGGCGTCCGGATCCGGCGCGAGAAACGGTCAAAGGGCGTCCCCACCGGGGAATACGAACTTGTGCCCTACTTCTACAGCAAGGGCACGGCGAAGACCCCGTCCAGGCCGACGGCCACCACCGAGAAGCTCTTCAAGGAACTGGACAAGGCCAAGGCCCAGCCGCTGTGGCGGGTGCTGGTGGCCCTGTCCATCCGGCACGTCGGGCCGCGGGCCTCGCGCGCGTTGGCGACGGCGTTCGGCAGCATGGACGCCATCCGCCAGGCGTCCGAGGAAGACCTGGCACATGTTGACGGCGTAGGCCCCACCATTGCCGCAGCGCTGAAGGAATGGTTCGCTGAGGACTGGCACCGGGAGATCGTTGACCGCTGGGCAGCCGCCGGGGTCCGGATGGAGGACGAACGCGACGAGTCCACGCCGCGGACCCTGGAAGGACTGACCGTGGTGGTCACCGGGTCCCTGCCGAACTTCAGCCGCGACGAGGCCAAGGAAGCCATCCTGGTCAGGGGAGGCAAGGCGGCAGGTTCGGTGTCCAAGAACACCAGCTACCTGGTGGCCGGCGAAAGCGCCGGCACCAAACTGGACAAGGCCGAGCAGCTCGGCGTTCCCGTGCTGGACGAGGACGGCTTCCGCCGGCTCCTGGCCGGCGGCCCCGCCGCCCTGGAAGAAAGCGCCGACTCATGACCAGCCCCACGGAACTGCTGGAGATCGCCAAGGCGGCCGCGGCCGCGGGTGCCCGGGTCCTGGCCGGCAGGAACGCCAAGGAACTGCAGGCCAGCAACAAGGGCGACGCCGGCGACTGGGTCACCGCGTTCGACGTCGCCGCTGAGCACGCGGTGCGGGACGTCATCTCGGCAGCACGGCCGCGGGATAGCATCACTGGTGAGGAACACGGAACCACCCGACCGGAGGCACCCAGCGGCTACCGCTGGTCCATCGACCCGCTGGACGGCACCACCAACTTCATCCGCAACATCGTCTACTACGCCACGTCGGTGGCGGTGGCGGATGCCGACGGCGTCTGGCTGGCCGGCGTCGTCAACGCCCCGGCGCTGGGCCGCACCTACTACGCCGCCCGAGGCCACGGCGCCTGGCTTGAGGAAGGCGGCAGGGTCACCCGGCTGGACGGGCCCGTTCCCGGCCGGAAGGGGCAGATCCTTGCCACGGGCTTCAGCTACGATCCCGCCGTCCGCGCCGAGCAGGCCGCCTTCCTCGCCGAACTGCTGGACGGTTTCGCGGATGTCCGGCGGCTGGGGTCCGCGGCCCTGGACCTGTGCCTCGTTGCGGACGGCACCCATGACGCCTATGGAGAGCGCGGCCTCAACGAGCACGACTTCTCCGCCGGGGCGCTGATCGCGGAAGAGGCCGGCTGCTGGGTCCGGCGGCCCCGCCTTGCCAGCCCGCTGGAGGGTGGCCCCACGGACGGGGACCGGCTGGACGCCTGGACCTGCGCCGGCGGCCTGGAGCTCTCCGGCAAGTTTCCGCTCTGATAGTTCGGTCACGGAAGCTGCCGTTTCGCCGGGGGTTACCGGGCAGTACCACTACCATTGACGGGTGCAGCCGCAGATAACAGTCCGTCCCGCCGTCGCAACAGATTACGACGCCGTTGCCCGCATCACGCGTGATTCCTACCTTGCGGCGGGCTACTTCGAGGACGCCAACCACCCGTACATGCGCAAGGTCCAGGACGTTGCGCTGCGGGCCGGAAGCGCCACCATCTGGGTGGCCGAGCGGGACGGCGAGGTGGTCGGTTCGGTGACGCTGGCCCGTGCAGGGGAACCGTACGCGGACATCGCGCTGGAGGATGAGCTGGAGTTCCGGATGCTGGTGGTGGACCCGGCGGTGCAGCGCAGCGGTGCCGGCAAGGCCATGGTGGCGGCCATCATCGAGTACGCCCGGTCGCTTCCCGGCATCAGGGCCGTTGCCTTGACCACGGGAGCAACCTGGGAGAGCGCCCACGGCCTGTACCGCAAGACAGGCTTCAGCCGGGTCCCGGAGCGTGACTGGCTGGTCCCCGGAACGGACATAAAACTGCTGGTTTACCGGCTGGACCTGTAGCGGCCCTACAGTGGTGCCGACCCACTCCAGCTTTGAAAGGCACCACCATGCGCAAGACCTTCGGCACCGGCTCCGTCTGGGAGCAGACCCTCGGCTATTCCCGGGCCGTCCAGGTGGACAACACCCTCTACATCTCAGCCACCGCTGCCAGCGGCGAGGACGGGATCGTGGGCGAGGACTTCTACACCCAGACCCAGTACATCCTCCAGAAGCTCGGCAAAGTCCTGGCCGACGCCGGCTTCACCTTCGAGGACGTGGTCCAGTCCAAGCTGTACATCACGGACATCAGCAAGTGGGAAGACGCAGGCCGGGCCCACGGCGAGGTTTTCGGCGACATCCGCCCCACGCTGTCCCTGGTGCACGTCCTGCCGTTCCTGGACCCCAAGATGCTCGTGGAAATCGAGCTTGTGGCGCAGAAGGCCAGCTAGCAGCGAGCGGGTTTTTAGGACGTTGCCGGCAGGCCGTAGCGGTGCTCCGGCCTGCCCGTGGTCCCGTAGCGCAGCTGGATGTCCACCGCGCCGTCGTCCGCCAGGGAGGACAGGTACCGCTGGGCGGTTGCGCGCGAGACGCCCACCCGGCCGGCCACCTCCGCTGCCGAATACTGCTCCCCGGGCACCAGCGATTCCAGCACCGCTGCCTCCGTGGCCGAACGCGGTTTTGACGACGGCGTGGCATCGCCCGGGATCAGGGCCCGCTTGGCACGCTCCACTGCGTCCTGGTCCAGCGCCCCGGGCTGCGCCAGCAGGCGCCGGTACCGGGCATAGGACCGCAGCTGCCGGGACAGGGCTTCGGACGTGAACGGCTTCAGCAGGTAGCCCAGGGCTCCGCGGCGGAACGCCGTCCGGACGGAGTCGGCATCGGAGGCCGCGCTCAGCATGATGGTGTCCACGTCCAGCTGCTGGAGCAGGTCCAGGCCGGAGGCATCCGGCAGGTAGACGTCCAGCAGCACAAGGTCCGGCCGCAGGCTGTGGATGGACTGCAGGGCCAGCGACGCCGTGCCCACCGGGGCCAGCGCCAGGAATCCTGCCACGGAATCCACATATGCCGCGTGCAGCTTGGCCACATGGAAGTCGTCGTCAACGATCAGCACCCGAAAGTCTTCAGGCATTGGTGTCCTTTCCGGTTGCCCCCGTGATGTTCCTGCCGGCCCGTCCCGCGGTTGTCCGCGGCAGCGTGGCCATGAAGACTGCCCCGGGTCCACCGGTGGTGCCCGGATCCAGCAGTTTGACGTCCCCGCCGCGGCGCCGGGCCAGCTGCCGCGCCAGGGCCAGCCCAAACCCCTGGCCGCCGCCGCGGCCGTTCCGGGCCAGCGGCCCGGACGCCGTGCTGAACCCTTCGGCGAAGAAGGCCTCCGGGTCCGTTCCCTCCGCCAGCCCGTCACCCGAGTCGGCGACGACGATGTGCAGCGTGCCGCCGTCGTCGTCCGGCTCGTCCAGCACCTCCAGCTCAACCCAGCGGTCCGCCGAGGAGCCGGCCACCGCAGCGTTGACCGCGTTGTCGATCAGGTTGCCCAGTACGGTGGTGACGTCCTGGGGTTCTGCAACCTGACCGCGGACCAGGGTCTCCGGGCCGATCCGCAGGGCCACGCCCCGCTCGTCCGCCTCCACGCCCTTGGCCCCCACGAACGCCTGGAGGTAGGGGTCCTGGAGCAGTTCCGCCTGGTCCACCGGGAACTTCAACGGGCCGGTGGCAGCCAGCCGTGCCAGGTACTCGCGGGCCTGCTGGTGCTGGCCGATGCTCATGAAACCGGCGATGGTGTGCAGCTGGTTGGCGAACTCATGGCGCTGGGCCCGCAATGCGGTGGACATGGTTCCCACGGCGTCCAGCTGCCGGGTGAGCTGCTGCAGCTCGGTGCGGTCCCGCAGCATCACCACCCAGCCCAGGTCCTCCCGCCGGTGCAGGGCCTTGCGGGCGTTGGCCACCAGCACCCGCCCGCCGGCCACCAGTTCCAGGGCCTCCGGGCCGGGACGTTTCGTTCCGCCGGATCCTGGCCGGGTCAGCGACTTCAGCTGGTCCGGAACCGGCGCCTCGTCCCAGCGGCTTCCGGCGAGGTCCGGCAACCCCAGCAGCCGCTGCGCCGCGGTGTTGAACACGCTGATCCGGCCGTCGGCCGAAACGCCAATGACGCCGTCGTCCACGCCTTCGAGCACAGCCACCTGGTCGTGGACCAGCGTGCTGATCTCTTCGGGTTCCAGCCCCAGGGTGAGCCGCTGCAGCCGGCGGCGCAGCAGGAAAGACCCCAGGACGCCGGCGAGCAGTGCGCCGGCCGCCGTGACGGCCACCGGACCGATATCGCGGGCCAGGCTCTGTCCCACGGTTTCCATGGAGTAGCCCACGCTGACCTCGCCCACCACGGTGGTGCCCTCCGGCGCGTAGACGGGAACCTTCGCCCCCGCGGAGGGTCCCAGCGTCCCTGTGTTCCGGGTGGTGACCTCCCGGCCGGCCAAGGCCTCGGACGGATCGGTGCTCACCTTCTCACCGAGCCGCTGCCGGTCCGGGTGGGCCAGCCGGAGGCCGGTCTCGTCGGTGATCACCACGAACAGGGCACCGGTCCGCGCCCGCGCGGCTTCGGCTGCCTCCATGAGGGGGCCGGCGGCCAGCTGGGACGGCGGGGGAGTGCCGGGCTGCTGGCTGATGGCCAGCACGTCCGCCCGCACCGAAGCGTCCGAGGCCACCGTGCGGGCCAAGGTCAGCGCCTGGTTCTCCGCCTCGCTCCCCACGCGGTCGTAGGTCAGCCACGCATGCACCGCAGTGCTGAACAGGACAACCAGCAGCACCACGGACAGTTGCAGCAGGAGGGTCTGGGTGGAGAACCGCAGCGGCGCGCGCCGGCTGGAACGCTGCATGATCCTCCTCGATACGGCTCTGGTACGGCCCTGGTGCGGCTGGGGCGGCGGCTCACAAGTGGCCAAAGCCATGTGAGCACAATGAGCAAAATGCTCCCAATAAGCAGTATGCCAATCAATTGAGCCAAAGACACCGCCGTGACGGCGGCCACCCTACAGTCTGTAGCACGCGTCACACCGCTGTGCCGCTGTTCACAAGAAGGAGCCGGCCGTGCTGGTATTACTTGGATTCGCCATGATCGCGGTATTCATGGTGCTGATCATGACGAAGAAGTTGACGCCAGTGCTGGCGTTGATCATCGTCCCCACTGTTTTTGGTCTTTTTGCGGGCGCCGGCCTGGGCATCGGAGACATGGTGATGGACTCCATGAAGTCCATGACCTCCACCGCAGCCCTGCTCATGTTCGCCATCATCTACTTCGGCCTGATGATCGACGTCGGGCTCTTTGATCCGCTGGTCCGGTTCATCCTCCGGAAGCTGGGGAACGACCCCGCCAAGGTTGTCCTGGGAACCGCCATCCTCGCCGCCGCCGTATCCCTGGACGGCGACGGCTCCACCACCTTCATCCTCACCACCGCCGCGATGCTGCCGATCTACCTCCGGCTGAAGATGAGCCCCGTGGTCCTCACCTGCGTGGCGGGCCTGGCCAACGGCACCATGAACATCGTGCCGTGGGGCGGCCCCACCGCCCGTGCAGCCACCGCCCTGAAGATCGACGTCAACGACGTCTTCGTCCCCATGATCCCGTCCCTCCTCGCGGGCATCACCGTCGTCATGGCCTTCGCGTGGGTCCTCGGACTGCAGGAGCGCAACCGCCTCCGCGCCACCCAGCCTGAAATCTGGGCCGTACCGGAAACTGCTGAAGCGTTCGACGGCGGCGCGCCGGTGGGCGGCAGCGGCAGCTTGGGCAACGCTTCAGGCCGCGGACGCAAGGCGGGAAACCCCGGCGGAGCAGCCCCCGCCGTCGGAAGCTCTTCCGTTGCAGTCCTGGAACGCGCCGAAGCTCCCGCGGACGCGCAGGACGCCGGGCTGGCGGACACGGCCCTGGACCCCAACCGCGCCACGCTCCGGCCCAGGCTGTTCTGGTTCAACCTGGTCCTCACGGTGGCCGTGATGGGGATGCTCATCGCCGACCTCGTGCCCCTGCCGTACGTCTTTATGGTGGGCTCGGCCATCGCCCTGCTGGTGAACTTCCCCCGTGTCAAGGACCAGGCCACGCAAATCGTGGCCCACGCGCCGTCGATCGTTGCCGTGGTCAGCATGGTCATGGCTGCGGCAGTGCTTACCGGCGTCCTGACCGGTACCGGCATGGTGGAAGCGATGTCCGCGTGGCTGGTGCAGATCATCCCGTTCAGCATGGGCCCGCTCATGGCCGTCATCACCGGCGTCCTCAGCATCCCCATGACGTTCTTCATGAGCAACGACGCCTTCTACTTCGGCGTCCTGCCGGTCCTGAGCGAGACCGCCGGCCACTACGGCATCAGCGCTGCGGAAATGGCCCGGGCATCCATCACCGGCCAGCCCTTCCACATGCAGAGCCCGCTGGTTCCCGCCATCCTGCTCCTGGTCTCGCTGGCGAAGGTGGACCTCGGCGACCACCACAAGAAAGTCCTGTGGCGCAGCGCGGTGGTGTCCCTGGTCATGCTGGGAATTGGCATGCTGACTGGAGCCATCGGAATCGGTTAGTCTGTAGTTGCCGTGTGCTGCCCCTTGTGGGTGGCACCACGGTATGAAGGTGCCCGTCTGACGCCCGCTGGGGGTCGTCAGACGGGCATCTCCGTTTCCCCACTAGAATGGATCGGAAATCAATTCAAACTTTGCAGGGGAGATCCATGGCTGCGATCAACCGTGACGATGTTGCGCACCTCGCGCGCCTCGCTCACATTGAGATGAGTGCTCAAGAGCTGGACAGGATGGCCGGAGAACTCGCCGTCATCGTTGATTCGGTCAAGTCGGTCAGCGAAGCCGCGGGGGACGATGTCCCGGCAACCTCGCACCCGATTCCGCTGGCCAACGTGTTCCGCGAGGACGTGGTGGGCCACACCTTCACGGCGGAACAGGCACTCTCCGGCGCGCCGGACTCCGATGACAACCGTTTCAAGGTCCCGGCAATCCTGGATGAGGCATAACCCATGACTGACACCAACACACTCATCCGCCTCTCCGCCGCCGAGCTGGCCGAAAAGCTCGCAGCCGGCGAGGTCACCTCCGTCGAGGTCACCCAGGCGTACCTCGACCGGATCGCCGAGGTGGACGGCGGCGCACGGGGCGTCAACGCGTTCCTGCACGTCAACGCGGAGGAGGCGCTCGCCGTCGCCGCCGAGGTGGACGCCATCCGCGCCGCCGGCGGAGCCGAGGCCGAAGCCCTGCATGTCCTCGCGGGCGTGCCCATCGCCGTGAAGGACCTCATCGTCACGGTGGGCCAGCCCACCACCGCGGGATCGAAGATCCTCGAAGGCTGGCACAGCCCGTACGACGCCACCGTCGTCGAGCGCCTGCGCGCCGCGAAGATGCCCATCCTGGGCAAGACCAACCTCGATGAGTTCGCCATGGGCTCCTCCACGGAGCACTCCGCTTTCGGTCCCACCCTCAACCCGTGGGACCTGGACCGGATCCCCGGCGGTTCCGGTGGCGGCTCCGCTGCCGCCGTCGCTGCCTTCGAGGCCCCACTGGCCCTTGGCACCGATACCGGCGGGTCGATCCGCCAGCCCGGCGCCGTCACCGGCACTGTGGGCGTGAAGCCCACATACGGCAGCGTGTCCCGCTACGGGGCCATCGCCATGGCGTCCTCGCTGGACCAGATCGGGCCGGTTTCCCGGACTGTCCTGGACTCCGCGCTCCTGCACCAGGTCATCGGCGGGCACGATCCCCGCGATTCCACCTCGCTGCCGGACCCGCTCGCCGACCTCGTTGCCGCTGCGAAAACGGGCAATGTTGAGGGCCTCCGGATCGGCATCATCAAGGAACTCCACGGCGAGGGCTACCAGGCCGGCGTCGAAAACCGCTTCAACGATGCCCTGGAACTGCTCAAGGAGGCCGGCGCGGAAATCGTTGAGGTGTCCTGCCCCAACTTCCAGTACGCCCTGGGCGCCTATTACCTGATCATGCCTTCCGAGGCGTCCTCCAACCTCGCCAAGTTCGACGGCGTCCGGTACGGCCTGCGCGTCCTCCCCGAGGAGGGCCCCATGACCATTGAACGCGTCATGGCTGCCACCCGCGCCGCCGGTTTCGGCGACGAAGTGAAGCGCCGCATCATCCTGGGCACCTATGCGCTGTCCGCCGGCTACTACGACGCCTACTACGGTTCGGCCCAGAAGGTCCGCACCCTGGTACAGCGCGATTTCGACGCCGCCTTCACCGTGGCGGACGTCCTGATTTCGCCCACGGCCCCCACCACGGCCTTCCGCCTTGGCGAGAAGCTGGACGATCCGCTGGCCATGTACCTGAACGACGTCGCCACCATCCCCGCCAACCTTGCCGGCGTTCCCGGGCTGTCCCTGCCGGGCGGCCTGGCGGACGAGGATGGGTTGCCCGTGGGCATCCAGCTGCTGGCCCCTGCCCGCGAGGACGCCCGCCTGTACCGGGTGGGCGCCGTCCTGGAATCGCTGCTCGAGGCGAAGTGGGGCGGCCCGCTGCTGGCGCAGGCCCCGGCCTTGGCGGCCTCCGCGGTTGAGCCCGTCGAAACCCTTGTTGGAAGCCAGGAGGCAAAATAATGAACACTGACGCAGTCCTGAGCTTCGAAGAGGCCATGGAGAAGTACGATCCCGTCCTGGGGTTCGAGGTCCACGTGGAGCTCAACACCAAGACCAAGATGTTCTCCTCCGCCCCGAACGTGTTCGGCGACGAGCCCAACACCAACGTCAACGAAGTGGACCTCGGGATGCCCGGCGTCCTGCCGGTGGTGAACAAGGCCGCGGTGGAGTCCTCCATCAAGATCGGCCTTGCCCTCAACTGCAAGATCGCCGAGTCCTGCCGCTTCGCCCGGAAGAACTACTTCTACCCGGACACCCCCAAGAACTTCCAGACGTCCCAGTACGACGAACCCATCGCGTATGACGGCTACCTGGATGTCGAGCTGTCTGACGGAACTGTGTTCCGGGTGGAGATCGAGCGCGCCCACATGGAGGAGGACGCCGGCAAGCTGACGCACATGGGCGGGGCCACTGGCCGCATCCACGGCGCGGACTTCTCCCTGGTGGACTACAACCGCGCCGGCGTGCCGCTGGTGGAGATCGTCACCAAGCCCATCGAGGGCGCCGGTTCCCGCGCGCCCGAGCTGGCTAAGGCCTACGTGGCGGCAGTCCGCGAGATCGTCAAGAACCTGGGCGTGTCCGACGCGAAGATGGAACGCGGCAACGTGCGCTGCGACGCCAACGTGTCGCTCCGCCCGCACGGCCGTGAAAGGTTCGGCACCCGGTCCGAGACCAAGAACGTGAACTCGCTGCGCGCCGTCGAACACGCCGTCCGCTACGAGATCCAGCGCCATGCCGCCGTCCTGGACGCCGGCGACCCTGTCATTCAGGAGACGCGCCACTGGCACGAGGACACCCGCACCACCACGTCCGGCCGTGCCAAGTCCGACGCCGACGACTACCGCTACTTCCCGGAGCCGGACCTGGTCCCCGTTGTTCCGTCCCGCGAATGGGTCGAGGAGCTCCGGGCCACCCTGCCCGAGCCGCCGGCCGCCCGCCGCAAGCGCCTCCAGGCCGACTGGGGCTACTCGGACCTGGAGTTCCGAGACGTCGTGAACGCCGGTGTGATGGACGAGATCGAGGAAACCATCGCCGCCGGCGCTTCGGCATCGGTTGCCCGTAAATGGTGGATGGGCGAGATCGTGGGCCGCGCCAAGAACGCCGACGTCGACCCCGGCCAGCTGGGTGTCCAGCCCGCCACCATAGTGGAGCTCGCCCGCATGGTGGAAGCCGGCAAGATCAACAACAAGATGGCCTCCGAGGTGCTGGACGGCGTCCTCGCCGGCGAGGGCACCCCTGCGGAGATCGTGGAGAAGCGCGGCCTGGCCGTGGTCTCCGACGACGGGCCCCTGCTTGAGGCCATCGACGCCGCACTGGCTGCCCAGCCCGGCGTCGCGGACAAGATCCGCGGCGGCAAGGTCCAGGCGGTCGGCGCGATCGTGGGCGGGGTCATGAAGGCCACCCGTGGCCAGGCTGACGCCGCCCGGGTCCGCGAGCTGATCCTGGAGAAGCTGGGCGTCACCGTCTAGCCCTCCCACCCCAACTGGGTAGCGCTAAGTGTCGTTTTGACCGCCCATAACGACACTTAGCGCTACCCAGTTTTGTTTTAAGTACTCAGGTGCCTGTGCCGCGAAAGTACTTATGTTCACTGGCCGGCCGCGGTCCTACACTGAAGCGCAGGGCACCGCTCCGGGCACAACCAGGCCCTGCCGGTGCCGTGGAGGATGCTGTGGGAGGAGCAACATGTCCGTCCGGGACCCGTTGAAGATTCGCAAGGCCGTGCTGGCGGGCGCTGTGGCCCTGACCCTGACTGGGGCTGGGGTGGCCATCGCCTGGGCCGCCGACTCGCCCCCACCTTCCCCGTCGCCGTCGCAGTCCGCGCCCGGGCGGTCGGACCGGCCGGCCAAACCGGACAAGTCCCAGCGACCGCAGCACCTGCACAGCGAGGGGGTGGTCAAGAAAGCTGACGGCACCTTCCAGACCGTCCTCGAGCAGCGCGGCACAGTGGACGCTGTCAGTGACAGCTCGATTACCGTCAAGAGTGAGGACGGCTACTCGCAGACCTACGCGGTCAACGCCGAGACGAAGATCAAGCTGGTGCCGGCACCTTCTGCAGACGGCTCTTCGGCAACGCCCGACGGCGGCAAGCGGCTTAAGCCAACCGACGGGACTATCGCGGACATCGCCACCGGGAGCACGGTCCGGATCTCCGGGGTCAAGAACGGGGACCAGGCCACGGCGGAGCGGATTGTTGAGGGTACCGGTGACCATCCGGGACTCGGGCTGGGCCGGGGCCACGAAAAAGGCCACGGCATGGGGCACGGCAAGGGGCACGCAAAGTAGGTAGCGCCAAGTGTCGTTTTGGGGCTCCAAAACGACACTTAGCGCTACTTAGTTGGGTCAGCCCCGGTCCACGAGCCCGGCCATGATCTCCTGCAGCGCCTCGGACACAACCATGACAGAACGGCGCTTCAGGTTTTCCGGCCGGGCCAACAGGTCGATCCGGCGCCGGGTGCTGATTCCCGCCAGCGGCCGGAGCACGATGTCCGGGTTCAGCACCGGGCCCGCCGTGTACCTGGGAAGCAGGCCCACCACTCCGCCGGCGGCAACCAGTGCCGCCACCGTGGAGTAGTCGTTGATCCGGTGGACGATGTTCAGCTCACGGCTGGAAACCGCGGCGACGGCGGACAGCACGTCGGCGGGGGAGTACCCTGTGTGGCTGGTCACCCAGGCCTCGCCGCCCACGTCGTCGGCCGTCACCGCAGCCTTGGCCGCGAGGGGATGCCCGGCCGGCAAGGCCACATCCAGCGGTTCGTGCGCCAGCGGGATCACCGACACCCGCTCTGCCGGCCAACGCGGACTGTGGTCCATCCGGTGGGCCAGGACCAGGTCATACCGGGCGGTCAGGGCGGGGAAGTCCTGCTGGGCCACGTCTTCATCTGACAGTTCGATCCGCGGCTGGCCCGGAGCATCAAGGATCCTGGCCAGCGGCGCGAACACCGCCTGCCCCGCGCTGTGGAAGCCGGACAGTGTGACCCTTCCTGCCGCAGTATCGTGATAGCCGCCGATGGCAGCACGCGCCTCGGCCATGGCACTGACGACGGCGGCCCCCGCGTCGGCCAGTACCTGGCCTGCCTCAGTGAGGACCAGGTTGCGGCCCTCCTTGCGCGTCAACGGCACGTCGATGGTCCGCTGCAGCAGCGCCAGTTGCTGGGAGACAGCGGACGGGGTGACCATGAGGGTGTCGGCCACTGCCTTGACGCTTCCCAGCGCCCCGAGCTCCCGGAGGATTTCAAGCTGGTGGATCTCCATCACGCCAGTCTACGCATTAGAAAAGCTACATCGTCGATTGAGAATTTCGTTGTTGTGCTAAAGCTTCTGCCTCGCTGTAATGGGGAGGGCAGCACCTGCCGCTGACACAGGAACAAGAGTGAGGAAGCCGATGAAGGCTTTGTACAAGGCCGGCCCACAGGCGGGCTTCGAGCTGGTGGAGCGCCCGGAACCGCAAGCCGGCCCCGCGGACGTGAAGATCCGGGTCATGACCACCGGGATCTGCGGCACCGACCTGCACATCCAGTCCTGGGACTCGTGGGCGCAGGGGATCATCGAAGCACCCCTCATCCCCGGCCACGAGTTCTACGGCGAAGTGGTGGAAGTCGGCGAGGACGTCCGGGACGTCAAGGTGGGCGACCGGGTTTCCGGCGAAGGCCATGTTGTGTGCGGAATCTGCCGCAACTGCCGCGCCGGCAGGCGGCAGATGTGCATCCACACCGTGAGCGTAGGCGTCCAGCGGGATGGTGCGTTCGCCGAGTACGTGGTGATCCCGGAAACGAACGTCTGGGTCCACCACGATCCGTCCGTCACCCCGGAACTCGGTGCCATCTTCGACCCCTTCGGCAACGCCACGCACACTGCGCTGAGCTTCCCGCTGGTGGGCGAGGACGTACTCATCACCGGTGCCGGGCCCATCGGCCTGATGGCCATCGCCGTCGCCCGCCACGCTGGCGCCCGCAAGATCGCCATCACCGACGTGTCCCGGCCCCGGCTGGACCTCGCCCGCCAGCTCGGCGCCGACCTGGCCATCGACGTCTCCACCACCCGCGTCCGCGATGCCCAGCGCAGCCTGGGCATGCGGGAGGGGTTCGACATCGGGATGGAGATGTCCGGCCACCCCGGCGCACTGCCCGAAATGATCGACAACATGAACCACGGCGGCCGGATCGCCATGCTGGGGCTGCCCAGCCAGGACATCATCATCGACTGGGGCAAGGTGGTCACCCACATGCTCACGCTCAAGGGCATCTACGGCCGCGAAATGTATGAGACCTGGTACGCCATGAGCGCCATGCTCTCCTCCAACCCCGTACTGCACGCGGGAATTTCCGCCGTCGTCACTGACACCCTGCCTGCCGGCCAGTGGGAAAAGGGCTTTGACCTTGCCCGCAGCGGCGCAGGTGGCAAAGTTGTCCTGGACTGGACCCAACTCTAAGGAACGCCATGTATACCTCCATCAAGGACCAGCTCCGCACCGAGCTGGAGGACATCCGCAGCGCGGGCCTCTTCAAGACCGAACGCAGCATCAGTTCCCCGCAGTCCAGCCACATCACCGCCGGACAGATTGGGCAGCAGGGTGCTGATGTCCTCAACTTCTGCGCCAACAACTACCTCGGCCTGGCGGACCATCCGGACATCATCCGCGCGGCCAAGGACGCCATGGATGAGCGCGGCTTCGGCATGGCCAGCGTGCGGTTCATCTGCGGCACCCAGGACCTGCACCTGGAACTCGAAGCCCGCGTTTCCCGGTTCCTGGGCACAGAGGACACCATCCTGTTCTCCAGCTGCTTTGATGCCAACGGCGGGGTCTTCGAATCCCTTTTCGGGCCGGAGGACGCCATCATCTCCGACGCCCTGAACCACGCGTCCATCATCGACGGCATCCGCCTCTGCAAGGCACAGCGCTACCGTTACGCCAACCAGGACATGGCGGACCTGGAGGCGAAGCTTGTTGAGGCGAAGGATGCCCGCCGCAGGATCATCGTCACGGACGGGGTCTTCTCCATGGACGGGTACCTGGCTCCGCTTGAGGCCATCTGCGGCCTCGCCGAGAAGTACGACGCCATGGTGATGGTTGACGACTCGCACGCCGTCGGCTTCATGGGCGCCACCGGTGCCGGCACGCCCGAACACGCAGGGGTATCGGACCGCGTCGACATCTACACCGGCACATTCGGCAAGGCACTGGGAGGCGCGTCCGGAGGCTATGTATCCGGCCGTGCGGAAGTGGTGGCCATGCTCCGGCAGAAGGCCCGCCCCTACCTCTTTTCCAACTCGGTGGCCCCGGCGATCGTCGCTGCCACCATCAAGGCCCTGGACCTGGTGGAGAACTCGGCGGACCTGCGGCGCACGCTCTTCGAGAACGCGGCCCTGTTCCGCCGCCGGATGACGGAGGAGGGCTTTGACCTCCTGCCGGGCGAGCATGCCATTGTTCCGGTCATGTTCGGCGACGCCGTCCTGGCAGCCAAGGTGGCTGACCGGATGCTGCAGCATGGCGTCTTTGTCACCGCGTTCAGCTTCCCGGTGGTTCCGCGGGGTGCCGCGCGGATCCGGGTGCAGCTTTCAGCTGCGCATTCAGCGGACGACGTCGAAGCCTGCGTGCGTGCCTTCGTCGCCAGCCGTGCCGGGGTGGCAGGCTAAAGACACGAAACACCGGGCACCAACTCTGCGAGGATGGAGAAATGGCAGCACATTACGATGTCCTGATTGTGGGCGGCGGCATTGCCGGCCTGTCCCTGGCGTCCGCGCTGGCCGGCAGCTGCAGCGTGGCGCTGGTGGAGGCGGAGCAGGAGCTGGCATACCACACGTCGTCCCGCTCGGCCCGCCAGTTCATCCCCAGCTACGGACCCCCGGTTGTCCAGGAACTGACGGTGCGGACCCTCGAGCTGATTGCCGCCCGTGATGCCGAGCTGCCTGAACCCGTCCTGGCGCCGCGCAGTTTTATGCTGATTGGCTCCGAGGACGCAGTGGCAGCCGAAGCCAGCGGGCACATGCAGCGTATTACCCCTGCTGAAGCCCTGGAGCTGTGTCCGGCGCTGGTCCCCGGCACATTCGAAGCGGCAGGACTGGACTCCGGCTCCTTCGGCTGCAACGCGCCGCTGCTCCTGGACGACCACCGGCAGCGAGCTGCGGCTGCCGGGGCGGACATCATCACGGGCGCCAGGGTGCACACCGCGCAGCGCCTCGGCTCCGGCTGGCAGGTGGGGGCCGGGACGGAGGGTTTCCAGGCTGGCGTCCTGGTCAACGCGGCCGGCGCCTGGGCGGACGAACTCGCCGTCATCAGCGGCGTGGAGAAGCTCGGGCTGCAGCCGTACCGGCGCACTGCGGCGATTGCCGCCGTCGAACGTCCCCTGCCTGAGCACAGCCCCATGGTGGCGGCAGCGGACAACACGTTCTATTTCCGCAGGGACGGCGACGACGTCCTCATCTCGCCGTCGGAGTCGGAGCCGAGCGGGCCGGAGGACGCCCGTCCCCGGCCGGGAGACATTGAGCGACTGGTGGACAGGCTGAACCGGCTAACCAGCCTTGGAATCAAGGACATCCGCCGGGCGTGGACAGGGCTGCGGACAGAAGCGGCCGACGGCGTCCCGGTGGCAGGATTCGACGCCGAAGCGCCCGGCTTCTACTGGCTCGCCGGCCAGGGCGGCTACGGTTTCCAGACCTCTTCAGCCATGGCTGAGCTCGCGGCAGCCCAGATCCTGGCCGGCAAGGGCGGTGCGGACGAGGCGGCGGGAGGCGCTGGCGCGGCGGGGACGGGTCCGGCATCCCGGACAGCGCAGGCGCTGGCGGCCACCCGCTGGTCCGTCCGGCGCTGAAGAATGGCTGTATGAGTACGCTGATCACCAATATCGCCGAGCTGATGACGCAGGACCTGGAGCACCGGGTCCTCAAAGACGCCGCCGTGGTGATTGAAGGCGAACGGATCTCCTGGATCGGTGGTGCAGCGGATGCTCCCGCCGCGGATGACGCCGTCGACGCCGGCGGCCGGGCCCTCCTTCCCGGCTGGGTGGACTCCCATACCCACCTGCTGTTTGCCGGCGACCGGACGGCAGAGTTCGAGGCCCGGATGGCGGGGGAATCCTACTCGGCAGGGGGGATAGCCGTGACCATGGGCGCCACCCGGGCCACGTCCGATTTCGACCTCACGCGCCTGGCGCTGGGCCGCGTGGGCGAAGCTGTTTCGCAGGGGACCACCTACATTGAGACGAAGACCGGCTACGGCCTGGACGTCGAGCACGAGGCCCGGAGCGCGCGCATCGCGTCCACAGTGGCGGACCAGGCCACCTATCTGGGGGCGCACCTGGTCCCCGCCGGGCAGGACGCTGACGACTACACAGACCTCGTGTGCGGCCCCATGCTCGCCGCCGTCCGGCCATACGTGCAGTGGGCCGATGTGTTTTGCGAGACGGGGGCGTTCACGGCGGAGCAGTCCCGCCGGGTCCTGCTGGCCTGCCGCGATGCAGGGTTGGGACTGCGCGTCCACGGAAACCAGCTCAGCGAAGGACCCGGCATCCAGCTTGCCGTGGAACTGGACGCCGCCAGCGTGGACCACGTGAACTACCTCGCCGACAAGGACGTGGACGCACTGGCCGGAACCTGGGCCGGCTGGGATGCCGGCAGCGGAGCAGGCCGCCGGGGAACCGTGGCAACGTGCCTGCCCGCCTGCGACCTTTCCACGCGCCAGCCGCTTGCGCCCGCGCGGGAGCTGCTGGATGCGGGCGTGCAGGTGGCCCTCGCCTCCAACTGCAATCCGGGCACGTCCTACACAAGTTCCATGGCGTTCTGCGTCACCACGGCGGTGCTGCAGATGCGGCTCAGTGTCCATGAAGCCGTCCGTGCTGCGACGTACGGCGGCGCCCTCGCCCTGCACAAGGACCAAGGGCACGACGCCGACGGCGAGCGTGCGGTGGGGTCGATTGCCGTCGGCCACCGCGCGGACCTGCACCTGCTGAACGCTCCCTCGGCCACGCACCTTGCCTACCGGCCCGGCATGCCCCTGACGTACGCTGTATGGCGGGCTGGCCGCCGGATACGGTAACCGCACCCCTTAACTGACGTAAGTTGATCATAAGGGTTCTGTTATGATCAGAAAACGTCATCAAAGCCGGTGGCGGGAGCGTTTGGAGGCCTTGCATGACCCGCACCGACCGTCTGACGGCAATCCTTGACCTCCTGGCCAAGACCGGCCAGGTGGAGGTTGAAGAGATCGTCACTACGCTCAATGTATCGCCTGCCACCGCGCGGCGGGACCTGGACAGCCTTGCCAAGCGCCGGCTGCTCACCAGGACCCGGGGCGGCGCCACCACCGGAGCCCTTGCCTACGACCTGCCGGGCCGGTACAACCGTGACGATCACGCTGAAGCCAAGGAACAGATTGCCCAGGCGGCTTCGGCACTGATTTCCCCCGGGGCCGTGATCGGTCTGTGCGGCGGCACCACCAGCACGGCCCTGGCCCAGATCCTGGCCACCCGCGAGGATCTCAACGCGCCGTCCAACCAGCCCACCCTGACAGTGGTGACCAACGCCATCAACATCGCGGGGCAGTTGGCGGTCCGGCCCAACATCAAAGTCATGGTCACCGGCGGCGTCCTCAACCCCCGCTCGTACGAACTGGTGGGGCCATACACGGACATCATCATGCAGAAGGTGGTGCTGGATATCGCCTTCATCGGCGTCAACGGGATTGATCCCGAAGTGGGGCCCACGAACACGGGGGAGGGGGAGGCCTCGGTCAACGCCCTGCTCGCCAGCAGGGCGCGCGTGTCCTACGTGCTGGCTGACTCCTCCAAGGTAGGGGTGCGTGCCTTCGCCACCATGGACGGGTATAACTTCACCCGGCTGATCACCGACGCTGGAATTTCCGCCCGGGACAAGGCGGCGTTCGAGGCCAACGGCACTGAAGTGATCGTCGCCGGCGGCTGACGCACGGGGATCGGGCGCGCGCCGGGCCACACTGAGCGTCCGGGGACACTTGAAGGCCAATCAGCCCGGATCCAGAAACTGCAGGCAAGATGGGAACATGTTTGTTCCCTCCCGCCGCCGCCTCAGGTTCGAAGTCTGGATCGTGTTGGGCCTGTCCCTGGGCCAGTCCGCCGTGTACTCGGTAGTGCAGCTCCTGGACAAGATGACTCGGGCGCCGCTGGCTGAGGGCACCTCCACGCTGAACCGCTCCCAGAGCACCCGCGAGTACTTCGACCTGACCTACCAGTTGCTGGACATCATTTTTGCGCTGGTGCCGGTGCTGCTGGTGATCTACTTCCTGACCGATCACCGGCAGTCCGGCTCCAGCGACGGCCACCCGCGGTCAGCCTTCCAGAAGCTCGGGTTCAACTTCGCGCGCCCCGGCCGGGACCTGGTGCAGGGGCTGGGGCTGGCGGCACTGATCGGCATCCCGTCCCTGGCTCTGTATGCGGCAGGCCGGGCGCTCGGAATCACCACCGCCATCATCCCCAGTGCCCTGGACGCTTACTGGTGGACGGTGCCGGTGCTGATCCTGTCCGCGATGCGCCATGCGGTGGTGGAAGAGGTCATTGTGGTGGGCTATCTGATGGACCGCTTTGGAAAGTTCGGCTGGAGCGTGCCGCTGTCCATCCTGGCGAGTTCGCTGCTGCGCGGCAGCTACCACCTGTACCAGGGGTTTGGGCCCTTCATCGGCAATTTTGTAATGGGCGTCGTCTTCGCATGGCTGTACACCCGGACGCGGCGGGTGATGCCCCTGGTGATCGCCCATGCCCTGCTGGACATCGTGGCGTTCGTTGGCTTCAGCCTCTTTGGCAAGGCCGTGGGCTTGGGGTAGGTGTAATTCCCGCTGGGGCGCGCAAGACGACGGCGGCACTTTGTGCAGACGCGGCCGAAAGCACCCTGGTGGTGGTTGAGCGGTCGAAACCGTGTCCTGTCAGGCGGGCGGGGCGTGAAGGATGCGCGTCAGGGCGTCTTCTCCTGGGGACAGCCCTGCGTAGGCGAAATCCATGCAGTCTTCGATTGATCCCAGACGCTTCAATTCCGCATTCCGTTCCGGCCAGTGTGGTGGTTCCCAGTCTTGGTGTTCGCTTGTGTAGTGGCGGCCGGTGGGTGAGGTCCAGCCGGGTGGTCCGGTTGTGGTGGCGGGGGTGGGTTTCCAGCCGCTGGTGTGGCGGAGCTTGTGGTGTTTTGGGCAGGGCTGGCCCAGGTTGCTGATCCCGGTGGTGCCGCCTTGGTGCCAGGCGAGGAGGTGGTCGGCCTCGTTGTCCAGGGAGCTGTTGCTGCAGCCGGGGAAGGGGCATTTTCCGTCCCTGAGCCTGAGCCAGGTCCGCATCGCCTTGGTTACCCGGTAGCTGGTGCGGCCGATTTCCAGTGGTGCCCCGTCCCGCGGGTCAACCAGGACCCGGTGGAACGAGTCCGCCCCGCCGGCAACGAGGTCCCGTGCCATCGAGGCCGGGATGGGGCCGTGCCCGTCCAGCACCGCGGGCTCGTCCGTGAGGCCCATCAGGGAGAACACGGGCACGGTGACCAGCACCTCGGCCCGGGTACCGCTGCCCCCGCTGTTGCCGCTGGTGGTGCCGCTGGTGAGAAGTGCTTCGGCGAAGGTGTCTGCCCGGAGCTGGGACAGGGTGCGGGCCTCGTCCGGTCCCTGCATCCCCCGGGAGATGGCGGTCAGCCGGTTCCAGGCGGCTGCGGCGTGGTGGGCGGGCAGGTAGGCGGAGAGCCAGGCCATGCCGTCCTGGTCCGGCCGGTATTCGACCCGCCGGTCAGCCACACCCTTGGCGTGCCGCTTCTCGATGGATTCGGCGTGGTGGCGTTCCCGCCATGTCCGGGCTTTGGCCCGGAACCGGTACGCCGGCATCTGGCCAATGGCGGCGGCCGTGCCCGGTTGTGGTGTGTGCTGGTCCAGGAAGTAGGCTTCCAGGGCGGCGGCGCCAGCGGGGTCAAGGGTTGCGGCCTCGTCCACCATGACTGTGGCGTGCTGCCAGGAGATTGTTCCGTTGTGCAGGGCTGCGAGGGTGCGGGGCAGGGAGCTGGTCAGGGCGTGGGACCGGGCCAGCAGGGCGCCCGCGGCACGGTCCCCGATGGCCATGACACAGCTGATCTCGGCTGCGATTGCCATTTCCTGCGCCTGCACCGGGGCGTCCGGCGGAGCGGCCGCACGGGCGGTGCCCGCGTACGTCCCCGCAGCGTTGGCCACCAGACCCGCTATCCGGGCCTGGACCCCGGCGGCCCCGGCAAGGATCTCCAGGCACCCATCAGCCAGCCCGGCCAACGGGTCAGCTGCCGAAAACGGCTCCGAACCGCACCCAACCGCCTCCGCCCTGAGCACAGCAACAGCCGCGTTGATGTCCTCAAACGCCTTCGCCACCGCCGCTTTCCCCATACCAATATGATCGCGGGAGGGTACGACATTTAACCGCGGGCCATCGGGTCCAAAGTCGCTGGAACATGGATTCGGCCGCCATCGGCAGGTGACGCCGTTGTCACATGCTGATGGCGGCCGAAGACCAGGGGGCACCGGGCCACACGCCGTGCCGGGCTTACCGGGACGGCAATCAAGGGGGCGTCAGATGGTGACTGCTCCGTTGCCGGTTTCGAAGGTCACCGAGAGGATCCCGGGGGTTCCGTGCGGCGCCACCCACTCCACAGCAACGTCCTCCAAGGGCTTCTCGACGGGTTCGCCCAGCCATTCCGTCACCCGGGCCGCGGAACCGGCAATGGTAAGGCAGCTCATCTTGACGTTGCTCTCGTAGGCGTTGGAGGGGTGCAGGGACGGGTCCCCTTCCCACTTGAGCATGTAGGGAACCTGGGGGTCGGCAATCAGGCCCAATATGCCGATCTGCTTCCAGACCAGCTCACGGCCGTCAGGGAACTTGCGGTTTCCGTTGACCGCGGAGCGTCCCAGCCGCTCTTCAAAGGGGGCGAGGTCGTCCACTTCGACGCACCAGCCCATCCAGCCGCCGCCCGCGGCAGACCGTGCACGCACAGCCTGCCCGAAGGGTGCCTTGTCAGAAGCGGGGTGGTCCAGGACCTCCACTACCTCGAGGTATTTGTGCCCCGCGAGCGGGATGATCATATTCCGGGTTCCGAACCGCGGGTGTACCCCGCCCTTCACTGCCTCAACGCCGAGGGCAGAGGAAATACGTTCGGTGGTGGCAGCCAGGCCATCGTGTTCACAGGCGTAAGAGACGTGATCCATGCGCATGCCAACATCTTGGCACTTTGTGATCGGCCTCTCAGCTAAGGGTACCCTTACTCGGAATTTCCATCGGCGGCACCTGATTTCAGCCGCTTCCGGCGCGGAAATCCGGGGACCATGTTCGTCATAATCCTGTCCGGCGCGGCGTGCGCGTTCCTACACTGGGTTCAGGTCATGAGTGCCAGCTCCAAGCCCCGGCTCGCTGGCCGGCAACCCTCCATCCGCGGTGGGGTGCCCCGGGTGAGGACCTGGCTGTCCGGCAACGGCCGGGTGGCAAGCGCGGCCCGCGGTGCTTCAAGCATGACGGGCCCATGTCAAAGGAGCCTTAGTTGTCCAACGGATGGTCTTTCGAAACCCGCCAGATCCATGCAGGACAGGAGCCGGACAGTGCCACCGGTGCCCGTGCCCTCCCTATCTACCAGACAACATCCTTTGTGTTCCCCAGCGCGGAGAGCGCCGCCAACCGCTTTGCGCTCGCCGAACTGGCCCCGATCTACACCCGCATCGGCAACCCCACCCAGGACGCCGTGGAACAACGGATCGCCAGCCTCGAAGGCGGCCTGGGAGCACTGCTGCTCAGCTCGGGACAGGCCGCGGAAACCTTCGCCGTCCTGAATATCGCCGAGGCGGGGGACCACATTGTTGCCAGCCCCAGCCTGTACGGGGGGACCTACAACCTGTTCGCCCACACCCTGAAGAAGTTCGGCATCTCCGTCACCTTCGTGGCGGACCCGGACAACCTGGACCAGTGGCGGGATGCGGTCCAGCCCAATACCAAGCTCTTCTTCGCCGAAGTGGTGTCCAACCCCCGCCAGGACGTCCTGGACATTGAGGGCGTGTCCGGCGTTGCCCACGCGGCCGGTGTGCCCCTCATCGTGGACAACACCCTGTCCACGCCCTACCTCATCCGGCCACTGGAATGGGGTGCAGACATCGTGGTGCACTCCGCCACCAAGTACCTGGGCGGCCACGGCTCCGCGATCGCCGGCGTGATTGTGGACTCAGGCAACTTCGATTTCGGCAAGGACCCGGCCAGGTTCCCAGGTTTCAATACCCCGGATCCCACCTACAACGGGCTGGTGTACGCCAGGGACCTCGGCAAGGACGGTGCCCTGGGCGCCAACCTGTCCTACATCCTCAAGGCCCGCGTCCAGTTGCTCCGGGACCTGGGCTCCGCCGTCTCCCCGTTCAATGCCTTCCTGATCGCACAGGGCCTTGAGACCTTGAGCCTGCGCGTGGAACGGCACGTTGCCAACGCCACGGAAGTGGCGCGCTGGCTGGAAGGAAGGGACGACGTCGAATCGGTCGCCTATGCCGGCCTGCCCTCCAGCCCCTGGTACGAGCGCGGGCGCAAGTACGGTCCCAAGGGGACCGGCGCGATCGTCTCGTTCAACCTCGCCGGGGGAGCCGAAGCCGGCAAGCGTTTCGTGGATGCACTGGAGCTGCACTCCCACGTGGCAAACATCGGCGACGTCCGCTCCCTTGTCATCCACCCGGCGTCGACCACCCACAGCCAGCTCTCCCCTGAACAGCAGGCGGTAGCCGGCGTCACCCCGGGCCTGGTGCGGCTGTCGGTGGGGATCGAGCACATCGACGACATCCTGGCGGACCTGGAAGCCGGTTTCCGGGCCGCCAAGGAGGCAATCGGAGCCTAGCCGGAGGCAGAGGGGCGCAATACACGGAGGCGGGCCGGGGAAGTCACAACCAGTCACACTCTTGGCAGCAGGCAGGGGCTGTTTCGTACACTCGAACCAGGTCATGAGTGCCAGTGACAGCCCCGGCTTGCTGGCCGGCAACCCTCCTTCCGCGGTGGGGTGCCCCGGGTGAAGACCTGGCCTGCCGGTCATTCGACGGCGGGCAAGCGCGTAGAAGAGGTCTTGCCATGACGGTTACCGTCACCCGTACCACCGCTCCCGAACATGGGATTGTCCGTTATGCCCCCATCGGGGGGCTGCAGCTCGAGGCCGGCGGCTACCTCCCGGACGTCGTCCTCGCCTATGAAACGTGGGGCACCCTGAATGAGGACGGCAGCAACGCCGTCCTGATCGAACACGCCCTGACCGGAAGCACCCACGTGACCCGCGGCGACACCGATGAAGAAGGCTGGTGGGAGCAGCTTGCCGGCCCCGGCGCGCCGGTGGATACGGACCGGTTCTTCGTGGTGTCCGTCAACATTGTGGGCGGCTGCTACGGGTCCACCGGTCCGTCCTCGCCCGCGCCGGACGGCAAGCCCTGGGGTTCGCGCTTTCCGCTCGTCACCCTGCGCGACAGCACTGTGGCTGAAGCGCGGCTGGCCGACCAGCTGGGGATCAAGAGCTGGTTTGCCGTGCTGGGAGGCTCCATGGGCGGGGCACGCGCCTTGGAATGGGCCGTCACTTTCCCGGAACGCGTCCAGCGCTGTGCGGTTATCTCGGTGGGGGCAGCCAGCACCGCCGAGCAGATCGCCTTCGCCCAGGCACAGACCCTCGCGATCCGCCAGGACGCGAACTTCAAGGGTGGCGACTACTACGGTGGCCCTTTCCCGGAGGACGGCCTGGCCCTGGCACGGCGCATCGCCCACATCACGTACCGCTCCCCGGGGGAGCTGGATGGGCGGTTCGGCCGCGCGCCGCAGGCCCCCGAGTCTCCCTTCCAGGCTGCACAACTCGCTGCCCGCGGGCGTTACCAGGTGGAGAGCTACCTGGACCATCAGGGCACCAAGCTCGTCCAGCGGTTTGATGCCAACAGCTACATTGCCATCACCGAGGCCCTCATGAGCCATGACGTCTGCCGGGGGCGCGGACCCCTCGAGCAGGCCCTGGCCCGCTCCGAGGCGCGCTTCTTTGTGGCGGCCGTGGATTCGGACCGGCTCTATTTCCCGTCCCAGTCCCGTGAGCTGGCGCGGGCACTCCCGGGGGAGGTGGACGTCCACCTCATTGAGGCGCCCATCGGGCACGACGGTTTCCTCACCGAAATCGGCCAGCTGGGGAGCCAGTTGCGGGAGCACCTTTCGGCATAGGACCGGCCCTCGTGGACAGCCAGATGTGCATTATTGCAGATGGCCTCTGCATGATTCGCCGTTGAGCTCAGCGTTCAGGCGGACCATACTCGTTGGGACCCGGCGGTTCGTGGCCAAAATCACACGTATCCGCCACAGCCTGTCCCAGTGGTGTCGAAGAAGACGCCGAAGGAGTCATCAATGAGTACGGAAAAGTCCGCCGCACGGCGGCCCGAGGAAACCGACGTCAAGGCCTCGGGCCTGAGGAAAGTTGTTACGGCCTCCATGGCCGGCACCGTGGTTGAGTGGTATGAGTTCTTCCTCTACGCCTCCGCCGCCACTCTGGTGTTCGGCAAGATGTTCTTCCCTAATTCCGGAACCGAGCTGGACGGCATCATCGCAGCCTTCGTCACCTACGCCGTCGGCTTCGTCGCCCGCCCCATCGGTGGCATCGTCTTCGGCCACTTCGGTGACAAGTTCGGCCGCAAGCAGCTGCTGCAGCTGAGCATCATCCTGGTGGGTGTTGCCACCTTCCTCATGGGCTGCCTGCCGACATTCGCCCAGATCGGTTACTGGGCACCCGCCCTGCTGGTCTTCCTCCGCTTCGTCCAGGGCTTCGCCGTCGGCGGCGAGTGGGGCGGCGCCGTCCTGCTGGTCGCCGAACACAGCCCGAGCAAGTCCCGCGGCTTCTGGTCCAGCTGGCCGCAGTCCGCGGTGCCCATGGGCAACCTGCTCGCCACCGGCGTGCTGTTCACCCTTTCCTCAACCCTCTCCCAGGAAGCCTTCCTTGGCTGGGGCTGGCGCGTTGCCTTCTGGCTCTCCGCAGTGATCGTCATCATTGGCTACTACATTCGCACCAAGGTCCAGGACGCGCCCATCTTCATCGAGGCCCGCAAGGAAGTCACCGTCGAGCACAAGGGCTATGGCGTCGCAGAAGTCTTCCGCCGCTACCCGCGCGGCGTCTTCACCGCGATGGGCCTGCGTTTCGCGGAGAACATCCTGTACTACCTGGTGGTGACGTTCTCCATCACCTACCTGAAGGTCGTGGTCCAGACGGACACGTCCCGGATCCTGCTTCTCCTGCTGGTGGCTCACTTCATCCACTTCTGCGCGGTACCCCTCGTGGGCAAGATGTCCGATTCATTCGGCCGCCGCCCCGTGTACATGGCCGGTGCCGTCCTCGCCGGAACCTGGGGCTTCTTCGCCTTCCCGATGATGGATACCGCCAACGAGCTGATCATCCTCGCAGCCATCACCATCGGCCTGCTGTTCCACGCACTGATGTACGCCGGGCAGCCGTCCATCATGGCTGAGATGTTCCCCACCCGGATGCGGTACTCGGGTGTTTCCCTCGGCTACCAGGTGACCTCGATCGTGGCCGGCTCGCTCGCGCCGATCATCGCCAGCTCGCTGCTGGGGTCCTTCAAGTCCTCCACTCCGGTGGCGCTGTACCTGCTGGCCGCCTGCATCGTGACCGCCATCTCTGTGTTCTTCCTCAAGGAAACCCGCGGCATCTCGCTCCACGATGTGGACGCGGCCGACGCCCAGGGCACGGCAGACCTGCTCGCCGCCGCCAAGAAGTAGGCAGCCCCCATACGGCCAGGCATCACCCAACTGCCCGGACCTGCCGCAACGCAGGCCCGGGCAGTTGGGCGTCAGCACCACACCTGAAGTGAGGATCCCCATGAAAGCAGCCGTCCTTTACGCCACCGTCCCGTCTGGAACCAGCTACACCGAAGCGCATCCCCTCCGGGTCGAGGAACTTGACCGGCCCGAACCGCGGGCCGGTGAACTGGGCATCACCATCACCTACTCGAGCCTGTGCCACTCAGACCTGTCAGTGGTGGACGGCTCACGCGTTCGGCCCCTTCCCATGGCGTTGGGGCATGAGGCTGTGGGACGGGTTGCCACGGTGGGTGAGGGTGTCACGGACGTTTCCCCCGGAGACCACGTGGTCCTCGTGTTCGTCCCCAGCTGCGGTGCCTGCCGGGCCTGCCGGGCTGGGCGTCCCGCACTCTGCCACCGCGCGGCGGAGGTCAACGGGTCTGGCGACCTCCTGCATGGCGAAGCCCTGCTGCGGACGCCTGCGGGGGAGCGGATCAACCACCATCTGGGGGTTTCGGCCTTCGCCGACTACGCCGTGGTGGCCCGGGAATCAGTGGTGGTCATCGACGACGACGTCCCGGACACTGTCGCGGCAATGTTCGGTTGCGCCGTGCTCACCGGGATGGGCGCTGTCCTGAACACCGCTGCTGTCCAGCCAGGCCAGTCGGTGGCCGTCTTCGGACTCGGCGCCGTCGGGCTTTCGGCCGTAATGGCCGCAGCGCTCGCCGGTGCCTCCTCCGTGATCGCCATCGATCCCAACGAGGGCAAGCACGGGCTCGCCCTGAGGTGCGGCGCAACCGCCGTCGGAACTCCCGACGACGCCCCGCGGCTGATTGCCGAGGCCGCCGGTGACGGAGTGGACACCGCCGTCGAGGCCGTGGGATCAGCGCGGGTCATTGCGTCGTGCCTTGAGCACGTGACGCGCGGCGGCGCCGTGGTCTCGGTGGGACTGCCGCACCCCACCGCGGAACTCACCGTGCCCGCCCTCCAGTTCGCAGGGGCGGGCAAGCGGCTGCTCGGTTCCTACATGGGCGATGCCGTGCCGGACCGGGACATTCCCCTATACCTGCAGTATTGGCGCGAGGGCAGGCTTCCCGTTGAGCTGCTGCACACGGACACCCGGCCGCTTGACGAAATCAACGAAGGCCTCGACGCGCTCGCCGCCGGGCAGGTGGTGAGGCGGCTTTTCCGGGCCTGAGCCGGCTACCGCTCCCGGGCCTAGGTTCAGGGTGCCCGGGCCTTAGGCTGCCAGCACGTCCTGGCGTCCCGCTACTTCCTCCTTGAGGGCGGCAATCACGGCCTGCACGCGGGCGGACCGCAGCGATTCCGGCCTTGCCACCGCCCAGATGGGCACCTGGCGTTCGAAGGCGTCCGCGAGCACCGGAACGAACTCCGGGTTCCCCGCCACCATAAAGTTCGGAAGCAGCCCGATGCCGGCGCCGCGGCGCACTGCCTCCACCTGGGCAAAGATGCTGGTTGCCTGGAAGCTGGACTTCGGCATGGGCAGCTGCGAGGACCGGTGGCCCAGCTCGGCAACCTGGAGGGCCGACTCAACGTAAGAGACGAAGCCGTGCTGCCCCACGCCGTCGGGCGTTTCCGGCAAGCCACGCTCTGCAGCGTAGGCGGGGCTGGCATAGAGCCTGAGGAAGTAATTGGTCAGGAAGATGGCCTGGGCGTTGCTCACGTCGGTGCGGCCCACCACCACCTCCAGGTCCACCCCGGAGCGGTTCTGGCTGACTTTGCGTGTGGCGCTGAGCATCTCCACGTTCAGCATCGGGTGCCGATGCTGGAGGCTGACCAGGGCAGGCGTCACGAATTCGGCGCCGAAGCCGTCCGAGGTGCTGATGCGCACCATGCCGGACAGGGCGTCCCGGTGCTGCCCCGTTACCGCGGCCAGGGACCCGAGCGTTTCCTCGATCGCCTCCGCCGCGGCGACGGCCGAGGCCCCGAGTTCCGTCAACTCCCAGCCGTGCGGGCTGCGCTCGAGAGTGCGGCCGCCCAGTTGCTTGTCCAGGGCGAGGATCCGCCGCGAGATGGTGGTGTGCGTGGTGCCCATCGTCTCGGCGACGGCGTTGAAACGCCCCAGCCGGGCCACGGTTAACAAAATCAGCAGGTCGTCCGGACTGGGAAGCCGTGCCACCGCAAGCCTTTCATTCGTGTGCATCAGTGCACATACTGTCTGTGATTTTTCCCCTTGATTGCACTGTAGCAGGGTGTGATGGTGGACACAGACCTCCCGGCCGCCCTCGGCCGGATGCACAGCAAAGGAGCTAATGCCATGGCAGTCATCGGTTGGATCGGTTTGGGAAACATGGGCGGTTCCATGTCCGGGAACCTCGCAAAGGCGGGGCACGACGTACGGGGGTTTGACCTCAACCCCGCCGCGCTCGCCGCAGCGGAGGCGGGAGGGGTGAAGCCGGTGGGAAGCATCGCCGAGGCGGTGGCGGGAGCGGACGTTGTGTTCACCATGCTTCCAAAGGGCGAGCACGCCAAGGCCGTCTACCTGGGTGCCGACGGGGTGCTGGCGCATGCCGATACGCGCACGCTGCTGGTGGATTCCTCCACCATCGATATCGCCGCAGCAAAGGAACTGCACGACGCCGCTGCTGCCGCCGGCTTCCGCTTCGTCGACGCACCTGTCTCGGGCGGGATGAGCGGTGCCAAGGCAGGCACGCTGACGTTCATGGTGGGCGGTGAAGCAGGCGCCGTTGCCGACGCAACCGAATACATCGGACCGATGGCGGCTAACATCATCCCTACCGGCGGAGCCACCACCGGCCAGGCGGCCAAGATCTGCAACAACCTGATGCTCCTGATCAACCTGGCCTCCACGGCCGAGGGTGCAGTGCTGGCGGACCGGCTCGGCCTGGACAAGAAGGTGTTCTGGGACATCGCCTCCGTGTCCTCCGGGGACAGCTGGGCCCTGCGCACCTGGTACCCCGTTCCCGGAGTGGTCCCCACCGCGGCCTCCAACAACGATTTCGCCCCCACGTTTACCGCCGAGCTGGCGAACAAGGACATCGGCCTGGCCATCAGCGCTGCGGAGGACACCGGAACGCCGCTCGAGATCGGGAAGCACGTGCAGCAGCTTTACCAGCGCCTCATCGACGCGGGCGAGTCCGGCAAGGACTGCTCCATGATCATCAAGCTGGTCGACGGTTCCCTCGACCCGGCCAACTAGAAGCCAGCCAACGAGAAGAGAGACAACCATGCAGACCATTCCGCATTACATCAACGGCAGCCGCGTTGCCGATGCCGAGCGCTTCGGCCCCGTCTTCAACCCTGCCACCGGAGAGCAGGATAAGCAGGTGGCGCTGGCTTCCGCGGCCCGGGTAGAGGAAGCCATCGCTGCGGCCAAGGCAGCGCTGCCGGCCTGGCGGGCAACGAGCCTGGCCAAGCGGACCAACATCTTCTTCCGCGTCCGCGAAATCCTGACCCAGCGCAAGTCCGAACTTGCCGCCATCCTCACCAGCGAACACGGCAAGGTGCTCTCCGACGCGGAGGGGGAAATCTCCCGCGGCCTCGAGAACATTGAGTTCGCCACCGGCCTGTCCCACATGCTCAAGGGGGAGCGCTCGGAGCAGGTCTCAAGCGGCGTGGACGTCCACTCCGTCCGGCAGCCTGTGGGCGTCGTTGCCTGCATCACGCCGTTCAACTTTCCGGCCATGGTGCCGCTCTGGATGATCGGCAGCGCCCTGGCCTGCGGCAATACCGTGCTCCTGAAGCCCAGCGAAAAGGATCCGTCGTCAGCCGTGTTCATCGCGGAAGTCTTTGCGGAAGCGGGCCTGCCTGCCGGCGTGCTGAACGTGGTCCAGGGCGACAAGGGGGCGGTGGACGTCCTGCTTGAACACCGGGACGTCAAAGCCGTCAGCTTCGTCGGCTCGACGCCCATCGCGCAGTCGATCTACAAGCGCGCAGCGGACCACGGCAAGCGCGTCCAGGCCCTGGGCGGTGCCAAGAACCACATGGTGGTCCTGCCGGACGCGGACCTGGATATGGCTGCGGACGCTGCCATCTCGGCAGCCTACGGTTCGGCGGGCGAGCGCTGCATGGCGGTCAGCGTGCTCGTCGCCGTCGGGAACATTGCCGACGACCTCATTGCGGCCATCAAGAGCCGGATGGCCACCCTGAAGATCGGCCCGGGCACGGACCCGGCGTCGCAGATGGGCCCGCTGATCACTGCAGAACACCGGGACAAGGTGGCTTCCTATGTGGCGGGTGCCGAAAACGAGGGCGCCACGGTGGTTGTCGACGGGCGCTCGCAGCAGTTCGATTCAAACGGGTTCTTCATCGGTGTCAGCCTGGTGGACCACGTGAAGCCGGGCATGAAGGTGTACGACGACGAAATCTTCGGCCCTGTCCTGTCCGTGGTCCGCGTGGACACCTACAGCGATGCAGTGCGCCTGGTCAATGACAACGAGTTCGGCAACGGGGTGGCCATCTTCACCCGCGACGGCGGCGCTGCCCGGCAGTTCGAGTTCGACGTCGAGGCGGGCATGGTGGGCGTCAACGTGCCCATCCCGGTGCCGGTGGGCACGTTCTCCTTCGGCGGCTGGAAGAACTCGCTGTTCGGGGACACGCACATGTACGGGCCGGAGAGCATCCGGTTCTACACCAGGGGCAAGGTGGTCACCACGCGGTGGCCGGACCCCGCTACGTCCGTGATCGACCTGGGTTTCCCGCAGGTGGACTGACGGAGGCTAGCCGTTCATGATCTCGCCGCGGCGGGTCATGTACTCCTCCACGGAAAGTTCCCCGTTGCTGTACTTCTCATCGAGTTCGGCAAGCTTGCGTGCGCGGTAGCCCTGGGGGGCCGACGGCGGCGGGGGAGTTGCAGGTGCTGCGGGCTGCTGCGGGGCTTCTTCGCGGGGCCCTTGCTGGGTGTTGCCCGGGTGGGGCTGCCCGTACGGCGGAAACTGCTGGTCCATCGGCGGGACGGGCTGTACGGGCGGCAGGGGCTGGCCTGGGTGGAGCGGCGCGGGGCGGTCAAGCTGGCGGAATCCGCCGCTGAAGTAGTCCTGCTGGGTGAAGCCGTCCCGGGGCTGCTTGTTCTGCGGGCCGTTGGAGCCGGGGAAGATTCCGCCGCCCGGGAACTGTTCGGGGTACCGTCCGGTGAAGCTTTGCTCCTGGTCCCGGCGGGCTACGGACTTCCGGTACATCCGCATGGCCATCGGGATCAGGAATGACAAAATGATGATCCAGAAAAACAAGTTGCTCACGGTGCCGTGCCTCTCATGTGTGTCCTTCCAGCTTAGCCCCGTACTGCACACGGACGGCCGGAAGCCCGATGAAGGCGCCGTACCGGTCCACGGCTTCCTGGACCGCCGCCGCCAAGGGTGAACCCGGAGCGTCAGCGGAACCGTGGAGCCGGATATCCAGTTCGCACCTGTCGGGGAGCAGGGTATGACGCCAGGACCCAGCCAGGCGCCCGTCCAGCAAGACCACGTGCATCGGTTGGCCTTGGAAAGGGAACGCCGGGGCGCCGCCGCCCATGTAGTGTCTGGTGGCGGAGTAGCCCATGATGTATTCGTCGTAGCACTGGACCAGGTCCACCCGCGGGCCGGCTTCCGATGCAGTGCCGCCGGCCGGGCGGGCAGCGGCGCCGGCACCGGGATCCCCGGCACTGGAATCGCCAGCACCGTAATAGTGCACGACGCCGTCAATCGCCATTTCGGCGAGGGTGGCCGGCTCTGCCGCCAAGGTGAGTTTCAGGCCTTGCCGGACGTCCGCCATGGTCATTCCCGACCAGTCCGCGCAGTCCCTAACGGTGGCGGGGCCGCGGCTGGCGAAGTAGCGGCGGACAAGTTCAGCCAACGCTTCCGCGCGGGTCGGCCCCGTCCGCGGTCCGGCCGGAACCCGTTCGTCAAAGAGTGCGTACGTCTGCTTCAGGGCACCGCCCGCGCTGCGCACCGGCGTGCCGCTCACCAGGACGCCGCTGATTTCAGCGTGCATCACCAGGTAGGCAAGCTCCAGGCCCTTCGCCGCGAACCCGGCCTCCCGAAGTTTTTCCGCGAGGGCTTCCCGTGGAAGGTGGTGACCGTCCGCGACGGCCCTGGCCAGGACCTGCGCGCTCAGGGCGGCTGTTGCCGCGTCAATGCCGGTGCGCCGGTACGTTAAGGAATTGGCCTGCTCAAGCCGGGGCGCCGAGAGCGCCATGAGCCAGCGGAGATCGTCCCGGTGCACAAAGTGCCAGGTGGGCCTCAGGATGTGGGTCCGCAATATCCGGCCGTTGGCCACTGCCTCCTCAATGTCCGCGGCGGTAACTGCCGGCGCAATGGAACGGGACACACGCTGTGCCAGGCTCCACCTCGCGTAGGGAAACTCCTGCGCCTGCACGGCCAGCAGGCGCCGCAGCGCTGCCTCCGCCGAGGCGGCGGCGGGTTCCCGGAGCATTTGCGCGTGAAGCCGCAGCCGCACTGCCGCATCCCGTCCCATACGCTCCGGTTCCCTACCCATGGCCAGTCCAGTCCGTTCACTGCTTGCGCTGCACGCTGTCCTGTCCCGGAAGCCGGACCCGCGCTAGCGGCGGGCAGCCTCGGCGGTGCCCAGCGGACCCTCGCCAGATCCCAACGGAACACCCGGCCCGAAGACGGGACCCGGCGTCGGCCGTTTGGCCGTGATGCCGTCACCGGAGGACTGGTTGCGCAGCCGCCGCAGCACCCACGGCACAAAGTACTGCCGGGCCCACACCAGGTCGCCCGAGCGCGCCTCCCGCCACGTCCGGGGCGGAAACGGCTTGGGTTGCAGGGGTTCCAGCGTGTGCTCAACGTTCAGTGAGTCCAGCACCATGGCGGCGATCGTGTGGTGGCCCAGGGGGGAGAAGTGCAGCCGGTCCTGGTCCCACATCTGGGGATCGCCGAGCTGGCGCAGGGACCACATGTCAGCGATCACGGCGTCGTGCCGGGCCGCGACGGTCCGCAGGTTTTCGTTGTAGATGGCCACCTTGCTGCGGATCCTGCCGAGCACGGAAGTGCCGGTGTCCGGGCCGTTGAACAGCACCACGGTTGCACCGCCCATGGCCAGGATCTGGACTACGGAGTCGAGCTTCTCAGCGAGGACGTCAGGGTCCCCGCCAGGACGCAGGAGATCGTTGCCGCCGGCGGAGAGGGTGACAAGATCCGGTTTCAACGCAAGGCACGGTGCCAGCTGCTGGTCCACGATCTGCTGCAGCAGCCTGCCGCGTACTGCGAGATTGGCATAGGCGAAGTCCGGCTGGGTCCTGCCCAGTTCCTCCGCCACCCGGTCAGCCCAGCCGCGGAACCCGCCCGGGCTTGAGGGTTCGGGGTCGCCGATGCCCTCGGTGAAGGAATCGCCCATCGCCACGTAGCGGGTCCAGGGGTGGGATCCGGAATGCGCGGGCGGGGTCTGGATGGCACTTGCTTCAGTCACGGTCCCTATCCTGCCTTTCGCCTCTCTGGCTACGCGAACGTAGGTTGTTACCTCGAAGTAACTGGTAAGAATGGAAACCATGACTGAAGCTGAAGTATTTCCTGCCCCTGTTGTTTTGTGGTCCCATCCAGAGGACCAGCGCGACGGCAAGCCGCTGCTGGTGCTGCTGCACGGTTACGGGGCCAACGAGCAGGACCTGCTCAGCCTGGCTGACCTGCTGCCGGGGGACTTCGCCGTCGCCTCCGTCCGGGCGCCGATCGCCATGGGCCCGGGGTTCACCTGGTTCCCGCTCACCGCGTCCATCGACTACTCACTGGAACGGGTCAAGGCGGCCTCGTCCTATGTGCTGGACTGGATCGACGCCATCCGGGTGGGTCACCCCTCCGTGACGCTGCTCGGCTTCTCCATGGGCATGGCCATGGCCACCACGCTCCTGCGGCAGCGGCCCACGGACTTCGCCGCCGTCGTCGGACTCTCAGGTTTTGTGGTGGATGCCGGCGACGATCCCAGCTTCAGGGATGCCGAGCTGGACGGGACCATTCCCATGTTCTGGGGCCGCGACCAGCAGGATCCAGTGATCACCCCGGACAAGATCGAATACACCATGGGCTGGGTCCGGAAGCACGTCAAGCTCACCAAGGTGCTGTACACGGGTATGTGGCACGGGATCAACCAGCAGGAGATCGGGCACGTGGGCGAATTCCTCACCCACGAGGTCCTCAAGAAGTAGGACGTACGACGGCGGGCGGCGGCCTGGGTGGCCGGGCCGCTGCGGCGTCAGGCTGCGGGCGCCACCACGCGCACAGTCTGCCCGTTCACCGTCACGGTGTCCCCGTTGTGCAGCTGTCGGCCGCGGCGGTCGTCGATCTCACCGTTGACCTTCACGAGCCCGTTCTTGATGAGCTCAGCCGCTTCCACTCCGTCCTCCACGAGGTTGGCGAGCTTCAGGAGCTGGCCGAGGCGGATCATGCTGTCGCGGATGGTGATCTCTTCAACATTGCTCATAGAAGCAATGATGCCTGACGTAAAGTGGATTCAATGACCCCCAGCCCCCGCCTGCCGCTGCTCGCAGGCCTTCCACTGGCGGTGGGCGCGGGCCTCGCCATTCCTGTGCAGGGCCGCATCAACGGGGCCCTCGGAACGCGCCTCAACGACGGCATCGCTGCCGCGGTGGTGAGTTTCAGCACGGGCCTCGCCCTCATGATCCTTATCTCGCTGGTCCTTCCCCGGGGTCGGGCCGGCCTGGCCCGGATCCTGCCCGCAGTCCGCAGCAGGGCTTTTCCGCCGGTGTATGTCCTTGCCGGCGGCATCGGTGCGCTCTTTGTCTTCGCCCAGTCCTTCACGGTGGGCATCCTTGGCGTTGCGCTGTTTACGGTCGCCACGGTCACCGGGCAGACAGTCAGCGGGCTGCTGGTGGACCGGCTGGGCATCGGACCGGCCGGCCGGAAGCCCGTCACCGGCATCCGCGTCATCGGCTGCCTGCTGACCATCGCCGCCGTTGCCTGGGCCGTGTCTCCCCGGTTCGCGGGGTCGGCGGCGGTGGCTTCCGACGGCGGCGCAGGGCCGGGCGGCGGGGCAGCGTCGCTGCTGGTCCCGCTCCTGCTGCCCGTTGCCGCAGGATTCCTGATGAGCTTCCAGCAGGCAATGAATGGCACAGCCACCGTCCACTACGGCACGCCGATCGCCGCGACCCTGGTCAACTTCGTGGCCGGTTCCGCCGTGCTGTGGATCGCCTACGCCATCAAAGTCTCGGTGGCCGGATGGGGCAACCCGCTGCCGGGGGAGTGGTGGTACTACGTGGGCGGTCCCATGGGCTGCGTCTTCATAGGCCTGGGCGCACTGCTGGTCCGCAGCCTGGGCGTCCTGGTGACCGGGCTGGGCATGATCGCCGGGCAATTGCTGGGCTCGCTCGCCCTGGATGTGGTGCTGCCGGCCCCGGGAACCGTGGTGGCGCCGGCCACGGTGCTGGGCACCATCCTTACCCTTGCCGCCATCATCCTTGCCACCCTGCCATGGCCCCGGGGCGCGCTGCGCCGGTAACATCCGGGTGTTACCGCGGCAACATCCGGCTGCCTGTCCCGGTAACGTCCGGGCAGGCTGCGGCAAACATCCGGCCGCCTGCCCGGGTAACACCCGGCCAGGCAGCGGCCGGTAGGCTAGGACACGCAGCTTTTCGCATTTTTCCTTCATCCGCCCCGCCTGTAAGCCACCGGCACCCCGCCGCTGGCTCGGGCAGGGCCTGAAACCCGCGGACCGCACCCAGCGGCCCTGTAGAAATTGGAGTTACCCCCATGGCAGCAAAATCCGTTCTCGACCAGGTCATTTCCCTCTCCAAGCGCAGGGGATTCGTGTTCCAGGCCGGTGAGATCTACGGAGGTTCGCGCTCTGCCTGGGACTACGGGCCCCTCGGCGCCGAGCTGAAGGAAAACATCAAGCGCCAGTGGTGGCAGTCCATGGTCCGCGGCCGCGAGGACGTGGTGGGCCTGGACTCCTCGGTCATCCTGCCCCGGCAGGTCTGGGAAGCCTCCGGACACGTTGAGGTCTTCTCCGACCCCCTGGTGGAGTGCCTCTCCTGCCACAAGCGCTACCGCGCCGACCACCTCGAGGAAGAGTACGAGGAAAAGAAGGGCCGCCCGGCAGAGAACGGCCTGAAGGACATCGCCTGCGCCAACTGCGGAACCCGCGGTGAATGGACGGAGCCGCAGGAGTTCTCCGGCCTGCTCAAGACCTACCTGGGTCCGGTTGCCAGCGAAGAGGGCCTGCACTACCTGCGCCCCGAGACGGCACAGGGCATCTTCGTGAACTTCAACAACGTCCTCACGACCTCGCGGAAGAAGCCGCCGTTCGGCATCGGCCAGATCGGCAAGTCCTTCCGCAACGAGATCACCCCGGGCAACTTCATCTTCCGCACCCGCGAGTTCGAGCAGATGGAGATGGAATTCTTCGTGGAGCCCGGCACGGATGAGGAATGGCACAAGTACTGGATGAACGAGCGCATGGCCTGGTACACCGGCCTGGGCATCCGCGAGGAGAACCTGCGCTTCTTCGAGCACCCGCTGGAGAAGCTGAGCCACTACTCCAAGGGCACCACGGACATCGAGTACCGCTTCGGCTTCCAGGGCTCAGAGTGGGGCGAGCTGGAAGGCATCGCCAACCGCACCGACTTCGACCTCTCCACCCACTCGAAGGCTTCAGGCCAGGACCTGAGCTACTTCAACCAGGCCACCAACGAGCGCTACACCCCGTACGTGATCGAGCCCGCCGCAGGCCTGACCCGCTCCTTCATGGCCTTCCTGGTGGACGCCTACACCGAGGACGAGGCCCCCAACGCCAAGGGTGGCGTCGATGTCCGTACCGTCCTGAAGCTGGATCCGCGCCTGGCCCCGGTCAAGGCCGCCGTGCTTCCGCTGAGCCGCAACGAGGACCTGTCCCCGAAGGCCAAGGACCTGGGCGCGCAGCTGCGCAAGAACTGGAACATCGACTTCGACGACGCCGGCGCCATTGGCCGCCGCTACCGCCGCCAGGACGAAATCGGCACCCCGTTCTGCATCACCGTGGACTTCGACACCCTTGAGGACCAGGCAGTGACCATCCGCGAGCGGGACACCATGAGCCAGGAACGCGTTTCCCTGGACAAGGTGGAGGGCTACCTGGCCGCACGCCTGATCGGCGCCTAGCCATGGCCATCGAATACCGCGAGTGGCGCGAAGGCGACGACCTCGCCCTGCTGGAGATCTGGGGCGACCCGGAGACCCAGCAGGCCCGGCAGTTCCGGGGCGCGTTGACGCTCTCCTCTGACGGGGGCGGGGGCACGCCCTGGCGCCGCTGCATCGTGGCCGAGGACGTGATTGACGGCGTTGGCATCCCCGTGGCGGCGGGCGTGGTGTACGAGGCCTCGCTGCACCCCGAACGGCTCTGGGCCTACATCGAGGTGGCACGGGACCACCGGCGCTCCGGCATCGGTGCCACCCTCCTGACCATGCTGCGCCGCGAAGCCGGCCAGTCGCCGTCGGGCGTGTCCAGGCTCCGCGCCAAAGTGGAGCCGGGCACCCCGGGTGCCGCTTTCGCCGAGGCATTCGAGCTTGGGCCCATCCAGCGTTCGCGGCTGGTGGTCATAGAGCCGGGAGCCCTGCGGCTGCCGGTGTTTCCTGCGGATGACGACGGCGGCAGGCCGGCCAACGATGAGAACGCCGGCTCCGACGTGGTGATGGAGCTGGCAACCGGGTCCGTTGAGCTGACGGACGTTGTGGGCAGGTACTACACCTCCATCCACGGCTGGGACTCGCCCGGCGTGCTGTCCATGGGGCAGGTGCAGAAGCTGTTCCTGGACGACCTCACCGGGGCCCACGGCGCCATCGTGCTGCGCGCACGGCCCGAGTCGGCCTTCGGTGCCGGCGTTGCGCCAACCAAAAAAGGCCGGATCCGTGCCTTCGCGGTTAGCTACGCGGCGCCGGCACACCCGGACGCGGCACCAGGTGCGGAGGGCGCAGAGGCTCCCACCGACGTGTTCGTCGGCCACGAACCCGCCCTCGCCGCGGATGATGCTGCCGAGGCGGTCCGCGACATGCTCGCGCTGATCGCCTACCAGCACCCGGTGATGCTCGAACTGGACGACTCCATGACGGCCCTCCGTGCCGCCGTCGAACCCCTGCTGGAAAGCGGCAAGGCGCGGCTGGCCGGCCCGGAAACCCTCATCGTCTCGGACTAGCCCCGCCAATCCCAACCAGGTAGCGCCAAGTGTCGTTTTGGGGCCCCAAAACGGCACTTGGCGCTACCCAGTTGGGGAGGTTGGTGCGGGTATTTAGGACCGGGGGATTACAGGGTCACTTGGACGGCTGATTCCGGGAGCAGCCGGGCGAAGCCCTCGGGCAGGGCGACGTCGGCGCCGGTGCTTTCGGCGAAAGCCTTCATCACAAACCCCGTAGTGAGCGTCTGCCACAGCCCGATCTTGCGGAGCATGAAGTGGCCTGCCCCCTTGAGCGCAACGTACTGCATGCTGGCGGCGTTGGCCGAAGCGCGCCGGGCGAACAACAGCGACGCCGAGGGGCTGGTCCACCTGTCCTTGGTCCCATGCACGATCAGCACCTTGCGGCCTGAAACGGCGGAGACGGGAGTTCCCGGGTTGAGCCAGGGAGCAAGCGCGACGACGGCCTCCACCCCGGGCTGGTCCGCGGCGCAGACGGCGGTGAGCCCGCCCATGGAATGGCCCACCAGGAAGACCGGCAGGCCCGGGTGCTGCTCCTGGATTTGGCCAAGTGCCCAGCGGGCGTCCTGCAGCGGGGTCATCTCCGAGCCGTTCCAGCCGCGGACGCTGTTGCGCAGGGACCACACAGCCAGGCCGTGCTTCCGGCCGGCCCGGTGCAGGTGCCGTGCGAAGGGCACCATCCTCGCCGGACTCAGGTGCCTGGCCTCCACAGGCTCGCGGCTCTGCGACTTGCCGCCGTGCAGCACCAGGGCAATACCACGGGTGGGAGCCGCCGGCTGAAGGACGCTGAGCACTGCCTGCCGGGCAGCCGCGGGTGCACCCGCGTGGCGGGATCCGCCGTTTTCCTCAGTACTGCTGCTAACCATGCCCGGTACCTCCCAGTCCCCAAAGATCCATTTATCAACCCTACGGTGACGGACGTAGAGTTCAATGTATGAGGTTCTACTGCTGATGGGGTCCGGTCACTCCCACGCTTCCACAGGCCATTCGGAACCGACGCCGGAAGCGATGGCCGCCCGTCGAAAAGCCAACCGCATCCTGGCGGCGGTGCTCATCCCCCTGACGCTGCTCACCCTCGCGGGAATGGCGATGCTTTGGCCCTCGGGCAGCAAGGAAGGCATCTCCCTGGCCAACCCCTACTCCGCGGCCCCCGGCGTCACCTTCGACACCGGCACCATCCAAAGCGTGGTGGTGGAAAACTGCATGCAGGGCGCGTCGCAGCAGGGTCAGAGCCAACAGGGTCAAAGCCAGCAGGGCTCGGGCGGGCAGGCCCAAGGCCAGCAGTCCCAGCAGGGATCGGACTGCACCTTCGCCTTCACCGAGCCGGACAAGGGCGGAAGCCCGGTCAAAGTGGTCATCAACCCGGACGTCGCAAAGTCCCATGGGGTGAAGCCCGGCGACCAGATCCGGTACCTGAACCTGTCCAACGCCCAGGGCGCCTCGGCCTCCCAGGGTTCGCCGGCCTTCATCTTCGTGGACTTCGTCCGCACCCTGCCGATCGTCCTGCTCGCACTGCTGTATGCGGCGGTGGTGATCGCGGTGGCCCGCTGGCGGGGCCTGCGCGCCCTGATCGGTCTGGTGGGCGCCTACTTCGTGCTGGCCAGCTTTATGCTTCCGGGGCTGGTGGAGGGGAAGCCGCCGCTGCTGCTGGCCCTGGTGGGATCCACGGTGATCATGATCGGGGTCCTGTACTTTGCCCACGGCTTCTCGGCGCGGACTTCCACCGCGCTGCTGGGCACCATGTTCGGGCTGGGGATCACGGCGCTCCTGGCCGCCTGGGCCACGGGCGCGGCGAACCTCGCCGGGGTGGGCAACCACGACGCCACCACCCTGGTGAACACCTCTGCCAACATTTCCATCTCCGGCGTCATCCTGTGCGGGCTCATCATCTCCGGGCTGGGCGTCCTCAACGATGTGACCATCACGCAGTCCTCCGCCGTCTGGGAACTCTACGAGCTGGCACCGGGCAGCAGTGCCCGGAAGCTGTTTACCTCGGCCATGCGGATCGGCCGCGACCACATCGCCTCCACCGTGTACACCATCGCCTTCGCGTACGCCGGCGCAGCCCTGCCCATCCTGATCATCGTGATGCTGTACGACCGCCCGCTCGCTGACACGCTCACCAGCGCGGAACTGTCAGAGGAAGTCATCCGTACCCTGGTGGGTTCCATCGGCCTGGTGCTGGCCATCCCCGTCACCACGCTGATCGCGGTCCTGGTGGTCAAAGCCACCGGCGTCCGGCCGGGAGCCGGTCAACCGGCCGTGCCTGCCGCCCCTGCCGTGGCAGCGGACGGGCCAGGCTGGACGCCGGCAGGCGCAGCCACCGGCAGCACGGGACACAACATCGTGGATGACGTCGACGACACCGGCGCCCTCGCAGCCGCCGCGCTGGAGGGGCGCTCCCGGCGGTCGGCTGCAGGGGAGGACGGCGGGCTGCCCACGCGGCGGGGCCGCCGGGCGGACCGGGGCTGACCGGGGGCAGACCGGTTCCGCACCAGCGCGGATTCCCGATTTGCCCGGCTTTGCAACAATAGACAGGTGACTGTTGCAGCAACTACTCCCGCCCCCAAGCTGGAACTCCCGCCCCTGAAGCTGGGTCCCATCACCGTGGACACGCCGGTGATCCTGGCACCCATGGCCGGGATCACCAACTCGGCGTTTCGCCGTTTGTGCCGGGAGTACGGCGGCGGCATGTACGTGGCAGAGATGGTCACCTCCCGCGCGCTGGTGGAGCGGACCCCTGAGTCCCTGCGGATCATTTCCCACGACGACGACGAAAAAGTCCGGTCCGTCCAGCTGTACGGGGTGGACCCGGTGACAGTAGGCGCCGCTGTGCGCATGCTCGTCGAGGAGAACCGCGCGGACCATATCGACCTCAACTTCGGCTGCCCCGTTCCCAAAGTCACCCGCCGGGGCGGCGGCTCGGCCCTGCCCTGGAAGATCGACCTCTTTACCTCGATCGTCCAGACCGCCGTCAAGGAAGCTTCCAAGGGCAATGTCCCGCTGACCATCAAGATGCGCAAGGGCATCGACGACGACCACCTCACGTACCTCGACGCCGGCCGCATTGCGCGCGATGCCGGCGTTGCCGCCGTCGCCCTCCACGGCAGGACGGCCGCGCAGTTCTACTCGGGACAGGCCGACTGGTCCGCCATCGCCCGCCTCCGCGAGGCGCTGCCGGATATCCCGGTGCTGGGCAACGGCGATATCTGGTCCGCGGAGGACGCGGTCCGGATGGTCCGCGAAACCGGCGTTGACGGGGTGGTGGTGGGCCGCGGCTGCCAGGGCAGGCCGTGGCTTTTCGGTGACCTGCAGGCAGCGTTCGAGGGAAGCGACACCCGGCACAGGCCCAACCTGGGCCAGGTTGCCCAGGGCGTCTACCGGCACGCGGAGCTGATGGTGGAGACCTTCGGCGATGAAGGCAAGGCGCTGCGGGAAATCCGCAAGCACATTGCCTGGTACTTCAAGGGTTACGTGGTGGGCGGCGAACTCCGCACGCGGATGGCGCTGGTCAACAGCCTCGAGGAACTGAGCGCCGCCCTGGCCGAGCTCGACGTCGACTCGCCCTACCCGGGCGGTGACGCGGAAGGTCCCCGCGGCCGCGCCGGGTCACCGAAGAAGCCCGCGCTGCCGAAGGACTGGCTGGAATCCCGGGCCCTTAATGCTGACCAGTCGCGGGACATTTCCGCGGCGGAACTGGACGTTTCCGGTGGCTGAGACCCGCACTGCCGCCCCGGTCCTGCCGGGGTATGACACGCACGATTCCGCCCGCTGGGTGGAGGAGCCGCCCAAGAACGTCTACCGCTCCGATTTTGAGCGGGACCGCGCCCGGGTGCTGCACTCCTCCGCGCTCCGCCGCCTTGGTGCCAAGACCCAGGTGGTGGCGCCGGACACGGACGACTTTGTCCGCACCCGCCTGACCCACAGCCTTGAGGTCGCGCAGGTGGGCCGGGAACTGGGACGGTCCCTGGGCTGCGACCCGGATGTCGTGGACACCGCCTGCCTCAGCCACGACCTCGGGCACCCGCCGTTCGGGCACAACGGCGAATCGGCCCTCAATGAGGTGGCCCACGCCATCGGCGGATTCGAGGGCAATGCCCAGACCCTGCGGCTGCTGACCCGGCTGGAACCCAAGGTGCTGACCCCGGACGGGCAGCCGGCGGGGTTGAACCTCACCCGCGCCAGCCTGGACGCGGCGGCAAAATACCCGTGGTCCGCGCTTGAAGCTCCGGTGATCCACGGCCAGCGGACCAGCAAGTTCGGAGCGTACGAGGACGACCTCCCCATCTTCAACTGGCTCCGGGAGGGCGCCCCCGAACGCCGGTCCTGCCTGGAAGCCCAGGTCATGGACCTGGCCGATGACATCTCCTACTCGGTGCACGACGTCGAGGACGCGATCGTGGCCGGGCATTTCCAGCTGCGCTGGATGGACAACCCGGACCACCGCGCGCGCGTGGTGGGGTACGCCAAACAGTGGTACCTCCCGCACAATGATCCCGCCGCCATCGATGCCGCCCTGGCCCGGCTCGAGGCCACGGACGTCTGGGTCCGCGAGGCGGACGGCAGCCGCAAATCCATGGCTGCCCTGAAGAACATGACGAGCCAGCTGATCGGCCGGTTTTGCCAAAGTGCCCTGGAAACCACCCGCGCGGTTTACGGCCCGGAAAACCTCACCCGGTACAACGCCGAGCTGATGGTTCCGGACGAGACCGTCATGGAAATCGCCGTCATGAAGGGCCTGGCCACCACCTTCGTTATGACCACCGAGCACCGCCAACCCATCTACGAGCGCCAGCGCGAGGTGCTCCACGCCCTGGTCACGGCGCTCAGCGCCACGGGTGACCGGCACCTGGAGCCGATGTTTGCCGCCGACTGGCGGGACGCACCCGACGACGGCGCACGCCTCCGCGTGGTGATCGACCAGGTGGCCTCGCTGACCGACGGCTCCGCCCTGGCCATGTACGAACGCCTGGTGGGGAGCCTTCCGTCCCTGTGGTGACCCCGGTAACGTCCCCAACTTCAATGTCGTATCCGGGCACTAGGATGGCTCTGTGCCCGGGCTGATCAAACGCGAAGATATCGACGAAGTCCGCCAGCGCACGGACATCAAGGAAGTGGTTGACGGCTACGTCACGCTCAAGGGCGCCGGGCTTGGCACCTTCAAGGGCCTGTGCCCCTTCCACGACGAACGTTCCCCCTCCTTCACCGTCCGGCCGCAGGTTGGCCGCTACCACTGCTTCGGCTGCGGCGAGGACGGCGACGTCATCGCGTTCGTGCAGAAACAGGACCACAGCTCCTTCCAGGAAGCCGTCGAAAAGCTGGCAGCCCGGATCGGCTACGAGCTGCGGTACGAGGACGGCGGCACGGGCCCCAACCGTGAGGAAGTGGGCCGGCGGCAGCGGCTGCTGGATGCCCACAAGATCGCCGACGAGTTCTTCCGCGCCCAGCTCCTGACGCCGGGAGCCGCCGAGGGAAGGACTTTCCTGCACGGCCGTGGCTTCGACCGCGCCGCCGCGGAACACTTCGGAGTTGGCTATGCCCCGCAGGGCTGGGATGCCCTGCTCAAGCACCTCCGGGGCCGCGGCTTCACGGACGCCGAGCTCAAACTGACGGGCATGTTCTCCGAAGGCAACCGGGGCATCTACGACCGGTTCCGCGGCCGCCTCATCTGGCCCATCAAGGACATCGCCGGGGACACCATCGGCTTCGGCGCACGCAAGCTCTACGAGGACGACCAAGGCCCCAAGTACCTCAATACGCCCGAAACCACCCTGTACAAGAAGTCCCAGGTGCTTTACGGGATCGACCTCGCCAAACGCAGCATCGCCAAGGACCGCCAGCTGGTGGTGGTGGAGGGCTATACCGACGTGATGGCGTGCCACCTTGCGGGAATTACGACGGCGGTGGCCACCTGCGGCACCGCGTTCGGCACCGAGCACATCAAGATCGCCCGCCGCCTGCTGTCCGACGACGGCACCGGGGGAGAGGTCGTCTTCACCTTCGACGGCGACGCCGCAGGGCAGAAGGCCGCACTGCGCGCCTTCGAGGAGGACCAGCGGTTCACCGCCCAGACGTACGTGGCCGTGGAGCCCTCCGGCGCCGATCCCTGCGACCTGCGCCAAAGCAGGGGCGACGAAGCCGTGCACGCCCTGGTCCAGTCCCGCCGGCCGCTGTTCGAGTTTGCCATCCGCACCACCCTGAAGCAGTTCAACCTGGACACGGTGGAGGGCCGGGTACAGGGGCTGAAGGCCTCCGTCCCAGTGGTGGCGGCCATCCGCGACGCGTCCACCCGGACAGGCTACTGCCAGGCGCTGACCGGCTGGCTGGGCATGCCCGACCCCAACGAGGTGCTGCGGCTGGTCAACGCCGAAGTGAAAAACGCCGCGAAGCGCGGCGACCCGGGCGGGGCTCCCGGCCCCGCCGCGCGGACTACCGCAAGCACCGCCCCACCCGGCGGACCCGGTGTTGCTGCAGGGCCGCCGTCGGGCGCCGTTCCTTCCTACCACCGGCCGGACCCCCGGGACCCGGTGGCGTCCATGGAGCGGCAGGCGCTCGAGGTGGCACTGCAGGAACCGTCGCTTCTTGCCGGCGGGATCTGGGAGCGTTTCTCGGCCGCCCGGTTCGTCACGCCTGCCTTCCAGGCCGTCCACGACGCCATGCGTGCCACGGACCCCGCCCTGACCGGGGACCCCGTCCGGTGGGTGGAGCAGGTGATGCACGAGGTCCCCGAACCGCTGCGGCCCCTGGTGTCCGAACTGGCCGTGGTGCCGTTGCCCGCGAGCACAGAGGAAGCCGTCCGGAAGTATTGCCGCGACATCCTGTCACGGCTGTTCGAGCTTCAGATCACGCGCGTCAAGGCGGACAAGATGGGCCAGCTTCAGCGGCTTGACCCTGCAGCGGACCCCGAAACGTACCAGCGACTCAACCGGGAACTGATGATGCTGGAAATGGAACGCCGCTCGCTTCGGGCGGAAACGTAGCCCTGGCACCCCGGCCGCTTGCTCGATTTCGTTTCCAGCGCGGGTCTTTGCTAGGCTAATACCCGCTTCATTCCTCCTTAGCTCAATTGGCAGAGCATTCGACTGTTAATCGAAGGGTTGCTGGTTCAAGTCCAGCAGGAGGAGCGCACAATCCCCGTTCCGGACCTCCGGAACGGGGATTTTTTATGCCCCGGGACGCGGTCCCGGGCGGGCGGCAACGCCGATTTCACATTGGCCGGAAACCTTTGCTAATGTCATACCTGCTTCATTCCTCCTTAGCTCAATTGGCAGAGCATTCGACTGTTAATCGAAGGGTTGCTGGTTCAAGTCCAGCAGGAGGAGCCAGCCGAAAAATCCCCGTTCCTCCTGTGGAGGGACGGGGATTTTTGTCGTCCTAGACGAAGTCCATTTCCACCTGCAGGAAGCGTTCCGCTTCGGCAATGGCGGCAATGAACGCCTCCTGCTCGGTAGGTGACTTCCGTGGCTGCCGCGGGTTCCACTCATGGGGTGCCGAGTGGATCCGGACGAAGCCGGTGTCCGGCGGGGCGTAAAAGATCCCGAAGCGCTGCACGGGCCATTCGGGGGAGGTTTCCGGGGCCACCAACAGCGCCGCCTTGAAGGCCGGGTTGTACCACTGGGCGATGGGACGGCGGCGGTCCTCAGTGAACAGGCCCGCGGCGTAGAGGGCCGCAGACTGGCTGCCGCTCTGGGCGCACAACCGGTCCCACCACAGTGGCAGTATCCGGTTATCGCACCGTTGCCACGTGGCCGGAAGCGGGGGTTGATCCTGCCAGTTGGGCACGGACAACATTTTATCGCGGCAGCGGGGTTCGGCGGCAGATGCCGGGCCCCGGCGAATCCCCCGGATTCGGCGCACAGCCGGTGGCTCCGGGTGCGGAAAGGCTACGGACGGTTCCAGGGCCCGGGGTTGACGCGGTACAGCAGGGCGGATCCGGCCACCATCCCCAGCACAATGCCCATGGCGGGATTCCCCAGCGCGCGGCCGGCGAAATAGCCTGCGACGGCGCCAAGCACCGCCCCGAGGAACAGTCCCCGGGGGTTGCGGTGCGGCTTTCGTCCGGCGTTCTTCATGGCGTCAGTGGATCGATGGAACGGTGCGCGGCCGCACCACCAGCCATAGCGCCGCGATGGCCAGCAGGATGCACACCGCCTGCACCGCACCCATGGGAGCGGCACTGGTGATGCCCAGCCAGCCAACCACGGGGGAGATGAGGCCGGCCATCATGAAGGTTGAGAACCCCAGCAGGGAGGCAGCAGTGCCCGCCTGGGCAGCATGGCCGGCCAGGGCGAGCACCTGCACGCAGGGGAACATAAAGCCCGTCCCCATGATGTAGAACCACAGCGGAACCATGACTCCCCAGAGGCCAAACCCCAGCTGGTCGAACACCACGATCAGCATGGCCATCACGAACATCCAGGCGGTGGCACCGGCGAGGATCCACTGCGGCGGCACCCGCCGGATGAGGCGGGAACTCGTTTGGATTCCGGCCACGATGCCCAGTGAATTGATGCCAAAGAGCAGGCCGTACTGCTGGGGCGAGAAGCCAAAGATGTCCTGGAACAGGAACGGCGAGGCCGAAAGATACGTGAACAGCCCCCCGAAGTTCAGGCCGGCCACCAGCAGCAGCCCAACAAAGACGCGGTCTCCGAAAAGGATCCGGTAACGCTGGCGGACAGTCATGCCGCCCTGCCGGCGGTTTTCCGGCGGAAGAGTCTCGCGCACCAGGAACAGCGAGGCGATGATCACCAGGGTGCCGTAGGCGGCAAGGAATACGAAGATCCCGGGCCACGGCATCACCAGGAGCAGTTGCGAGCCGATCACGGGTGCCAGGATCGGCGCCAGGCCGTTGACCAAGGACATGCGGGAAAACATCTTGACCATCGCGTAGCCGGAGAACAGATCCCGGACCATGGCCATGGCCACCACACCGCCGCCGGCAGCCCCGACGCCCATGAGGACCCGGAAAATGCCGAGGGCGGTGATGTCCGCGGACAGGGCGGCCCCCAAGGACGCCGCGATGTGCAGCGCCGTGGCCAGGATGAGGGGCGTCCTGCGGCCGAACTTGTCGCTGAACGGGCCCACCACGAGCTGGCCGATCGCAAAGCCAACGGTGGTCCCCGCCAGGGTCAGCTGGACCTGCGCCTCGGTCACCCCCAGGCTCGCCTCCAGGGCGGGGAACGCAGGCAGGTAGAGGTCGATCGTGAACGGGCCCAGTGCCGTCAGGGCGCCGAGGAGGAGGATGTACAGGAGTTTCCGGCGACGGCTTAGCAGGTCGCCCGGATTGCTGGGGATGGTCACGGAGATCAATCCTAGGCCCGCAGAGACTAACTTTGCAGCGTTGTAGGTACTGCCGCCCGGCAAGCCCCGAAGTTCGTCCTTAACCTGAATGATAGTTTTGGTGCGGGGACTGTGCGGCTGCACTTTCCCGCAGCACACGGAAGCCGATTCGACCCATAACCAGTAAGGCGGAACCGATGAGCGGACGTCACAGCGGGCGTACCAGCCAGGGATTGCGCATCACTGCGCTTCCCAGGACGCTAAAACTCCTTTTCCGGTTGGCGCCGCGCCAGCTCAATGACGAAATCGCCTTCGCGAAGATCGAGCTCAAGCGCAAGGGAATCCAGGTTGGAGTAGCCGCTGCGTTCTTTGCCGTAGCCCTGGTGTTCCTGATGTTCCTGGTGGTGGGCCTCATCGTGGCGGCCATCATGGGGCTTGCAACCATCATGCCCGCCTGGCTGGCCGCGCTCCTGGTGTCGGCGGCCTTCCTGCTGATCGCACTTATCGGCGGCCTGATCGGCGCGCGGAAGTTCAAGAAGGCCATGCCGCTCATGCCGGAGGAGACCATCCGCGGCATCAAGCACGATATCGGTGTTGCCAAGGAAGGTTCAGCCTTCAACGCCGCAGTCCTGGACCCCCAGAGTCCGGAAGCCAAGGCCGCCAAAGCCGCGAAGGATGAAGCCGCCGCAAAGGCCAAGGCTGAGAAGGCGGCGAAGGCGGCCGAGCACGACAAGGAATTTCCGCACGCATCCGAGCCGGAGCTGGTCCGCCGCCTTGGCCAGCGCCGCCACCACCTCACCGAAGTGCGCGACGAACTCGGCACGGAGCTCGACGTCAAGACCCAGGCCCGCTACCTGCTGGCCTCCGCCCAGGACAAACTGCGCGAAGGGCAGGCCCTGGCCAGCCACGGCCGGGACGTTGCGGGGCAGAAGTTCGCAGCCCTGTCCGGATCCGCTGACCTCGACAAGCGCTGGAAGCCGCTGGCGGCCTTCATCGCCGCAGGGACGGTCTTCCTGGTGCTGGTCCGTAAGCTTCTGCGAACGTATTAGGGCAGGGTGCCGGGCCCGTCCCGGAAACCAACAGAAGGTCCACGGCTGGAACGGCAAGGCGCCCGCAGGGGCGGCAGGAAGGAAAGGGGCACGGGGTGAAGTTCATTGGTGCCGGCGCCCGACCTGGACGCCCCCAGGTGGACCATGACCTGGTGTTCACCATTCCCAACCTGCTCACCGTGGTGCGCTTCATGGGGGTCCCGCTCTTCATCTGGCTTGTCCTGGCGCAGAAGGAATACGGTGCCGGGGTAGTGGTCCTGGCGGTCATGGCCGGCACCGACTGGATCGATGGCTACATCGCCCGCCGCTTCGACCAGGCCTCCAGGCTGGGCCGGGTCCTGGACCCGATCGCGGACCGCCTCGCCATGATTGCCGTTGCTGTCACGCTGGTGATCGCCGGCGTCGTCCACTGGCTCTACCTGGCCGCGCTGGTTGTCCCGGACGCGGTCCTGCTGGCCCTGACGCTGTCCTTCTTCCGGGGCCACCCGGACCTCCCGGTCAGCGTGGTGGGCAAGGTGCGCACCGGACTGCTGCTGCTGGGGACGCCGATGCTGGTCCTTTCACGGCTGGACACAGGATTCTCGGCCGAGCTGTTCGTGGCGGCCTGGATAGTGCTTGGGCTTGGCCTGGTTGGTCATTGGGTTGCTGCCTACAACTATTTCTGGGCCATCCTGCGTAAGGGCCGGCTGCAGGCACAACACGACGACGGGACCACCTGATGGTGTGGCTGGCAGTTGTGCTTGCACTGCTTGGCGCCTTCTGCCTGGCCCTCGGTGCCCAACGCCAGGGGAGCGCCGTCAAAGCGGACACCGGCGGCCTCGCTCTGAGCTCCAACGGCTTCCTGCGCCTGCTGCGGAACCCCCGCTGGGTGTTCGGCCTCCTGCTGCTGTGCACCGGCATGGCCATGAACGCGGTGGCGCTCGTGTCCGCCCCGCTCACGGTTGTGCAGCCCATCGGTGCCATCGCGCTGGTCATCACCACCATCATCAATGCAAAGGACCAGGACCTCATCATCAATCGGGCAACGGTGGTGGCCATTGGTGCCTGCGTGACCGGCTCTGCGCTCTTCGTCCTGCTGGCAGTCAACGTCACACAGGAAAACCACCACGTGAGCCTGGAAGACGAGCTCACCATCGTGCTGCTGCTGGCCCTTGCCGTGGGGCTCTTCGGCACCCTCGCCGCCATGTTCAGGCACCGGATGAATGCGTTCGTCTACATCCTGGGTGCCGGGGTCCTCTTTGGGTTCGTGGCAGTCCTCACCCGGATCATCGGCAAGCACCTGCTGGATCCCAACGGGCTGTTCCTGCTGAATGTGCAGTGGTACACCGTCGTGGCCCTCCTCGCAGCGGGGGGACTGGGGTCCTGGTTCGTCCAAAACGCCTACTCCACCGGTCCGCCGGACCTGGTGATCGCAGGGCTGACGGTGATCGACCCCATCGTGGGCATTGCCATCGGCATTGTGATCCTCGGGGAACTGCGTCCGGATGTCCACGCCGTGATGGCCATTGCCATGGGAACTGCGGCCTCCCTTGCTATCGTTGGGGTAATCGCCCTGTCCAGGCACCACCCCGAGGTCACGAAGCGCAAGAAGGACGCGCGGAAGGCCGTGGGCCGGGCGGCACGCTAGCCCCGCTGTCCACCGAATACTGTCCAGCACACTCCATCCAAGATCCCGTCAAGCCAAAATTCACCACGAGGCCAGGCGCCACCGGCGCAGCGGCCAGCCGTGCTGCCAGTTCATGCTGTCTGCACCGTGACCATCAGGAGCTCTCCACGTGACCACGCCCGCCGACCAGCGTCCCCTGACCATCCTGATCGCCGCGGACACATATCCGCCCCACATCAACGGAGCAGCCCAGTTCGGCTACCGCCTGGCCAAGGGAATGACCGGCCGGGGACACAACGTGCACGTCCTGGCCTGTCGCGCGGACAACGGGAAGAGCTTCACCGAGTTCCGCCCGGAAGGAACGGTCCACAGGCTCCGCTCCCATGGCGTTCCCACCCACGAATACTTCCGGATCTGCTTTCCTTGGGAAATCAAGAAGGAAATCAGCCTTCTTTTCGACCGCGTGCAGCCGGACGTGGTGCACATCCAGAGCCACTACATGATCGGCGAGCACGTCCTGTACGAGGCCGTGAAGCGCGGCGTACGGATCGTTGCCACCAACCACTTCATGCCGGAAAACCTGAACCCGTTCCTGCCGTTTCCGCAGTGGTTCAAGGACATCATCGGACGTATTTCGTGGAAGGACATGGGCAAGGTCATGGGCAAGGCGGATGTGGTCACCACACCCACGCCCCTTGCAGCCAAGGCTATGCACCAGCACGCCTTCCTTCGCAAGGTGTTGCCGCTGTCCAACGGCATCGACTCCGCCGCGTATGAGTTGCAGCCCGGGGAGCAGATCGACCCGCATCCGTACCCGACGGTGATGTTCGCCGGCCGGCTGGCCGAGGAGAAGCACGTGGATGTGCTGATCGAGGCCATCAGCAAGACCCCGCCGGAGCTGAACGTGCACCTGGAAATTGTTGGCGGCGGCGAGGTGCGCTCCGAACTGGAGCAGCTTGTCCATCGGCTGGGCCTGGGTGACCGGGTCAAGTTCCTCGGGCTTGCCACCGACGAGGAGCTGCGGAAGGCCTATATCCAGGCCGACCTGTTCTGCATGCCGGGAACAGCCGAGCTGCAGTCGCTGGTCACGCTGGAGGCGATGTCCGCATCCACTCCGGTGGTGCTGGCGGATGCCATGGCACTGCCGCACCTGGTGCGCGACGGCGAGAACGGGTACCTCTTTACCCCCAATGACAGCGATGACCTCGCCAAGAAGATCACGCGGATCCTGGAGTTGCCTGCCGCTGAGCGCGCCGCCATGGGCCAAGCCAGCCGGCAGATGGTGGAGCCACACAGCATCCAGGGAACGCTGCAGACCTTTGAGGACCTGTACCGGGGCGCGCGGTTCGAGGACAAAGTGGTCTGAACGCTTTCCGGGGTTTGCTAGAGTGTTTTTGCCCTGCCACCGTGCGCGTATCACGGGAGGTCCGGGGCGCTAGGGGCTATAGCTCAGCTGGTTAGAGCGCGGGACTCATAATCCTAAGGTCCTCGGTTCAAGTCCGAGTAGCCCTACTTTTCTCTTCCGGCCCTCAGACAGGATCACTTACGTCGATGAGGGCTCGGATACCCGCCCTGGGGCGGGACGGAGAGAGCCACGTCCATCAGGGCGGTGCTGTGTGAGCTGTGCAGCCCGGAGTTCCTGGCGAATCAGGTGCAGCTCCCCACTCCCGGTGGTCGGAAGCCGCAGCAGCTGGATTCCGTGTGTCCGGCAGATCCCGTCCTTAAGGCTGTCCCTTGCTTTTTGTCTTCCGTCATTTTCATGGAAGGCAAATCCGTCAACCTCTAGGGCCAGGACCGGTCTGTTGGTGATGCGGCTGTATATCAGGAAGTCAAATCTGGCGCCGTTCCGCACATAGGCGGCCTGTGGAGTGGTGAGCCGTGACAAGCCAGGCAGCAGGTTTCGCAAGAGGACCTCCCGGGCAACAGACAAGTCCTTGAACATCTCCTCCGCCAGTATCTCCAATAGCACTGTCCAGATGATGTTTTCCGAAGCAAACTTTGACGGTGTCTGCATTCGTGATGCCAAGGGCTGCAGCACTGCTGAATATTCCGTGTAAAGGAGGTCGAAAACTGAAAGGACTCCGCTGTCGGAGATGCCCTCGTCGGGATTGTGATAGCGGATGAACTCCACCAAGTCCCGGAGATGGCGGCTGGCCGGCAGCATGTCATGGTTGGTCACCAGGACAAAGCGTTTGATCGCCCGGGACACCGCCACGTTGACCATCTGCGGGTTATCCACGAAATCAACGCCAAAGTTCCCGTCCCTGGTCTCATCCAGGACCGTGCTCATGATGATGATCTCCTTTTCACGGCCTTGGAACTTGTGAACTGTGTCGGCCTGGATGCTGTTGAGCAGGGCCTCCGCCACCTTGTCCACTTGCCGGCGGTACGGCGTGACCACGCCGATGTCTTCGTGCCGGGTGCCCGAGCAGAAGCGTTCAAGTACGTCCTTCGCAATGACGTCGGCTTCGCGCTGGTTGGTCCGTCCTCCTCCCAGGTGTTGCCGCATGTGGTTGCCGGGCGCTGTCCGTACTACTGCAAGGGCGGTACCTTGCGGGTCACCCACTGTGTAGGGAATGAGCTGCCCACCGTAAAACTTCCTGTTGCAGAAATCGATGATCGCAGGATCGCAACGGTAGTGTTCGCGAAGCATGGTCCGGGGAACATCCGCACCGAAGCGTTCGATGATGGAAGACAGTATGTTGTGACGGCCGTAGTCGTAGCTGGGCGCCGGTGCTGGTCCGGCGCGTTTGGCGGCTCCCTGGACGGCGATGTGCTGAAGCTGGCGAAGGTCGCCGACGACGATCACGTTCCTGGCAGAGGAAAGTGCGAGGCCCGCGGCCAACAGGTCTACTTGGGAAGCCTCATCGATGATCAGGTAATCGAACAAGTATCCGGGAGGGACGCTCCGCCGCAAGGAATGGCATGTGCTCAAGACCACTGGGTAGCCGGTGATAAATGATGTGAACTGCCGGAGGTAAGAGCCGTCTGTGTAGTTTTGTGGCTGAACGCCCGCGTAGCGCTGGTACAAGTCCGCCTTCAGCGACTGCTGGGACAGCTGCCGCAGTTCGGCTTCGAGAGCAGGAAAATCGTCCCCGGCGAGATGTGCGGCGGCCTGCTCAATCTGCTTTTCCAACTCCGCGATCCTGGTGTCGTAGTAGGCAGCCTGAAGGCGCATGACTACGTCCGTGTCACCGGAATCTATGTTCCGGGTTGATCCGTATCGGAAACGGCTCCTGATCCGGCGGAAAAGCCGGCGCAGGGGGCGCTCGTTTGCTGGAATGCACGCTGCCTCCGCCAGGAATTCAAGGATCCGGCCTGAGGGCCCCTGCAGGAGGGGCAAAGCCGGCAGGAAAGCCGGATCGTGATTGGCGACGTGGCGGCTGAAATGCCGCTGTTCGAGCCTGAAGGCATCCAGTTCTTGCCGCTTGCCTGCCAGTTCCCTGGCCACCGCCTGCAGCTCCTGCAGGCGCGCGTCAAGCCGCCAAATCCTGCTGGCCTCTGGCGCGGCCACAGGTGAAGCTCCCAGCCTGCGTTGCATTTCCATATTCTCGACGTGTTTATTCTCGAAGAAATCACGTTTGAGGTCGTTTCGCCTCAGGTCTGCAACGACGTGCCCGAAGCCCTCTTTGGCCAATTTGTCACGAACGTTTTCGACCGCAGCATTGTTGGAAGACACAATGGCCACACTTTTCCCGGGGAGGCGGACGATGTTTGCCACCATGTTGAGTATCGTTTGCGTCTTTCCCGTGCCAGGCGGTCCGTCGATTACTGAAATCCGGTGGGCCAGCCCCTTTCTGAGAGCTTCCCGCTGGCTGAGGTTTGACGAGAAGGGGAAAATATACCCGTCCAGTTCCGGTTCCGGGTCAGGAGAATGACCGCGAAGATAAAGATCGAGGACGCTTTCCCGCGGGACGGCTCGAAAGTTCGCATAAGGCCTGCGCAGTGGGTCGTCCTGGGCCAAATGGGAGACCACACTGTGCCAGTAACCCAGGACGTCGGATGCTTCGGTCCCAGTGTCAGGACTGCGTTCAATGCTGATTTCTTCCTCACGGCATGTCCTGTAGCTTTCGCCCTCACTGCCTGAAGTGAAAGCCCGCCACCATGCCCCGCCCGGGCCGCGGAAACACAACAGGTCGGTAACCCCATGGATGGCCCGGCCGCCGAAGCTGATACGGGTCCTGTCGTCAATGGTTGTGCTGACCGGGTCGCGGAGAACCATGACATTCCTCGCGGAGTACCTGTACGCGCGGGGCCCGCCGGCCGTTCGGAAGGTGACGTGGACAGCGTCCCCGTCGACCCTGTAGTCCAGCACTTCCGGGGTCTTGTCCTCAACGCCTGACTGGTCCCGGCGCCGGATCAGGACGGCCTCGCGGCGCGGATCAACCATGACATTTCCCCCAAGTGAAGTATTTGCTCCGTTGCGCTCAGACGTTACAGAACTTCCCCGCACGATTCATGCATCGGGATCAACCCCTGCGCGCCCAAGCCGCCAGGCCAGCCATTGCGGCAAAGAAAAACTTGCGGTAAGTTACTCACCAGTAACATAGTGGGTCTGCCGGGTTTAACCCGAAGATCCTGCCGACTGTTGTGATCGTTGTGAGGAAACCATGTCCAACACATCCCAAACCATCCACGACCTTCCCTACGCCGACGGCGACTTTTTCGCCTTCGAGCAACTGCTCACCGGAAAGGAACAGGACCGGTTGGCGGAGGTCCGGGAGTTCCTGGCGCGGGAGGTTAAGCCCATCGCCGTGGACTGCTGGAACCGCGGTGAGTTCCCCATGGACCTCATTCCGAAACTTGCGGAGATCGACCTTGTCAGTCCGGTAAGGCGGCAGGGGCACTCCAACCTTTTTGCCGGCCTGATGCACGCCGAAGTGACCCGGGCCGACACCTCCATTTCGACGTTCATGGGCGTCCACGACGGCCTCTTCACCGGCTCCATTGAGGCGCTGGCTTCACAGGAGCAGAAGGACGCCTGGCTTCCGGACGTCTATGCCCTGAAGAAGATTGGCGCCTTCGGGCTGACCGAACCCCTGGGCGGCAGCGACGTGGCCGGCGGCACCCGCACCACCGCCCGCCGGGAGGGCGGCAACTGGATCCTCAATGGAGCAAAGCGCTGGATCGGCAACGCAACGTTCTCCGACTGGGTGGTCATCTACGCAAGGGACGTTGACGACAACCAGGTCAAGGGCTTCCTGGTGGACACCACGCTGGAGGGCTTCAGTGCCGCCAAAATCGAGAACAAGATCTCCCTGCGCACCGTCCAGAATGCCGACATCACCCTGGATGGCGTTGTGGTCCCGGACTTCTTCAAGCTCGCCCACGCCAACAGCTTCCGCGACACCAACAAGGTACTCAAAGTGACCCGCCTCGGCGTCGCCTGGCAGGCGGTGGGCCAGCAGCTGGCAACCTTCGACGTTGCCCGGCGCTATGCCGTGGAACGCCACCAGTTCGGCAGGCCCCTCGCGTCCTTCCAGCTGGTCCAAAGCCAGCTGGTGCAGATCCTGGGCAACGCCGTCAGCTCCATGGGCATGATGGTGAGGCTGTCGCAGCTGGAGGACGCAGGCTTGGCAAAGGACGAACAGTCGGCCCTGGCCAAGGCGTTCACTACCGCGCGGATGCGCGAAAGCGTAGCCATCGGCAGGAGCCTCCTGGGCGGCAACGGCATTGTGACGGACTTCGAGATGGCGAAGATCTTCGCCGACGCCGAAGCTATCTACTCCTATGAAGGCACCCACGAGATCAACACCTTGGTGACGGGTCGCGCCATCACCGGCATCTCTGCGATCGTCTAGCCAGTCCGGCCGGCCTGGCGCCCGCGGACCGGGGGCTAAGGCGGTGCTCCGAGCGGCAGCAGGATGGACGGCCGGAGGTCCATGACAAACTGCAGCGGATTGACGTAGTCATCGCCGCGGCGCACGCCCCAGTGGACACAGGATTCGGCAGGGCAATGCCCGGGAATGACGGAGCCGATGAGCTGCCCGGCTGCTACCGTGCTGCCGGCAGCGAGAGTGCTCTCAACGGGTTCAAAGCTGCTCCGCAGGCCATTGCCGTGGTCGATGGTGATGACGGGCCGGTCCACCACCACTCCGACGAAGCTGACGGTGCCCGCGGCCGGCGAGGCAACGTGCGCGCCGTCGGACGCTGTCCCAAGGTCCACGCCCCGGTGGCCACTCAGCCAGGGCTTGGGTGGCGGATCAAAATCCCGCAACACCCGGGGGCGTGGAGCGAGGGGCCATTGCCAGGAGGGTTTGGCCACACCTGGCGTGGCTGCCGGCGTTGCGTCGCCCACGGCTGCCAGGGGCGCAGCCTGGGCAGGTGCCGGGGCGAGGGGTTCCCCGGCCGGGGCCAGCGAGGCGGGCATCAGGAGGAACGCCGCGAGCAGCAAGGATGGTCTCATGCCACCAGCCTGCGCCCGCCCCAAATGGTGCCGCGAGTGCAAGCCGCGGCTATGTGGATAAGGCGCGTGGCGGCGTCGTTCCTGTCCTGGTCAGTGTCCTCTGGCCGAGGTCGCCTGTAGTACACTTGATGGAGCAGTTTGCTGCGCCCTCAACGCTTTCCGTCCAGCGACTATCCAATGGTTCTTCCAAGGGTTACATGGTCCTGTCCGGGCGGCGTCGGCACATCTCATTCAGGAGTGTGGGGGAGCGGCGGCTGACTACGCGCATCCAGCCCTCCAGAAGCGACGCCCAGGCCTCGCTGGCGGCGGATCAGGCCTCTTGCGGTCAGGACCCCGGTCCTGATGGGAAGCCTGATGGATGCCAGGAGCACGGCCCGTCCGGGCCACGCTAATCAACCGTCAACTAGTGGCAGGGTAAGAAGCCTCCGGGCTCTCTCATGAATGACCTGCCGGAAGGAGCGTCGGCATGCCCGTCGTAACTATGCGCCAGCTGCTTGACAGCGGCGTCCACTTTGGACACCAGACCCGCCGTTGGAACCCGAAGATGAAGCGCTTCATCTTCACGGAGCGCAACGGCATCTACATCATCGACCTTCAGCAGTCGCTGTCCTACATCGACCGCGCCTACGAGTTCGTGAAGGCCACCGTTGCACACGGCGGCACCGTCCTCTTCGTCGGCACCAAGAAGCAGGCCCAGGAAGCGATTGCCGAGCAGGCTACCCGCGTTGGCCAGCCCTACGTCAACCAGCGTTGGCTCGGCGGTATGCTGACCAACTTCCAGACGGTCGCCAAGCGCATCCAGCGCATGAAGGAACTCGAAGAGATCGACTTCGACGACGTCGCCGGTTCCGCCTACACCAAGAAGGAGCTGCTGCTCCTCAAGCGCGAACTCACCAAGCTGGAGTCCAACCTCGGCGGTATCCGCAACCTGACCAAGGCACCGTCCGTGCTCTGGATCGTGGACACCAAGAAGGAACACCTCGCCGTTGACGAGGCCAAGAAGCTGAACATCCCGGTTGTCGCCATCCTGGACACCAACTGCGATCCGGACGAGGTCGACTTCCCGATTCCGGGTAACGACGACGCTATCCGCTCCGTCAACCTCCTCACCCGCGTTGTTGCAGACGCCGTTGCCGAAGGCCTCATCGCGCGCAACAACCGTGGCACGGGCGCTACCGAAGCTCCGGAAGAGCCGCTGGCCGAGTGGGAGCGCGAGCTCCTTGAAGGCAGCAAGGCTGAAGCTGCTGCTCCGGCAGAAGAAGCTGCTGCTGCTCCCGCAGAAGAAGCTGCTGCTCCGGCGGAGGAAGCTGCTGCTCCTTCCGAAGAAGCCAAGTAACACAAGTAAATCCGGATTCTCCGGCGCCGTCATGCGGTTGCCGGAGCTGCTGACAGGATGGCGGCCCACCACGGGCTGCCGTCCTGTCGGTCCGTACACCACAACAAATTTCTAGACAGAGGGGTTCACATGGCGAACTACACTGCCGCGGACATCAAGGCCCTGCGCGAGCGCACCGGCGCCGGCATGATGGACGTCAAGAAGGCTCTTGACGAGGCCAACGGCGACGCCGAGAAGGCCATCGAGATCATCCGCATCAAGGGCCTCAAGGGCGCTACCAAGCGTGAGGGCCGCTCCACCGCTGAAGGCCTGGTGGCCGCAAAGGTCAGCAACGGCGTCGGCGTCATGATCGAGGTCAACTGCGAGACCGACTTCGTCGCCAAGGCTGACAAGTTCATCCAGCTGGCCGACAAGGTCCTGGCCGTTGCCGTCGAGTCCGGCGCAGCCGACCTCGAGACCCTGCTCGCCACCGATGTTGACGGCAAGCCCCTCTCCGAGGTCGTCGTCGAAGAAGGCGCTGTCCTGGGCGAGAAGGTTGTTGTCCGCCGCATCTCCCGCATCGAGGGTGCAACGGTCGACGCTTACCTGCACAAGACCTCCAAGGACCTGCCGGCCCAGGTTGGCGTGCTGTTCGCTGTTGACGGTGAAGGCGAAGCTGCTGCCACCGCCGCCCACGATGTCGCAGTCCACATTGCTGCCATGGCCCCGAACTACCTGACCCGCGAGGACGTTCCGTCCGACCTGGTCGAGTCCGAGCGCCGCATCGCCGAAGAGACCGCCAAGGCCGAGGGCAAGCCCGAAGCCGCCCTCACCAAGATCGTGGAAGGCCGCGTTACCGGCTTCTACAAGGGTGAGGTCCTGGTTGACCAGGCATTCGCCAAGGACGCCAAGAAGTCCGTGGCACAGGTCCTCACCGAGGCCGGTGTCAAGGGAACCGCGTTCACGCGTTTCCGCGTCGGCTCCTAGCCGAAACAGCAAGGGGGTGGCCACTTCGGTGGCCGCCCCTTTTGCATGCGCGGGGGACGTCCCGTATGGGACCTTTGGCCGCGCAGCAGGATAACCTTTTTAGAGTTCACCAACAGGAAGGCATCATGGAAGCCGTCAACACTGTAATCCAGCCAGAGAAAAGTCGACGCCGGGTCCTCCTGAAGCTCTCCGGTGAGGTCTTCGGCGGCGGGAAGCTGGGCGTTGACCCTGAGACCGTCCGCGATGTCGCCAAGCAGATCGCCGCAGCCGTCCCGCAGGTGGAGGTGGCCATCGTGGTTGGCGGTGGCAACTTCTTCCGCGGCGCCGAACTTTCCCAGAGCGGCATGGACCGCTCCCGCGCCGACTACATGGGCATGCTCGGCACCGTGATGAACTGCCTGGCCCTCCAGGACTTCCTGGAACAGGCCGGCGTCGAAACCCGCGTCCAGAGCGCCATCACCATGGGCCAGGTGGCCGAGGCCTACATTCCCCGCCGTGCCATCCGCCACATGGAAAAGGGACGCGTGGTCATTTTCGGTGCGGGCGCCGGGCTGCCGTACTTCTCTACGGACACCGTCGCGGCGCAGCGGGCCCTGGAGGTCCACGCCGACGTCGTCCTGATGGCCAAGAGCGGCGTGGACGCCGTCTACACGGCGGACCCCAAGAAGGACCCCACAGCCGAGCGGCTGGAAACCCTCAGCTACGATGACGCGCTCCGCCGCGACATCCGCGTCATGGACCAGACGGCCATGACCATGTGCAAGGACAACAACCTTTCCATGGTGGTGTTCGGCATGGAAGGCGAAGGGAACGTCACCCGGGCCATCCTCGGCGAAAAGCTGGGCACGCTGGTCACCACCTAGCTGCGGCTAGGATGATTTCAGGACAGTTCCGTCCGCGCTTGTAGTGGCGGGGACGGACAGCAACAGAGAACCATGTTGTGTGCAGGGACCCGGGTACCCGGACTGCACCGGACCCTTCAGGAGAGACCGTGATCGAAGAAACCTTGCTCGAGGCCGAAGAAAAGATGGACAAGGCAGTAGAGGTAGCCAAGGAAGACTTCGCTTCCGTCCGCACCGGCCGCGCCAACCCGGGCCTGTACAACAAGGTCCTGGTGGAGTACTACGGCTCGCCCACCCCGCTGCAGCAGCTGGCATCCTTCGCCATCCCGGACGCCCGGACCATCCTCATCACCCCGTTCGACAAGACCGCCCTGCGCGACATTGAGCGGGCCCTCAGCGATTCCGAGGTGGGCGCCAACCCCTCCAACGACGGCAACGTCATCCGGATCACCATCCCGGAGCTGACGAAGGAACGCCGCAAGGAATACGTCAAGATCGTCAAGACCAAGGGCGAGGACGCCAAGGTGTCCATCCGCAACATCCGCCGCAAGGCCAAGGAAACCCTGGACAGGCTGGTCAAGGACGGCGAGGCCGGGGAGGACGAGGGCACCCGCGCCGAGAAGGAGCTCGACAGCCTCACCAAGGCCCACGTTGACGGCATCGATGAGCTGCTCAAGCGCAAGGAAGCAGAGCTGCTCGAAGTCTGATGGGCCAGGCAGATCAGGCCCCGGCAGCAAGGGCGCGCACACGGGGGAAGCAGCCCAGGAGCAACCCGACGCCAAAGGCCGGACGCAACCTTCCGGCCGCCGTCGTGGTGGGTTTGGCCATGTTGTTTGCCGTGCTGGGCGGCCTGCTGCTGCTCCCGCTCGGCTTCGTTGCGGTAACCACCACCTTTGCCATCTTCGGGGTGTGGGAGATCTACCGCGCCCTGGAGGCCAACGGGACCAGGATGCCCATCGTGCCGGTGATGACCGGCACAGTGGCCATGCCGTTCGCCGCGTACCTCGGGGGCATTGAAAGCCTCCTGTTTGCCATGCTGATGAGCTCGGTGGCCGTCCTGCTGTGGCGGTCCATCGAGAGTGCCGCCGGCTCGGCCAACAGTATCTTCGCGGGCGTCTTCACCCTGGGCTGGGTGCCGTTCTTCATCAGCTTCGCCGTCCTGCCCCTGCACGCCGCGGGCGGTGTAACGCCGCTGGGGCTGTGGCCGGGCGGAATAATCCCGCAGGGCGCCTGGCAGGTGGCGGTGATGCTCCTGCTGGTGGTCTCCAACGACACCTTCGGCTACCTTGTGGGGGCGTCCCTGGGCAAGCACCCGATGGCGCCCAAGATCAGCCCCAAGAAGTCCTGGGAAGGATTCGCGGGATCCATCGGCGGGGCCATGCTCATCGGCATCCTTGCCTGCCTGTTCGTGCTCGACAAGCCGTGGTGGGTGGGCATTGTCCTGGCGGTTGGCCTGGTTGCCGCTTCTACGGCAGGGGACCTCGCTGAATCCATGGTCAAGCGCGAACTGGGCATCAAGGACATGAGCAGCATCCTGCCAGGGCACGGCGGAGTCATGGACAGGCTTGACTCGATCGTCTTTGCATCGCCGGCAGCCTTTGTCCTTTACGGACTGGTGGCCGGTGCCTGACACAAACGCCGCCTGAAAGGCGGACCACCCCCAGCACAAATAAGCTGGTGCGGAAGTACTACGGCTGAAGAGCATTGAAGGAAGCAAAAGTGGCATTGGACTTTCATCGGCAGATCCCTGCGTCCTTTGAGCGCGTGCAGCGCGGTGAGTATGGCTACAACGCCAAACAGGTGGACCAGTTCCTGCAACGTGCCAGGGTGTCACTGGAGACTCCGGAATCCGCGGCCCAGCCCGTCAACAGTTCAGATGTCAGGGCTGTCTCCTTCGACCCCGTCAAAGGCGGGTATTCGGCCACGGTGGTGGATGCCGCGCTGGACCGGCTCGAGGACGCCTTCGCCCGGCGGGAGCGGGACGAACTGATCGCAGCCCGCGGGGAAGAGGCCTGGCTGCGCGAGATCGGGAACCTCTCCGGCATCCTCCGCGGGCGCCTGCACCGCCCTGATGGCGACCGCTTCCGCCGTCCCACCAAGAAGAAGGCGCGCAGTTACAACACGGCCGACGTCGACCGGCTGTGCCGCGAGCTGATTGCCTACCTTGAGCAGGACAAGCCGCTCAGCGTGGACAGTGTGCGCCGGGCAGTGTTCCGCCCTGCCGTGGGCAGGGACGGGTACGAGGAATCGCAGGTGGACGCGTTCCTGGACCGCGTGGTCGAGCTGATGGCTGCGATCGACTGACGCCGCACAGCCGCCCGCGGACATGGCTCCGTTGTCCGCCGGCAGGGGAGCGGAGCTCAGCGTTCGGTGGCGAGCGGGCGCTCCGGCGTGTGCAGCCGGGTCATCACCCTGGCCATGGTTCCCGGAATCCGCCGCACCGTTGCACGGGACACGATGACCATCACCGCGAAGGCTGTGGGCACAGTCCACGCTGCCGGCTGGGCGAGCCAGCCCGGCGTGTTGGCTGCCCCGGCCAGGGCGCCCACGATCATTGCCCCGCCGCACAGGGCCCCGCCGGTCAGCATGCCGGCGATGGCGCCGGCGTCCGTAAGCCCCCGCCACCAGATCCCCAGCAGCAGCACCGGGCACACGGTGGAAGCCGTGAAGGCGAAGACCAGCCCGACGCTCCCGGCCAGGGCGAACGAGTCGGTCATGAACGCAAAGCCCAGGGGGACAACGGCGGAAATGACGGCGGCCAGCCGGAAACTGCCCACGCCCGCGCCCAGGACATCCTGGCTGATGACGCCAGCCAGGGAAACCACCAGCCCGGAGGTAGTGGAAAGGAACGCTGCGAACGCTCCCGCCACCACCAGCGCGGACAGCAGGTCTCCCGCCGTCCCGCCCACCAGTTCCCCCGGCAGCAGCAGCACCATGGCATCGGCCTGCCCGGCCCGGGCCAGGCCGGGCGCGAACATCCGCCCCACGAGCCCGTAGGCGGTGGGAAACAGGTAGAAGACGGACAGCAGGCCCAGGACGATCAGCGTGGTGCGGCGGGCGGACTGGCCGTCCGGGTTGGTGTAGAACCGGACCAGCACGTGCGGCAGCCCCAGGGTTCCAAAAAGCAGGGCCACCAGCAGCGACACGTTCTGGTAGAGCCCGGCAGGGGGCACGCCGGTGGGGTTGACCGCAGGTGCCGCCAGCGCAGGGGCCCCGTTGCCCGCGAGCACGAAGATGATGAACAGGATGGGCACGGCCAGCGCTGTGAGCTTGAGCCAGTACTGGAACGCCTGGACGAACGTGATGGAGCGCATGCCGCCGGCCACCACAGTGAGGCAGACGACAATCACTACTGCAACGGACCCAACCCAGGACGGCAGCCCCGTGGTGATGCGGATGGTGAGCGCGGCGCCGTGGAGCTGGGGCACGATGTACAGCCAGCCCACCAAGACCACCACCAGGCTGGTGACTTTCCGGACCGGCCGCGAGTCAAGCCTTGCCTCGGTGAAGTCGGGGATCGTGTAGGCACCCGACCGCCGCAGCGGGGCCGCCACGAAGAGCAGCAGCATGAGGTAGCCTGCCGTGTACCCCACCGGAAACCATAGTGCATCGGTTCCGGACAGCAGGATGAGCCCGGCGACACCCAGGAAGCTGGCGGCCGACAGGTATTCGCCGCCGATCGCGGACGCATTCCACCATGGCCGGACGGTGCGGGACGCGACGTAGAAATCACCCGTGGTCCGCGAAATGCGGAGGCCGTAGAAGCCGATCACGGCGGTGGCCAGGGAGACGCCCAGCAGGGCAGCGACGGCAATGCCAGGGTTCACGCCTGCCTCACTGGTCCTCGGCCAGGTCCCGGTACCGGGCCTCGTTGCGCGCGGCCGTCCGGATGTACAGCCAGGCGCTCAGCCCAATAACCGGGTAGATGCCTGCCCCCAGCAGCAGCCAGGCGAACGGAATGCCGGCCACCCGGGTTTCAGCCAGCCCCGGGACCGCGGTGAGCAGCAGCGGAAACGCGCCAAGGATCACCAGGAACCCCCCGGCCACCACCAGCGCCAGCCGCAGCTGGGACCGGATGAGGGACCTCACAAAAACCTGGCCGACTTCGGAATCCTGGGCGGCTTCCCGCGTCTCCTTCGCCGGACGCACCGCAGTCCGCGGCGCCGTTACCCGCACCCTGGTCATGCAATGGGCCTGATCCGGGTGGCCTCGAGCTTCTCCCGCACCAGGGGCAGGTGGCGCCTGCTGATGGGCAGCCCCGCGCCCGCCACCGTGACGCTGGGACCGTCGGCGGCAAGCTTCATGGAGGTCACGTGTTTCAGGGCCACCAGGTAGGAGCGGTGCGTCCGGATGAATCCTGCGTCAGCCCACTGCTGCTCAAGGTCAGCCAGCGGAACCCTGATCAGGTAGCTGGCCTCGGCGGTGTGGAGGCGCGCATAGTCGCCCTGCGCCTGGACGTACGTGACGTCGTCGCGCCTGATCATCCGGGTGGTCCCGCCCTGGTCAACCGTGATCATCTCCGGGGCGGCGCCGCCGTCGCGCAGTTCGCTGATTCGCCCCACGCAGCGGGCCAGGCGCTCCGCCCGCACCGGCTTGAGCAGGTAATCCACCGCGGCGAGTTCGAAAGCGTCCAGCGCGTGGTCCTCGTCCGCCGTCACGAACACCACGGCGGGCGGCCGGCTGCTCCCTGCGATGGCGCGCGCAATGTCCAGGCCGGACATCGCGGGCATGTGGATGTCCAGGAAGACGGCGTCGACCGGGGCGGAGGAGAGTGCGTGGAGGGCTTCGCTGCCGGAGGTGGCCCGGAGGACCGTTCCCACGCGGTCGTCCCTGCCCAGCAGGAACGCCAGTTCCTCAACGGCGGGCAGCTCATCATCAACGACGAGGACGTTAATCATGCTCCAAGGGTAGCTTTCCGGAGCCTGCGTAAAGCACCGGGCGCAGTCCGGGCAGGGTCACGCATCGTGGCCCGGCTGCGACTTGGGGACCCGCATGGTGATCAGGGTTCCTTCTCCGGGAGCGGTTTCGATCACCAGCCCATGGTCGTTGCCGTAGACCTGGCGGAGCCGGGCATCGACGTTCCGCAGGCCTACATGGTCGCCGTCGGTGTGCCCGGCCAGCATGGACTGGAGCTGGCCGGGGTCCATGCCGACGCCGTCGTCCTCGATGGTCACCTCGGCGAAGGCGCCGGCGTCGTTGGCCGTGATGCTGATGTGCCCGGGCCCTTCCTTGGCTTCGAGCCCGTGCCGGACGGCGTTCTCCACCAGCGGCTGCAGGCTCAGGAACGGGATGACGGTGCTGAGCACCTCCGGCGCCACGCGGAGGCTCACCTGGACGCGCTCGCCGAACCTGGCCCGCTCCAGGAGCAGGTACCGGTCGATGCAGCGGAGCTCCTCGGCGAGCGTGGTGAAGTCGCCATGCCGCCGGAAGGAGTAGCGGGTGAAGTCGGCGAACTCCACCACAAGCTCCCTGGCGCGTGCCGGGTCCGTGTTGATGAACGATGCGATGGCGTTCAGTGAGTTGTAGATGAAATGGGGGCTGATCTGGGCGCGCAGCGCCCGCACCTCGGCCTCCATCAACTGGGTGCGGGACGCGTCCAGCTCCGCGAGTTCCACCTGTACAGCCACCCAGTCCGCCACTTCGCTGGTGGCCCGGACAAGCCCCGCACCCGCGGTCGGGGCGAAGGCAGCGACGGCGCCCACCACCCGGGTGCCGGCCCGCACCGGAGCGATCACAGCAGCGAGCGGACCCCCGGTAGTGTCTGTTGCGGGGCCGGCGTCCCCGGCGGGGAGCACGGCTGTCCGGCCGTTCGCCAGGACACCGGCAGCAAGGTCCATCATCCGGGGTTTCAGGTCCTCACCCGCACCGTCCCAGGCCAGCACGCCGGAGGTGTCCATGATCGCCAATGCGTCGCAGCCCAGGAGGCCGCGCAACTGGCGGCTGGCCTTGGCGGCGCCGGCGGGGTTGAGCCCGCGGCGGAGGTGCTGGCCCGCCTGGGAGGCGGCGTGCAGCGTGTGGTAGGTGGCCCGCTCGGCGTCGGTCCCCAGGTCCCGGAAGGAGCGGAGCACCTTGAGTCCCACGCCGACGACGACGGCGATGGCCATGGCGATGACGGCCACGGCCGCGGCAGTCAGGAGGGGGGAGTCCGGCATGGTGCCCAGCGTAGCCGCGGGTGCCGTTTGTCGCAGCATCCCAACCGTTGAGCGACCGCCGGCAGGGAAAGTCTGGAATGTGGGACCCCCACGCAGCAGAGTGATTGCAGTCACATTTGCGGTACCCCATTCCCGGGACTGCCGTTTGGTGTGTCCAGGCAAGTCTCAACGAGGAGGAACGATGGGTAACGATGCCCACACTCCGGACGCAGCGGCGTCCGTGGACTTCGAGCAAGTCCAGTCGACCGGGCAGTTCAAGGAACTGCGCAAGCGTCACCGCAGCTTTGTCTTTCCCATGGCAGCAGCATTCCTGCTGTGGTACTTCGCGTACGTCCTGCTCGCCGACTATGCCGTGGGCTTTATGTCCACGAAGGTCTGGGGCAACATCAACGTTGGCCTGATCCTCGGCCTGCTCCAGTTCGTGTCAACGTTCGCGATCACTGGCTGGTACGTCCACTACTCCAACAAGCGGCTTGACCCCATCGCCAAGGAGATCCGGGACGAAATCGAAGGGCACGAATTTGATAAGCACGGAAACCGAGTAGGCGGAGCCACCAAATGATCACTATCGCTACAGCGGTGGACGTTGCCGCCCTCAAGGACACCACGCTGCTGAACATGGGCATCTTCGGCCTTTTTGTTGCCGTGACCATGGTGATTGTCTTCCGCGCCAGCCGGAACAACAAGACCGCGGCTGACTACTACGCGGCCGGCCGTTCCTTCACAGGCTCCCAAAACGGAACCGCCATCGCCGGCGACTACCTCTCGGCCGCCTCCTTCCTGGGCATCACCGGCGCCATCGCCATCAACGGCTATGACGGCTTTATGTACTCCATCGGCTTCCTGGTGGCCTGGCTCGTTGCACTGCTCCTCGTTGCAGAGCTCCTCCGCAACACCGGCAAGTTCACCATGGCTGATGTCCTGTCCTTCCGGCTGAAGCAGCGGCCGGTCCGCATCGCCGCCGCCATCTCCACCCTCGCCGTCTGCTTCTTCTACCTCCTCGCCCAGATGGCAGGCGCCGGAAGCCTCATCTCCCTGCTGCTCGGCATCAGCGACTGGGGCGGCCAGGCCCTGGTGATCATCGTCGTCGGCGCCCTGATGATCATGTACGTCCTCATCGGCGGCATGAAGGGCACCACCTGGGTGCAGATCATCAAGGCCATCCTCCTCATCGCCGGTGCCGCCGTGATGACCCTGTGGGTCCTGGCCATCTACGGCTTCAACCTGTCCAGCCTCCTCGGCGCAGCCGTTGAGACCGCCAACAACCCGGCCGTCCTCAACCCCGGCCTGCAGTATGGCAAGACGGAAACCTCGAAGCTCGACTTCATGTCGCTTGGCCTGGCCCTGGTGCTGGGCACTGCCGCGCTGCCCCACGTGCTCATGCGCTTCTACACCGTCCCCACGGCCAAGGAAGCCCGCAAGTCCGTGGTGTGGTCCATCTGGCTGATCGGCCTGTTCTACCTCTTCACCCTGGTCCTCGGCTATGGCGCAGCCGCCCTGGTTGGCGCCGAAACCATCAACTCCGCCCCGGGCAAGGTCAACTCCGCTGCCCCGCTCCTGGCCTTCTACCTGGGCGGGCCGCTGCTTCTGGGCTTCATCTCGGCCGTGGCGTTCGCCACCATCCTCGCCGTTGTGGCCGGCCTGACCATCACCGCTGCCGCCTCCTTCGCCCATGACATCTATGCCAGCGTCATCGCCAAGGGCAAGGCCGACGCCGACACGGAAGTGAAAGTGGCCCGGCGCACCGTTGTGGTCATCGGGGTCCTGGCCATCCTGGGCGGCATCCTCGCCAACGGACAGAACGTGGCGTTCCTTGTGGCGCTCGCATTCGCCGTGGCAGCCTCCGCCAACCTGCCCACCATCATCTACTCCCTGTTCTGGCGGAGGTTCACCACGCAGGGCGCGGTCTGGAGCATGTACGGCGGCCTGGGCTCGGCGATTGTCCTGATCATCTTCTCGCCGGTGGTCTCCGGCGCAGCAACCTCGATGATCAAGGACGCGAACTTCGCGCTCTTCCCGCTGAGCAACCCCGGCATCGTATCCATCCCGCTGGCGTTCCTCCTGGGCTGGCTGGGAACTGTCCTCGACAAGAAGCGCGAGGACACCGCCAAGCAGGCCGAAATGGAAGTCCGCTCCCTCACCGGGGTCGGCGCCGAAAAGGCCACCAGCCACTGACCTGCAGCAACCGCTGGTGGGCCACTGAACAGCGAAGAGCCTCCGTACCGGAAACGTCATTCCCGGTGCGGAGGCTCTTCCGTTCCCTGCAGGTCTGCGGGCGCTGCTAGCCTGCGGGCCGCAGCTTGATGTTGGTCATCTTGAGCTCGTCGGCTCCCTCGAAGCGGTAGGCCAGGTCCACCACTTTGCCTTCGCAGGTGATGAGTCCGGCAATGTCTGCCGACTTGATCCCGTTCTCCGTGCCCACCTTGAGGTCCCGGTAGTCCGGCGTGCAGTTCTTGTCCATCTCCAGGCTCTCGACGCCGGAAATGAAGGCCTCCTTGGACAGCTGTTCCTGCAGGGCCGGATCAAGGTACTCGTCGTAAGCCCGGGAGTTCTCCCCGGCCAGGACCAGCCGGGTGAACCCGTCAGCCAGGCCTCGCGCCTGGTTGGTGGCGCTGCCCGCTATGTTGACCAGAATGACGATCCCAAGGATCACCAGCAGCAGGACACCCCCGACGCTGGCCAGGATAATCCACAGTTTCCGCCGGCTCCTGGGCGGCGGCTGTCCCGGAAGCCCGAAGGGTGCGGGCTCCGAATCTTGACCGAAGGGGGGCTGCTGCGGCAGTTGCCGGGACCCGAGGCTGGAGTGGCCCGGCTGGTACGGTTCCTGAGGAGCGCTCAAAATGGAGCCTTTCGGGAAAAGTGGTGCTTCGCACCGCTTGGTGGCGGGGATCGTGGTGCCGGCCCCGCCTGTTAACTGGCACCAGCCTATAGCGCGGGCCGCCGGCGTCGTACTCCAGCCCGCTTCCCGCCGTCGTACTTCCGTTGACGCGGGACAGCCTGTTAGGCGCGTTCGGAACCGCGGTCCAGCAGGGGCTGCACGCGGAAAGGGATGAGTTCTCCCATGGCCAGCGCCGTGTCTGTCCTGTCCACGCCGGCGCACGCCAGGATCTTCCCGTTGATCCGGAACAGGTCTTCGGCGTCCAAGGCAACCACCCGCAGCAGCAGGTCCGCCGAACCTGTCAGGCCGTAGCCCTCAAGGATCTCGGGGATATCGGCCAGTTCCTTCGCCAGCTGGGTGAGCCGCTGCTGCTGGACGTGGACGGAAATGAACGCCATCAGCGGGTAGCCAAGCGCGGCCGGATTGATCCGCCGCTCGAAGGACAGGAAGACGTGCCTCTTCTCCAGCTGCGCCATGCGCGCCTGCACGGTGTTGCGGGAGAGGCCAAGCTTCTGGGCCAGCGCCACCACTGTCTTTCGGGGGTCCTGGGCCAGGACAGAGAGCAGGCGGGTATCGGTGCCATCCAAGGCTTGCATAATGCGCAACGTTAGCACGGTCCAGCACCGCCCCGCAGAGCATTTTGCTCAATGATCGCGCCGGTGGTTGTACCTCCTGAGCATTGTGAGTAGGGTCACAAATATCCGGGGCAAAGGTGCCCGGGCGGCCAGCGGCCAGCGGGACCACAAGTCCCAAAACTGCGGGTCAACCACGTGAGAAGATTGCGGGCTATCGTGTCTACAGACGAAACGGGCCAGGGCGGATCAGCCGCCTCCACCAGCGCGGGGCACCCCCATGGTCAGGGAGGGGACCTGGTCCAACTGGTTACCCCATCCGGGGAACGGGTCAGCCATCCGGAGTTCGATTACTGGGTCAAGGACATCACCGACGAGCAGTTGTGTTCCCTTTTTGAGGACATGACCGTCATCCGGCGGATCGACGTCGAAGCTACCGCCCTGCAGCGGCAGGGAGAACTCGGGCTGTGGCCGCCGCTGCTGGGACAGGAAGCAGCGCAGATCGGCTCGGGCCGGGCGCTGCGCAGCGATGACTTTGTTTTTTCAAGCTACCGCGAGAACGGGGTGGCTTACTGCCGTGGAGTGGACCTGACGGACCTTGTCCGGGTGTGGCGCGGGAATGCCTCCTCAGGCTGGGACCCCTACACCGTCAACATGGCCACCCCGCAGATCATCATTGGCGCCCAGACGCTGCACGCCACCGGCTACGCCATGGGCATCCAGAACGACGGCGCTGATTCGGTGGCCATGACCTATTTCGGTGACGGGGCCACCAGCGAGGGCGACGTCAACGAGGCCATGGTGTTTGCCGCGAGCTTCCAGGTGCCCGTGGTGTTTTTCTGCACCAACAACCACTGGGCAATCTCCGAGCCCGTCCGGCTCCAGTCCCACATCCACCTCGCGGACCGGGCTGCCGGGTTCGGTATTCCCAGCCTGCGCGTGGACGGTAACGACGTCCTGGCCGTTATGGCGGCAACGCGGGTGGCCCTGGACCGGGCACGGCGCGGCGGCGGCCCCACCTTCATCGAGGCGGTCAGTTATCGGATGGGCCCGCACACCACGGCGGATGACCCCACCCGCTACCGCGACGCCAACGAACTTGAGGACTGGGCTGCCAAGGACCCCATCAGCCGGATTGCCGCCCTTTTGGACCGGAAGGGCCTGCTGACCGAAGAATTGCAGCAGCAGGTGAAGGACAAGGCCGACGCCGTGGCGCGGGGGATCCGCACGGGGTGCACCACCATGCCGGACCCGGAGCCCATGGACGTCTTCAAACACGTCTACAGCACACCCAATTCCTGGCTGGACCGGCAGCAGGACCACTACGCCCGTTACCTGGCCTCCTTCGGTGATCCTGCAGGGGCCGTTTCAGAAGAAGGTGCACGCTGATGACCCAGATGACCTTTGCCCGCGCCATCAACGCCGGCCTGCGGAAGTCCCTCGAGAACGATCCCAAAGTGGTCCTCCTTGGTGAGGACATCGGCACCCTCGGCGGCGTGTTCCGTGTGACCGACGGGCTGCAGAAGGACTTCGGAAAGCACCGGGTGGTTGATACGCCGCTGGCGGAATCGGCCATTGTGGGCACCGCCGTCGGCCTCGCCTACCGCGGCTACCGCCCGGTGGTGGAAATCCAGTTCGACGGTTTTGTGTACCCCGCGTTCGACCAGATCGTCAGCCAGGTGGCCAAGATCCACTACCGCACCGGCGGAGCGGTAAAGATGCCCATCACCATCAGGGTTCCGTTCGGCGGAGGCATCGGCTCACCCGAGCACCATTCCGAATCGCCGGAGGCCTACTTCACCCACACGTCCGGCCTTCGCGTGGTGACGGTTGCGGACCCCCAGGACGCGTACACCGTGATCCAGCAGGCAATTTCCTGTGACGACCCCGTACTCTTCTTTGAACCCAAGCGCCGGTACCACGACAAAGGCGAAGTGGACGAGGCCGTTGACCCCAACGCCGCGGTGCCCATGGGCCAGGCGCGCGTGCTGGCCAAGGGCGGCGACGTCACGCTGGTGGCCTACGGCCCGCTGGTCAAGACGGCGCTCGATGCCGCTTCCGCGGCCGCCGACGAAGGGATTTCCATCGAGGTCATCGACCTTCGGTCCCTGGCGCCGGTGGACTATGACACCGTTGTGGCCTCCGTCCGCCGTACCGGGCGCCTGGTCATCACCCACGAGGCCGGGCAGTCGGGCGGCCTGGGCGCAGAGGTGGCAGCGAGCATTACCGAGCGGTGCTTCTACTACCTGGAAGCCGCGCCGGTCCGGGTCACCGGTTTCGACATTCCCTACCCCTACTCAAAACTTGAAATGCACCATCTGCCCGGCCTGGACCGAATCCTCGACGGCGTGGACCGCGCCCTTGGCCGGCCGAACTCCCTCAGCGGGCTGGAAGGATGAGCGCCACCATGATCAAGGAATTCCGGTTACCGGACCTGGGCGAGGGACTCACCGAATCGGAGATCCTCAGCTGGAAGGTGGGAGTCGGCGACACCGTCAGCCTGAACCAGGTGATTGCCGAGGTTGAAACGGCCAAGGCAGTGGTGGAGCTCCCGTCCCCGTTCGCCGGGGTCATCAAGGAACTGCACGAACAGCCGGGTACCGTCGTGGAGGTGGGCAAGCCCATCGTCTCGTTCGAGGTAGCGGACGACGCCGGGACGGCACCTTCGGAGGGAGCGGGCGAGGCTGCGTCCGGGGCGGAGTCCGGGCCGCCGAAGAGGGAACCAAACCTCGTGGGGTACGGCGCCGTCGTCGAAAGCACCAGCCGGCCCGCGCGGCGGCCGCGGAACTTCCCGGCGGCCCGGCCTGCCGAATCCAGGCGAGTCGACAGCAGTCCTGCCGAAACCCGGCCCTTGGTGGTGGAGCCTGCCGAAACCGGTCCCGTCCAAAGCAAGCCTGCCGGGGTTGCTGCTGACCGCCCCCGTTCCACGCCGCCGGTCCGGAAGCTGGCGAAGGATCTCGGGGTGGACCTGGCGGATGTCGCCGGGACCGGTCCCCAGGGGCTGATCACCCGCGAGGACGTGCGGGACTTCGTGGAGGGCACGTCCGCTGGCGTTGGTGCAGTCGCTGGCGTGGGCCACGAAGCAGCTGCTCCTACGGCGGCCGCGCGGCCGGGCGGGCGGGAGAGCCGGACCCCCATCAAGGGCGTCCGGAAACTCACGGCTGCCGCCATGGTGCAGAGTGCGTTCACCGCGCCGCATGCCACGGAATTCCTGACTGTCGACGTCACTCCGTCCATGGAACTGCTGGCCAGGCTCCGGGACAGCAGGGAATTCGCGGGCCGCAAGCTGACTCCGCTGACCCTCGCTGCGAAGGCAGTGCTTGTTGCCCTCCGGCACAATCCGTCGCTCAATTCGCGCTGGGACGAGGAAAACCAGGAGATTGTCACGTTCGACTACGTGAACCTCGGCATAGCGGCTGCAACCCCCAGGGGCCTCACGGTGCCCAACATCAAGGACGCGGACTCTCTGTCCCTGGCACAGTTGGCGGAAGCACTGACAGCGCTCGCGGAAACCGCCCGCGCCGGCAAGACCCCGCCCGCGGACCTGTCCGGAGGCACCATCTCCATCACCAATATCGGCGTCTTCGGGATCGACGCCGGCACGCCCATTCTGAATCCCGGGGAAGCGGCGATCCTTGCCCTGGGGGCCGTGCGGAAGATGCCGTGGGAGTATCGCGGCGAGATTGCCCTGCGCCAGGTGATGACCCTGAGCCTGTCCTTTGACCACCGGCTGGTGGATGGCGAACAGGGCTCGCGGTTCCTCGCAGGAGTGGGTGCCATCCTGGCCGATCCCGGCATGGTCCTGACCATGGTCTAAATCCAGCGGTTACCTGCAGGGGCGGCCCTGGACCGCTTGAGCGTTGCTGCCCGGCACCGCTTAAGCGGTCCAAGGCCGTTCGTGCTGGGGGCCAGGGGAGGCGTCAACCAGCAACGCGGCCAGTGCCATGCTCTCGAGCAGCGGGCGGGCGGTTCCGGCTGCCACCTTCCGGCCGTGGCTGCGGACCGAATGGGGGGTGGAGTTGATCAGGCCAAACGTGGCATGGGCACGCATCCGGAGCTCTGAAATGTCGGTTGCGGGATGGAGCCTCGCCAGGACATCCACCCAGACCTCCACGTAACTGCGCTGGAGGGTCCGCACCGCGTCCTGGTCCTGTTCAGACAGGCTGCTGAAGTCCCGGTCCTGGACCCGGATCACGTCCGGCTTGCCCAGGGCAAAATCCACCTGGAACTCCACCAGCCCCCGAAGCGCGGCCAGGGGGTCCGCATTGGCCGCCACCACCCGGCGCCCGCCGTCCAGCAGTTCCTGGCTGACGGTGACCAGCAGGTCGGCCAGCACCGCCTGCTTGCCCGGGAAATGGCGGTATACGGCCGGGCCGCTGACGCCCGCGGCAGCACCGAGGTCTTCCAGGGAAACCCGGTTGAAGCCGTGCAGGGCAAACAGCGAAGCGGCAGCGGACAGCAGCGCCCGGCGGCGGTTCTCCTTTGCCCTGCTGCGCTGGGTTGTACTGCTGGACTGGGTTGTACTGCTGGACTGGGTTGTACTGCCGCGCTGTTGGGTACTGCTGGGCTGCGCTGGACTGCTGCGCTCGCCAGCCGGCGCGGCGTTGGTGCTTGGCACAATTCCTCCTCGGACCCGGTGAGTCTAGCAAGGCAGCCCTGTGTTGGACATCACAGTTAATCGAGACTAACCTGAATTTCAGTTACTCAGCACTAACCGAGTTGGCTTCGCCCGCCGGTCCGAACATGAACAGGATGCGTCAATGGAGACCATTGCCAGCCGGCTCGATCCCTCGAGCGGGGCCTTCGTGGAAAACCGCGAAGCACAGCTGCAGCTGGTGGCGGACCTGCGGAAAAGGCTTGCGGACGCAGCCCTGGGCGGCCCGGAGAAGTCCAGGCAGCGCCACGTGGCCCGGGGAAAGCTCCTGCCCCGCGAGCGCATCGACCAGCTGCTCGACGACGGCAGCCCCTTCCTCGAAATCGGCCCGCTGGCCGCGAACGGGATGTACAACAACGAGGCCCCCGGCGCCGGCGTCATCGCGGGCATCGGGCTGGTCCATGGGCGCCACGTGCTGGTCATCTCCAATGACGCCACGGTCAAGGGCGGCACCTACTATCCGCTGACCGTCAAGAAGCACCTGCGGGCCCAGGAGATCGCCCTCGAAAACCGGCTGCCCTGCATCTACCTGGTGGATTCCGGCGGAGCGTTCCTGCCCAAGCAGGACGAGGTGTTTCCGGACAAGGAGCATTTCGGGCGTATCTTCTACAACCAGGCACGGCTGTCCGCGGCCAAGATTCCCCAGATCGCCTCGGTCATGGGTTCCTGCACCGCCGGCGGCGCCTACGTGCCGGCCATGAGCGACGAAACGGTCATCGTCCGGAACCAGGGCACCATCTTCCTGGGCGGGCCGCCGCTGGTAAAGGCCGCGATCGGAGAGATCGTCACTCCGGAAGAGCTTGGCGGCGGGGACGTCCACTCAAGGATTTCGGGCGTGACGGACCACCTTGCCGAAAACGACGAACACGCGCTGCAGATCATCCGCGACATCGTCTCCACCCTCCCGCCGCCGGCGCGGCCGGCGTGGGACGTAAGTGCCGCCGTCGAACCGTCAGCAGACCCTGACGGGCTGTACGGTGCCGTGCCCACGGACGTCAACGCCCCGTATGACGTCCACGAGGTGATCGCCCGGCTGGTGGACGGCAGCCGGTTCCATGAATTCAAGAAGGAGTACGGCGCCACCCTGGTAACCGGCTTCGCCAGGCTGCACGGCCACCCTGTGGGCATCGTGGCCAACAACGGCGTGCTCTTCAGCGAGTCATCCCTCAAAGGCGCGCACTTCATCGAACTCTGCGACCAGCGCGGCATTCCGCTGGTCTTCCTGCAGAACATCTCCGGCTTCATGGTGGGCAAGGACTCGGAGCAAGGAGGCATCGCCAAGAACGGCGCCAAGATGGTCACGGCCGTGGCCACCGCCCGGGTGCCCAAGCTGACGGTGGTCATCGGCGGCTCCTTCGGCGCCGGCAACTACTCCATGTGCGGCCGCGCGTACTCACCCCGGTTCCTGTGGATGTGGCCGGCAGCCCGGATCTCGGTCATGGGCGGCAACCAGGCGTCCAGCGTGCTGGCCACCGTGAAGCGGGACCAGTTCGAGGCCGCGGGCCAGAAATGGTCCGCCGAGGACGAGGAGGCCTTCAAAGCGCCCATCCGCCAACAGTACGAGGACCAGGGCAGCCCCTATTACTCCACTGCGCGGCTCTGGGATGACGGCGTGATAGATCCAGCCGATACCCGCACCGTGCTGGGGCTGGCGTTGGACGTCGTGTCCCGCACGCCGCTGCCGGAAACCTCCTTCGGCCTCTTCAGGATGTGAGCCCGCACATGACTACTCCTTCCTTCGCCGGTATCTCCACTGCAAACAGGCCCCTGTTCAGCACTGTCCTGGTGGCCAACCGCGGTGAGATCGCCTGCCGCGTGATCCGCACCCTCCGCGCGCTGGGAATCCGGTCGGTGGCCGTTTACAGCGATGCCGACGCCGGTGCGCGCCACGTGCGCGAAGCTGACGCTGCCGTGCGGATCGGCCCCGCCGCGGCCACGGAGAGCTACCTGAAGATCGAAGCCATCATCGAGGCCTGCCGCACGGCCGGAGCGGAAGCTGTGCATCCGGGCTACGGCTTCCTGAGCGAGAACGCCGACTTCGCCCGCGCCCTGGACCAGGCCGGCATCGCCTTCATCGGCCCCGGCGTTGAAGCGCTGGACATGATGGGGGACAAGATCCGCTCCAAGAACCACGTGGCGGGCTACGGCGTCCCCGTGGTGCCAGGCGTGGCGGAGCCCGGCATGACGGATGGGCAGCTGGTACAGGCAGCCGACGCCGTAGGGTTTCCGCTGCTGATCAAGCCCTCCGCGGGCGGCGGCGGCAAGGGCATGCACGTGGTGGAACGCCCGGAGGATCTGCCTGCGGCATTGGCCACCGCCCGGCGCGTGGCCGCCAGCGCCTTCGGCGACGACACCTTGTTCCTGGAACGCCTGGTATCCACTCCGCGGCACATCGAGGTGCAGGTGCTGGCGGACACCCACGGCAACGTCATCCACTTGGGCGAGCGTGAATGCTCGCTGCAGCGGCGTCACCAGAAGGTCATCGAGGAGGCGCCGTCGCCCTTGCTCGAAGCGCACCCGGACGGTGCTGCCCTCCGTGCCCGCATCGGCGAGGCCGCCTGCAATGCCGCCCGCAGCGTCAATTACAGCGGCGCCGGGACCGTCGAGTTCCTCGTCTCAGACGACGAACCGGAGCAGTTCTACTTCATGGAGATGAATACCAGGCTGCAGGTGGAGCACCCGGTCACCGAAATGGTCACCGGTATCGACCTCGTCGAGTGGCAGGTGCGGATCGCCGCCGGCGCGGAACTCACCGTCCGGCAGGCCGACGTCGAACTTAACGGCCACGCCGTGGAGGCGCGCGTTTACGCGGAGGTGCCGGAAAGGAATTTCCTGCCCTCCACAGGGAGGGTGCTCCTGCTGCATGAGCTGCCCGGCCCGCGGCAGCGGCCCAGCGCGCTGGAGCGCACCGAAGTGGTGGCCGCCCGGGGCAGGGTCCGCGTGGACTCATCGCTGATCGAAGGACTGGAGCTCTCGTCCAGTTACGATCCGATGATCTCCAAGGTCATCGCCTGGGGCAAGGACCGGACCGACGCCCTGGATACGCTGGACGAGGCCCTCACCGGATACACGGCCCTGGGCGTGCACACGAACGTTGAGTACCTTCGCCTGCTGATTAACGACGGCGACGTCCGGGCCGGGCGGCTGGACACCGGCCTGATCGGGCGCAGGATGCCCGAACTCGCTTTCCGCCGGGCAGGCGCCTTCGAATTCGTGGCAGCCGCGCTCTACGCGGCCGAGCTGGAACGCCAAAACACACCGCTCCCGCCGGCCGGCCCCTGGCAGCGGCAGGACGGTTGGCGGGTGGGCCAGGCAGCGCCGCGGCGCATCAGCATCGGAACGCCCGACGGCGGCGTGGCCACCGTGGCAGTCAGCGGCATGGAGGTGCCGGAGGGCCTGGCCCGGGCCTCTGAGCCGATCCAGGCATCCGTCCAGGTGGACGGCGGGCCCCTGCGCCGCGTCTCACTGTCCCTCGTATCACGGAGCAGCTTCCGGCTGGAGCTCGACGGCGAGGCCAGGGAGTACTCGCTGGCCCCGGTCTACACCGGAGCGGCGGGCCCCACGTGGACCAACCCGCTGCCCGGCGCTCCGTCGGAGCTCTTCTTCGGCCATGAAGGCTGGTCCTGCCGGCTGGAAGTCCTGACCCGCGAAGCGCGGCTTGAGCGGGTCCTTGCGGCGATACAGCGGGAGGAGGGCGCTGCCGATCCGGCGGTGCGCTCACCCATGCCGGGAACCGTGGTGTCCGTCCCGGTCAGCGACGGGGACACGGTGAAGACCGGCCAGGTGCTGGTTTCGGTGGAGGCCATGAAGATGGAGCACCAGCTCCTGGCTCCCCTGGAGGGGACGGTACACCTGAGCATCCGTCCCGGAGACCTGGTGAAGGCGGACCAGGTCCTGGCCACGGTCCATCCCCTGGTAGATACAAACACCCCTAACGATCCCAACGGCGAAGGAGCCTAGACATGGCAGGGTTTGAACTCAGCGAGGAATACCAGGACCTCAGCGACACCGTCCGGGACTTCGCGGACACCGTGGTGGCACCCGTTTCCGCGAAGCACGACGAGGAGCACAGCTTCCCCTACGAGGTGGTGAAGCAGATGGGGGAGATGGGGCTGTTCGGCCTGCCCTTCCCCGAGGAGTTCGGCGGAATGGACGGCGACTACTTCGCCCTGGCCCTCGCCCTGGAGCAGTTGGGCCGGGTGGACCAGTCCGTGGCCATCACCCTTGAAGCGGGGGTTTCCCTGGGCGCCATGCCCATCTACCGGTTTGGTACGGACGCGCAGAAGCAGGAGTGGCTGCCCATGCTGGCGTCGGGACAGGCGCTCGCAGGCTTCGGCCTCACCGAACCTGAGGCAGGATCAGACGCGGGCGGCACCAAGACCCACGCCCGGCGGGAGACTGCCGGCGACAGGACAGAGTGGGTGATCAACGGGAACAAGGAGTTCATCACCAACTCCGGAACGGACATCACGCGCCTTGTCACCGTCACCGCCGTCACTGGCCAAAAGGACCGCGGTGACGGCACACTGCAAAAGGAAATCTCCACCATCCTGGTGCCCACCGATACCCCGGGTTTCAAGGCGGAGAAGCCCTACAACAAGGTGGGCTGGAACGCCTCGGACACCCATCCGCTGACCCTGAAGGATGTCCGCGTCCCGGAGGCCAACCTGCTGGGGGTGGAGGGGCGCGGCTACGCCAACTTCCTGTCCATTCTGGACGAGGGCCGCATCGCCATCGCGGCACTGGCCACCGGTGCAGCCCAGGGTTGCGTGGACCTGTCGGTCAAGTACGCCAGGGAACGCAGCGCTTTCGGGCAGAACATCGGGAAGTACCAGGCCATTTCGTTCAAGATTGCGCGCATGGAAGCCCGGGCCCATACCGCCCGCCTGGCCTACTATGATGCGGCGTTCCGCATGCTTGCCGGCAAGCCGTTCAAGACGCAGGCGGCCATCGCTAAGATGGTCGCAGGCGAGGCAGCCATGGACAACGCGCGGGATGCCACCCAGGTATTCGGCGGCTATGGCTTCATCAACGAGTTCACCGTGGCACGCCACTACCGCGACTCCAAGATCCTTGAAGTGGGGGAGGGCACCACGGAGGTCCAGCTGATGCTGATCGCCCGCGAGCTGGGCCTGTAGCAACGGGTCTGTAGTAACTTCGGAGTTAGCCGGCCTGAGAGGATCACTGATGATTGACAAGGTTGTTGCCAGCGCTGACGAAGCTGTCGCGGACATACCGGACGGCGCCTCCCTGGCGGTGGGCGGGTTCGGTCTCTGCGGCATCCCGGTCACCCTGATCGACGCGCTGCACCGGGCCGGAACAGCGGAGCTGGAAACCGTCAGCAACAACTGCGGTGTGGACGACTGGGGCCTGGGCATCCTGCTCCGGGACGGCCGCATCCGCCGCACCATCAGCTCCTACGTAGGGGGGAACAAGGAGTTCGCGCGGCAGTACCTGGCCGGCGAACTCGAGGTGGTGCTCACCCCGCAGGGCACCCTGGCCGAGAAACTGCGCGCCGGCGGCGCCGGCATCCCGGCTTTCTACACCAAGGCGGGCGTTGGCACGCAGGTGTCCGAGGGCGGACTGCCGCAGAAGTACGACGCCGAGGGCGGGATTGCGATCGCATCGGCACCAAAGGAGGTCCGCTCCTTCGCCGGGGTCGACTACGTGCTGGAGGAATCGTTGACGCCGGACTTCGGGCTGGTGCACGCCTGGAAGGGCGACCGCCACGGAAACCTGGTGTTCCACGCCACGGCAATGAACTTCAACCCGCTCTGCGCCATGGCAGGAAAGATCACCATCGCCGAGGTGGAGGAACTGGTGGAGCCGGGCGAACTGGACCCGGAACACATCCATACTCCAGGAATCTTCGTCCAGCGGGTGGTGCTGGCCGCCAACGCGGAAAAGCGCATTGAAAAACGCACCGTTGCCCTTCCCCGGCCAGGCAGTGGAACATCCGGGAACGAGGCCGGCACCCACCGGCAGGCAGGAGCATAGCCATGGATCCCAACAGCCCCTACGCTCCACGGCCCGAAGGCGTCCGCCCAGAATACCGCCGGGCGGCCGCCCAACAGCACGACATGACTGGCGACGCCGCCGGCACCAAAGGCTGGACCCGGAACGAACTCGCCGCCCGGGTGGCCAGGGAACTCAGCAACGGGCAGTACGTCAACCTGGGGATCGGCATGCCCACGCTGATCCCCAACTACATCCCCGACGGCGTGGAAGTGGTGCTCCACTCCGAAAACGGAATCCTCGGCGTCGGACCTTATCCTGCGGAGGACGCCGTTGACCCGGACCTCATCAATGCCGGCAAGGAAACCGTCACGGTCAACAAGGGCGCCGCCTTCTTCGACTCCGCGTCATCCTTCGGGATGATCCGCGGGGGCCACGTGGACGTGGCAGTCCTGGGTGCCATGGAAGTTGCCGCCAACGGCGACCTGGCGAACTGGATGATCCCGGGCAAGATGGTCAAGGGCATGGGCGGCGCCATGGACCTGGTGTTCGGCGCCAAGAAGGTGATCGTGATGATGGAGCACGTGGACCGCAACGGCAACCCGAAGATTGTCCAGCAGTGCTCCCTGCCCCTGACGGGCAAAGGCTGCGTGGACCGCATCATCACGGACCTGGCGGTTATCGACGTCGTCGCGGACGAGTCCGGTTCCCGGCTGGTACTGCGGGAACTGGCGCCCAACGTCTCCGTGGAGGACGTGGCAGCCGCCACCGGCGCGGATCTTTTCGAAGAGGACCGGGAACTGACCGTATGACGGGCGCCCAGGGCGAGCCGCGCGTCATTGAGCAGCGCGGGCTCTATTTCGACGAACTGGAGGAGGGGGTTACCTACGCCCACCGCCCCGGGCGCACGGTGACGGAAACGGACAATGTCCTGTTCACCACGCTCACCATGAACACACAGGCGCTGCACCTGGATGCCGCCTGGAGTGCCGGCCAGCCGTTCGGCCAGCGGCTCATGAACTCGATGTTCACCCTGGCCACCATGGTGGGCCAGTCCGTTTCCCAGCTGACCCAGGGCACCATCATTGCCCAGCTGGGCCTGGCCGACGTCTCATTCCCGCATCCGCTGTACCACGGCGACACCCTGTACACCGAGACCGTGATCAGCGGCAAGAGGCTGTCCGGATCGCGGCCGGGGCAGGGGATCGTGACCATGGAGCACACAGGCCGGAACCAGGACGGCACGGTGGTGGCACTGGCCACGCGGAGCTGCCTGATGTGGACGCGGGAAGCCCACCAGGCGCACCTCCGCGGTGGACAAGCCGACGGACAGGAGACAATGCCGGTATGACTTTTGTGATGGGTTCCGCCCTGCTGTTCTGCCCTGCCGACCGGCCGGAGCGCTACCAGAAGGCCGCCGACCGTGCCGACGCCGTCATCCTGGACCTTGAGGACGCCGTGGCGCCGGCGGACAAACAGCGCGCCCGGGGCGCCATCCTTGCCCAGGTGGGCGCAACGGGCGACGTGCCGGAGCTGGAGCCCAGCAGGACCATCATCAGGATGAACCCGGCAGGAACCGAGGAATTCGAGAAGGACCTGCACTGCCTGAAGCACACGCCGTACCACACTGTCATGCTGGCCAAGACAGAAACCGCCCAGCAGCTTGAGGCACTTGAGGGCTACCAGGTGATCGCGCTGTGCGAAACAGCACTGGGGGTGCTCAATGCCCCCGCCATTGCCGCCGCCCCTAACGTCGTGGCACTGATGTGGGGAGCCGAGGACCTGCTGGCAACGCTCGGCGGGACCTCCAGCAGGAAGGACGACGGCGGCTACCGGGCCGTGGCCCTCCACGCCCGTTCGTCGGTGCTGCTCGCCGCGCGTGCCCACGGCAAGGAAGCTGTGGACGCCGTCTATACCAACATCCCGGACCTGGCCGGCCTCGCAGCGGAAGCTGCCGACGCCGTGGCTTCCGGTTTCAGCTCAAAAGCCTGCATCCATCCCAGCCAGGCGGCCGTGGTCCGTGCTGCCTACGCACCATCCGGTCCAGAAGTGGCCGCGGCTGAAGCCCTGCTTGAGGCTGCGGCGTCAGCAGGCTCGGGAGTGTTCCAGTACCAGGGAAAGATGATCGACGGTCCAATCATCAAGCACGCGCAGGAAATCATCCGCCGCGCCCAGGCCCTGGGTTAGCTGACCGTTTCATCACAGCCGCCCGGGCGAGCCTCAGCCCAGCCGGCCCGGCGAGCGCCGCAAAGACAGCGGCGGGATCGGCTCGTACAGCAGCCGCCGCACCCATCGGTCCCCGGTCTCCCGGAACTCCTTGCGGCTTGCGAACCGGTAATGGTAGCTGCGCACGCGCACCCAACGCGGCGCGGCGCCGTCGAACGGGTCATGGCGGAGGAGCCGCAACGTCTGCCGGTCCGCCTCCAGGAGCTTGCCGAGGAAGGCGTAGAACCACTCCTCGTGGACAGTCCGCAGCGGCAGGAACCACATCAGCCAGTCCAGGCGGAGGTGGTAGGGCGCCCACTGCCGCGGGAGCCTGCGGACGTCGCCAGGCTTGCCCTTGAAGCCGTACTCGCGCCACTCGGAGGAGTCGTCCGGGTCCTCGTCGAGGGTACCTTCAACAACGATTTCAATCCGCTGCTTGGTGACCGTGCCGAATGCGCCGTAGGTGTTGACCAGCTGCCACCGGTTGAAGCTGGCATTCATCAGCTGCCGGCGGGAGAAGAGGTTGCGCAGCGGCCAATAACTGAGCACCACCAGCAGCAGCGTGGCGGCCAGGGTGATGGCCAGCCACCACAGCGGCGTTTCCCGGTCCACGCCAGGCGCGCCGTGCCAGTCCAGCGGAATGGCCGGCAGGACGGCGTGGGCCACGGGGTCACTGACCGCGGCAAACGCCAGCACGATGGCAATCCAGTTCAGCCACGCGAAGTTGCCCGTGGCCACCAGCCAGAGCTGGGTGGCGATGACAATAGCTGCCGCGACGCTGGCAACAGGCTGTGGAGCAAACAGGAAGAACGGCACCACCAGCTGGGCGAAGTGGTTGCCCACCACTTCCACCTTATGCAGGGGCTTGGGCAGCAGATGCGCCTGCCGGCTTAGCGGCCCCGGCATGGGCTGCGTCTCGTGGTGGTAATAGAGGGCAGTCAGGTCGCGCCATTCCCGGCCGCCGCGGATCTTGATCATGCCGGCACCGAACTCCAGCCGGAACACCAGCCACACAACCAGGATCAGGATGGTGCGCGGCGGGTCTGTCTGGTCCGAGCCCAGGAAGGCCACCGTGAACCCGGCCTCCAGGAGCAGCATCTCCCAGCCGAAACCGTAGAACGTCTGGCCCACGTTCACGATGGACATGTACAGCAGCCACAGAACAAGGAACGCGACCAGGGGAACCCACGGCGGGCCCTGCTGCGGGATGCCGGCCACGAGCAGCGCCGATACCAGCAGCCCGACGGCACAGACCCACCGCAGCAGCTGGTCAGAGTACCGCCAACGGAACAGGGAGGGCCGGCGCAGGCGGCTGAAGCCGGAAAGGTACTCGGGAACCGGAAGCAGGCCGCGCTCACCCAACAAACCCGGGAACTGGTTCAGCGAGGACAGGAACGCAACGAAATACAGTGCTGCCACGCCTCGCTGCAGCACCTGCCGGGCGAACTCGTATTCCGGCGCATCAAACCAGGAGAGCCAGTCCACGCAGTCCACGTTACGCCCGCTCCCAACGGACCTGCCACTAGGATCGAGGGATGTTTGTGCTGGTGCTGATCGCCGTTGTTGCAGGCGCCCTGGCCCAGCGGATTGCCGGCCTGGGGTTTGGGCTGCTCGTGTCCCCGGTGCTGGTGGTGCTCCTTGGCCCCTTCGACGGCGTCATGATCATCAACCTCTGCGGGGCGTCATCGTCCCTCCTCATCCTTTCCCGGGTCTGGCGGCACGTGGCCTGGAAGAAGTACTTCGGCCTGGCGCTCGCCGCCCTGGCGGGCGTCCTGCCCGGAGCCTGGCTGGCCAGCAACGTGCCCGAAGCCCCGCTGGAAATCTGCATCGGCCTCCTGCTCATCGCCGCCCTGCTCGCATCCCAGCGGCTGACCAGGAGTTCATGGCGTGCCAGCGGCCCGGTACCCATGATGTCCCTGGGGTTTTCCAGCGGCCTGATGAACGCCGCCGCCGGAGTTGGCGGGCCTGCCATCACGGCCTATGCCATTGCCACCCGCTGGGAGCAGAAGAGCTTCAGCGCCACACTTCAGTCGTACTTCATCACCACCGGTTTTACGTCCCTGGCCAGCAAATATGTGCTGTCCGGCGGTCACATTCCCGCCCTGGAAGGCTGGCAGTGGCTGGCGATCCTGGCGGCAATGGTCACCGGAATCGTTGCCGGCGACCTGCTCTCCGGCCGGGTGCGTCCGTCCTCCGCCCGGCGCATCGTCACGGCCATCGCCTACCTGGGAGCTGTGTCCACCCTGGCCAAGGGCCTGGTGGAACTGGGAGCAGCCTAAGCGGTGCCGCCAGCCGTGACCGTGCCTGCGCTGCGTGTCCAGCCCCGCTCATCCTGCCCTTCTTGCGGCAGAGGGTGTCCGCGAGCGGTTGTCCGGCAGCGTGGTGCGGGATACTTAAGCAATGCAGCCACGCAGAATCGTCCTCCTCGGATCCACCGGTTCCATCGGCACCCAGGCGATTGACGTCGTCGACGGCGCCCCGCACCTTTTCGAAGTGGTGGCCCTCAGTGCCGGGGGAGGCAACCTGGAACTCCTGGCGCGCCAGGCGGTGCACACGGGGGCCCCTGTCATTGGCATCGCCGGCGGCGACCCCGGACAGCTGGCCTCCTTGGTGGCCGAAGCCGCAGCAGCGGCCGGCAAGCAGGGTTACCGGCCGGAAATCATTGCCGGCCCGGACGCGTCCACCCGTATTGCCGGTGTAGAGGCCGACGTGGTCCTTAACGGAATCACCGGTTCCATCGGCCTGGCGCCCACCTTGGCGGCGCTCAAATCCGGCGCCATGCTGGCGCTTGCCAATAAAGAGTCCCTTATTGTGGGCGGCTCACTGGTGAAGGCCGCTGCCCGCGAAGGCCAGATCGTGCCCGTGGATTCCGAACATTCGGCGATCGCCCAGTGCTTGCGTTCCGGGTCTGTCGCGGAGGTGGAAAAACTGATCCTCACCGCCTCCGGCGGCCCGTTCCGTGGCAGGAGCAGGGACCTGCTGCACGGCGTGACCCCGCAGGAGGCTTTGGCCCATCCCACCTGGGACATGGGCGTCATGGTCACCACCAACTCGGCGACCCTCGTCAACAAGGGCCTGGAGGTCATCGAGGCGCACCTGCTGTTCGATGTTCCCCTGGACCGGATCGACGTCGTGGTGCATCCGCAGTCCGTGGTCCACTCAATGGTGCAGTTCATCGACGGGTCCATCATTGCCCAAGCCTCTCCGCCGGACATGCGCCTGCCCATCGCCCTGGGGCTGGGCTGGCCGGACCGGGTGCCCAAAGCGGCCGCAGCCTGCGACTGGACAAAAGCCGCCACGTGGACGTTCGAGCCGCTGGACACGGAGGCCTTTCCCGCCGTCGGACTCGCCAAGGACGCCGCGAAGCAGGGCAGCACGTTCCCCGCCGTGTTCAACGCAGCCAACGAGGAAGCGGTGACAGCCTTCCACGCCGGGCGCATCAGGTTTACAGACATCGTGGACACCATCGAGTCCGTCCTCAGCGAACATTCAGGCTCCTCCGGGCTCACAGTGGAGTCAGTGCTGGATGCTGAGGACTGGGCACGCTCCCGCGCCCACGAACGTTTAGCAGTCAGCAGTCTCTAGGAAGCAGCAGCACGACAATGACCCCCGTTCTCCTCTTTGTCCTCGGCGTCGTCTTTGTGGCGATCGGCATCGCTGCCTCCATCGCGCTCCACGAAGTGGGCCACCTGGTGCCGGCCAAGCTCTTCAAGGTCCGCGTCACCAAGTACATGATCGGCTTCGGCCCCACGCTCTGGTCCCGGCGGAAAGGCGAAACAGAGTACGGCGTCAAGGCCATTCCGCTGGGCGGCTACGTGTCCATGATTGGCATGTACCCGCCCAACAAGGAAGACGGCTCGGTCCGCCCCTCCAGCACGGGCATGTTCCAGACACTGGCCACTGAAGCCCGGTCCGTGGCCCATGAGGAAGTGGGTCCCGGCGACGAGCACCGGGTTTTCTACCGGCTGCCTGTCTGGAAGAAGATCATCGTGATGCTGGGCGGGCCTGCCATGAACATGGTGCTCGGCGTGCTCCTCACCGCCGTCCTGCTGATGGGCTTTGGCGTCGCCACGGCCACCACCACCATCTCCGACGTCTCCAAGTGCCAGGTGGCGGCAGGGGAGACCGTGGACCCGGACTCCGCGGACTGCCGGCTCACGCCCGCCGCCGCGGCAGGACTCAAGCCCAGTGACAGGGTCATCGCCTTTGACGGAAAGGCCGTGGACAGCTGGGACCAGCTGACGGAATGGATCCGGGCCTCCGCGGGGCGCGAGGTAACCATCACCGTGGAGCGGGACGGCGCCCGGGTGTCCACCAACGTGACTCCGGTGCTGTCGGCCCGTCCCGTTATTGGGGCGGACGGACGCCAGGAAAAGGACGACGCCGGCAACCTTCGTTACCAGGACGTCGGCTTCCTGGGCATCGGTTCCCGGACTGAGCTGGTGGCCCAGCCGGCGTCGTCCGTTCTTCCGATGGCGGGGGAGAACATCCGCCAGGTGGCAGGGGTGGTCTTCAACCTGCCCGCACGCGTTGTGGGCGTGGCGAAGGCTGCCTTCAGCGAGGAGCCCCGCGACCCCAACGGCCCCATCAGCGTGGTGGGCGTGGGAAGGGTGGCCGGTGAAGTGGCCGCCATGGAAGAAATCCCCGTCCAGTCCCGCCTGGCAGCACTGATCGGCCTCCTGGCAGGGCTGAACTTCGCGTTGGCGGTGTTCAACCTGGTCCCGCTGCTGCCCCTGGACGGTGGACATGTTGCCGGCGCCCTGTATGAGGGCGCGCGGCGCCGGGTGGCCAGGCTGCTCGGCAAACCTGACCCGGGAGCCTTCGACATTGCGAAGCTGCTGCCGGCGACCTACGTAGTGGCCGCCTTGCTCATGGGCATGAGCGCGCTCCTCATCTATGCCGACATCGTGAAGCCGGTGAACCTCTTCGGCTGACGCCTGTGACTCCATCGAGAGGCGGGCCCTGCAGCCACCTCGAGAAAGGATGAACACATGAACTCCCGGAACATCGGACACTGGATCCGGGCGGGACTTTGGGCATTGCCGGCGGCGTGGCTGGTCACCGCGTGGTCCAGCCTGGAGCCCCAGCCGGACCAGGACAAGGACCCGGCCGCCTGGGCCCGGTTTGTCAGCTCCGACTCCTACCAGACCGGCCACCTCGTGGGCAGCACGCTGGGCACCGTCGTGGCAATCTTCGGGATCTTCGCCCTGGGCTGCTGCCTGGCCAACAGCCGGGCGGGACGGCTGGCGCTGGGAGCGATGGTCACTGCTGCCCTGGGCACCGCCCTGCTGCTGGTGCCGGCAGTAATTTCCACCTTTGTCACACCCGCTGTTGGAAGGGCTTATCTTGCAGGGAACCAGCAGGTGATGCAGCTGGAATTTCCTGGCTCCATGACCGGGACTTTCCTGCTGGGCCTCGTGCTCGCGTTTGTGGGAACGGTATTACTGGGCATCGCAGCGTGGCGTTCCCAACGGTTGCCCCGTCCGGCCGCGGCGCTCTGGGTTGCCGGGGCTGTGCTGTTCTACGCCCTCGGCGTTGTCCTGGGCCAGGCCACCACGGGGAGCAGCTTGCCTACCCAGGCCGCAGGAGCCGTGGCGATGGCGGTGGCCGGAGGATGGTTCGCGCTGGGCGGCACCCGTCAGGTGGCAGGTCCTGATGCTGTCCAGGGTGATCGGCGTCTATCAGCCTAATGCGGCTGATATTTACTAATCAGCCATTGATGGTTGATTTGGCGGGATCAGCTGCCTAGGGTGGGAACATGTACGTTCTCACCATTGACCAGCGGGGCAGCACCTCGGACGTGGACCGCGTCCCGGACCTGATCGCCGCGCTGCGGAACCTGACACCGGTTCCGTTCGAACGTTCAGTGGGTGACGAACTCCAGGGCGTCGTGGAACACGCTGCGGACGTGGTGGACATCGCCTTGCATGCACTGCGCAGCGGGTACTGGTACGTGGGGATCGGCATTGGCGGCGTCCAGCTCGCTCCGGGTGCCAGTCCCCGCGAAGGGTCCGGAAGCGGCTTCGTGGCGGCGCGCAGGGCGGTGGAACTGGCCAAGGGCGCAGCAGGCCAGGTCCCGTTGTCAGTGGTACCCGGCACCATGGTCCGTGGCAAGGACATCCGGTCCCCGCAACAGAAGAATGCAGCACAGGAAGGCATCACGGCCTGCTCAAACGCCCAGGCGGTGCTCCGGCTGATCGGGCGCCTGGTGCAGCAGCGCACGGAGGCCCAGTGGCGGGTGGTGGACCATCTGCGTGCGCAGGGGGACGGAAGGCACGGCAGCCAGAAGCAGGTGGCCCAGGAACTGGGAATCACCGAGCAGTCGGTGAGCCGTGCCGTGCTGAGGTCCGGATGGCAGGAAGAATGGGCGGCGAGGCCCGCAGCAGCCATGCTACTTGACCACGCGCAGTCCCTGATTGCCCGCACCCCGACAGAAGGAAACCAGTGAACGCACTCTGGATCACGGTTGCGCTGCTCGTGGCAGGATTCGCCGGCTGGCCTGTGACAGCACTGGTGTTCCGGCTCGCCAAGACCATTGATGACAAGGCAGACGCCGCCAAGGCGGCCGAAGAAGCCGGAAGGGCAGCCGATGATCCGTCCGCGGACGTGACCGTCGACCCCCCGACTCCACCCGGGGCCCAGAGTGTGGACGATGAGCTGACCGCCCGGGCCAGCACGCCGCCGTCGGGCAGTCCTGGCTCCGAGCCCGCGGCTCCCACCCAGCGGATCCTCCGTGGTGGTGCCATCATCGGAATCCTTGAGCGGCTGGGAGTATGCCTTGCCATTCTCACCGGCCAGCCGGTGGCCATCGCCTACATCGTGGCCATCAAGGGCCTGGGCAGGTTCGCGGAGCTGAAGGAAACCCCCGTGGCCGCCGAACGGTTCATCATCGGAACGCTGACGTCCATGCTGTGGGCCGCGGGAACGGCCGCGGCCGTCAAGGTCACCTTCCTGGCGTGATGAAAAAGGGGCGGCGGATCCATGGCAGGCTGCCGGCCGGATGCGTGCGAAGGCAGGCGGGGCGATAGGGTAGCGGTATGACAGTTTTTGCCGTTGAGTACGTTTATGCCGCCGAATCCACTGAAGAACGCAATGCCGTCCGGCCGGCGCACCGTGAATGGACCGCGGGCCTGGCCCAGGACGGCGCCATCCTGGCCAGCGGGCCGTACGGTGACGGTGCCGGGGCGCTGCTGATTTTCAAGGCCGCTGATGAAGCCTCCCTCAACTCGATCCTGAAGCAGGATCCGTTCGCAGCAGCGGGAGTCATCGCCGGAACCCGCATCACCGAATGGTCACCAGTTACCGGCATGCTGGCCGGCCTCGCCGCATAAGCCGCCTCCACTTTTCGAATCTCTAGGAGTCCTCGTGACCTCGGTCAGCCTGGGAATGCCCTCAGCACCGCCACCCGTCCTTGCCCCACGCCGCAAGACGCGGCAGATCAAAGTTGGCTCCGTCGGAGTCGGTTCGGATTCGCCCATCAGCGTGCAGTCCATGACCACCACGCCCACCACGGACATCAACGCCACCCTCCAGCAGATCGCCGAACTGACGGCCTCGGGCTGCGACATCGTCCGCGTGGCCTGCCCGTCCGCTGACGACGCGGAGGCGCTGCCCATCATTGCCCGGAAGTCCCAGATTCCCGTGATCGCGGACATCCACTTCCAGCCAAAGTACGTCTTCGCGGCCATCGAGGCCGGCTGCGCGGCGGTGCGGGTCAACCCCGGCAACATCCGCAAGTTCGACGACCAGGTCAAGGAGATCGCAGCGGCCGCCCGCGATCACGGGACGTCCATCCGCATCGGCGTGAACGCCGGCTCCCTGGAGCCCGGAATCCTGAAGAAGTACGGAAAGGCCACCCCGGAGGCACTCGTGGAGTCTGCCGTCTGGGAGGCCTCCCTGTTCGAGGAGCACGGCTTCCACGACTTCAAGATTTCCGTGAAGCACAACGACCCCGTCATCATGGTGGCGGCGTACGAGATGCTGGCAGAAAAAGGCGACTGGCCCCTCCACCTTGGGGTCACCGAGGCCGGACCGGCCTTCCAGGGCACCATCAAGTCCGCCACCGCCTTTGGCGCGCTCCTGTCCAGGGGCATCGGCGACACCATCCGGGTATCCCTCTCCGCCCCGCCGGTGGAGGAAATCAAGGTAGGCAACCAGATCCTGCAGTCCCTCAACCTGCGTCCCCGCAAGCTGGAAATCGTCTCCTGCCCCTCCTGCGGCCGCGCCCAGGTGGATGTCTACACGCTGGCCGAGCAGGTCACAGCCGGGCTGGAAGGAATGGAGATCCCGCTGCGCGTGGCGGTCATGGGCTGCGTGGTCAACGGCCCGGGCGAGGCCCGCGAAGCAGATCTTGGCGTTGCCTCCGGCAACGGCAAGGGCCAGATCTTTGTGAAGGGCGAGGTCATCAAGACTGTCCCCGAAAGCCAGATTGTTGAGACACTGATCGAAGAGGCCATGCGTATCGCGGAAGAGATGGGGGAAACCGATGGCGAAGATGCTGTCAAGGGTAGCCCCGTGGTTAGCGTCTCGTAAGGATGTCCCCGACCCGCCGGGGATTTCCGTGCGCGCCCTGGAGCGGGAGGACACTGCGGCGCTGAGGGTCCTGGCGCAGCGTGATCCGGTGACCAACGTGTTCATCCTGGCGCACCTGCGTACTGCGGGTTCCGCCGCGGCCACCAGCGGCGGCGCGGGGGTCCTGGGCGTGTTCGACGACGGCGTCCTGGCAGGTGCGTGCTGGGCAGGGGCCAACCTGGTCCCCGTCCAGCTGGACCCGGCCCTGGCCGGCGTGGTGGCTGCGGCGGCCAGTGCGTCGGGACGCCGCTACGCCTCCGCCTTCGGCCCCGCCCATTCCGTGCTGGCCCTTCATGCCGAGTTGGTTGAGCTGGGGCACCGGGCCCACGAGGTGCGCCCGGACCAGCCTTTGATGACTATCGGCGGGCCCCCGTCCGTTGAGCCGAACCCCGGGCTGGGTCTCGGAAACCTAGCTGATTTTGACCGCATCCTGCCGGCGTGCGCCGCGATGTTCGAGGAAGAAGTGGGATATTCCCCTTTCCTGGGCGGGCGGGAGTTCTACAGCCGCCGGGTGGAAAGCCTGATTCGGCAGGGCCATTCCCTCGTGCACCTGAACGACGCCGGCGAGGTGGTGTTCAAGGCCGAACTCGGTGCCGTCACCTCTGACGTCACGCAGATCCAGGGTGTCTGGATGAACCCCCTCTACCGCGGCAAGGGGCTGAGCTCCGGATACATGGCGGCGGTGGTGGAGCAGGCGCAAAAGGTGGCGCCCACCACCAGCCTCTACGTCAACGGCTTCAACACCCGCGCACGGGCCACTTACGAGCGGGTCGGCTTCCAGCAGGTGGGGACCTTCGCCACCGTTCTTTTCTAGGACTGCCCATCCCCGCCGGGCTCTCGCTTCCGGCCTTGCTCCCGCTTCCAGCCGCCCAGGTCTCCCGTGAGGTAGCGCTGCACATTGGGCGCCACCAGCCGCACCACATCCTCCGGGGCGGCGGACGCCAGCGGTTCCAGCCGGACCACGTAGCGGACCATCATCAGTCCCACCATTTGGGTCGCCACCAGGTCGCCGCGGAGCGCCACGTCCTCCTTTGTCCCGGGCACCCCCACCATGATCCGGCTGATGATGGCGCGGGTGACGGTCTCCCGCAGGAGGGCGGTCTTCGGCTTTGAGCCTATAGTCCCGCGCAGGAACGCCACCAGGCCTGGCTGGGCAGGGCTCTCCCACAGGCGCAGCACGGCCCGGACGATGAGTTCGGCCCGCTCCCCGGGGGGAGCATCCTCCACGCCGGCCAAGACCTCCTCGGGGTTGGCCGGAAGCTCCACGCTGAGGGCGAAGAGTTCGTCCTTGCCGTTGAAGAAATGGTGGATCATGGCCGGGTCCACGCCTGCCGACCGGGCCACCTGCCGCAGGCTGGTCCCCTCGAAGCCGTGCTCGGCGAACAGCCGCCGGGCCGCGTCCAGGATGTGGCCGCGCGACGCGTTTGTCCCGCCCCGGCGTCCCCGGCGTACAGCCGGTGGCTGTCCGTCCGCTGCGCTCACTCGCTCTGCCTGCGCAGGGTGAGTGAGGCCAGCACCAGGACTCCCACAACAATCGCCACCATGATCCCGGCGTCCTGCCACAGCTGTTCCGTGGCTTCCGTGTTGGCGGCTATCTCCTGCAGAGCGTCCACGGAGAACGTCAGGGGAAGGACGTTGGAGATTGCCTCAAGGACGTCATTCATGCGGTCGCGGGCCACGAACAGTCCGCACAGCAGGAGCTGGGGCACCACGACGACGGGCATGAACTGCACTGCCTGGAATTCCGTCCTTGCGAAGGCTGAGCACAGCAGTCCCAGCGCCACCCCCAGGACCGCGTTGATCACGGCGATCAGGACCACGTAGCCAGGGAACCCCTGGATATCAAGATCGAAAATCCAGTAGGCCACGGCGGTGGCCACCAGCGACTGCAGGGCGGCCATGATCGAAAACGCGAGGCCATAGCCAAAAAGGAGGTCGGCTTTGTGCACGGGCGTGGTGAGCAGCCGTTCCAGCGTTCCGGAGGTGCGCTCACGCAACATGGTGATGGAAGTGACCAGGAACATCACCACGAACGGGAAGATGGCCAGCATCATCAGGCCAACCCTGTCGAAGGTGCGGGGGACCCCCGGGGGCAGCGTCTCGTTTTCATACAGGAAGTAGACCGCCGTGAGCAGCAGCGCAGGCACCACCAGGATCAGGGCGATGCTTCGGTGGTCGTGCCGGAGCTGGTCCAGCACCCGGTGCGTCGTGGCGAGCATCATTCGGACGTCCATCACCGCACGCTCCTTGGCCGTGCCTTGGTTTCCCCGGTGCCGGCTGTTGGCTTCCCGGACCTTTGAGTCTCCGTCCCCGTGGTGGCATCGTCCGCCGCCGTCGCCGCTTCCTGGATGATGTGGAGGAATGCCTTCTCGAGGTCGCTGCTGTGTCCGCGCCGGCTGAGTTCCCCGGGCGTCAACTGGGCGAGCAGTCTTCCCCCGCGCAGGAGCAGCAGGCCGTCACACCGGCTGGCTTCCTCCATCACGTGGCTGGAGACCAGGAGGGTGGTTCCGGCCTCGGCCATGGACTGGAACCGGCTCCACAGGTCCGCCCGCAGGACCGGGTCCAGGCCTACGGTGGGTTCGTCCAGCACCAGGAGCGGGGGATGCGCCACCAGCGCGCAGGCGAGGGAGGCGCGGCTGAGTTCGCCGCCGGACAGGTCGGCCGTCTTTTGCCGGGCCTGGCGTTCAAGCCCGACGGCGGCAATCGCCTCCGCTGCCTCGGCCTTCCTTTTCCGGTGCATGGCTCCGAAGTAGCGGACGTTCGCTTCCACCGTGAGGTCCGGGTACAGGCTCGGTGATTGGGTCACATAGCCCACCTGGTGCCGCAGGGCAGCGCTCCCGGCGGGCAGGCCCAGGACCTGCACCGTTCCGGAGGCCAGCCGCTGCACCCCGACGATCGCCCTCATGAGGGTCGTTTTTCCGCTGCCGGACGGTCCCAGCAGTCCCGTGATCCTGCCGGCCGGAATGGTGAAGTCCAGTGAGCGAAGAACGGAAACTTTACCGCGCACCACATGCAGGCCGGCGGCGGCAATGGCGTCTCCGGCCGCGCCGCCCTGGAGTCCGGTTAGTGCTGCCGCATGGGACATGATCGCCCTCCATTGCCAGGAGCAGGCTGCCGGCACCTGCTGGCACCGTAATTCATCACCTGATGAATTAAAGCTAGGACGCCGGGAGGGGCCGGTCAACAGCAGGAACGGGTCCACAGCAAGAAATGGGAAACACTTGTAAACGTGGCTGTCATCACATAGGTTCGATCTAGCTGCGCTGGAGTGGCGTGGGCGGTCTCACCAGTCCTCACCAGTACTTAGGCGATAACGGCGTCGAGCCACGCCCGGATGCGATGACCAGCCTCATGGGGGGCCAGGGGCTTTGCATGTCCGGGCGTGGCTCAACTGTTTCCCGGGCCTGTTGGCGGGAGGGCAGTGCCTGTTGGCAGGACGCAGTGCCTGCCCCCGGGCGCCCGGTGGCAGACATGCGTCAGCGGGGAGTGGGCGTGACAGCCGGGAGTGGTCCTGCCAGCCGGTAGATTAGTACCAGACGAAATCCCGGCCCTGCTCTCCAGCACTTCCCCAGAAACGGATATCCACCCGTGGTTACAAGACTGTCCCAGCTATTCCTGCGCACGCTCCGCGAAGATCCCGTCGACGCCGAGGTGGCCAGTCACCGGCTCCTGGTCCGCGCAGGCTACATCCGCCGTGCGGCCCCCGGCATCTACACGTGGCTGCCGCTGGGACTGAGCGTCCTGCGCAAAGTGGAAGCCGTCATCCGGGAGGAGATGGCCAACATCGGAGCGCAGGAGGTCCACTTCCCGGCGCTCCTGCCGCGGGAGCCCTATGAAGCCACCAACCGCTGGACAGAGTATGGCGAGGGCCTGTTCCGGCTCCAGGACCGCAAGGGGGCCGATTACCTGCTGGCCCCCACGCACGAGGAAATGTTCACGCTGCTGGTCAAGGACCTGTATTCCTCGTACAAGGACCTGCCGCTGAGCCTCTACCAGATCCAGAACAAGTACCGTGATGAGGCGCGCCCCCGCGCGGGCCTCCTGCGCGGCCGCGAATTCATCATGAAGGACTCCTACTCGTTCGACGTGGACGACGCCGGCCTGGACGCCAGCTACGCCGCCCACCGCGGGGCGTACCTGCGCATCTTCGAGCGCCTAGGGCTGGAGGTCATCCCGGTCACCGCGACGGCCGGCGCCATGGGCGGCTCCAAGAGCGAAGAGTTCCTGCACCCCACCGACATCGGCGAGGACACCTTCGTCCGCTCGGCGGGCGGCTATGCAGCCAACGTTGAAGCCGTGACCACCGTGGCCCCGGCTGAGATCGACTTCACCGGCGCTCCGGCAGCCGAGGTGCTCGACACCCCGGACACCCCCACTATCGACACCCTGGTGGCAGCGTCCAATGTCCTTGCCCCGCGCAGCGATGCCGACGGCGGCGCCTGGACTGCCGCCGACACGCTGAAGAACGTGGTGCTCGCGGTCACCCTGCCCACCGGGGAGCGCCAGCTGGTGGTCATCGGGGTACCTGGCGATCGCGCCGTGGACCTGAAGCGCGTCGAAGCGAACATCGGGTCCTTCCTCCCCATCGGCGGCGAGATCGGCCTGGAAACGGCCAACGACGACGACCTCAAGAAGCAGCCGCTCATCGTGAAGGGCTACCTTGGCCCGGGGCTGTCGCTGGACGAGCCCCTGCTGGGAGCCGAAAGCACCACGAAGCTCCTGTACCTGGTGGATCCCCGGGTGGTCCGCGGCACAGCGTGGATCACCGGCGCAAACGAGGCCGGCAAGCATGTCTTCGGCCTGGTGGCAGGCCGGGACTTCACGTGGGACGGCGTCATTGAGTGCACCGAGGTCCGCGAAGGCGATCCCGCCCCGGACGGCTCCGGCCCGCTGGAGACCGCCCGGGGCATCGAGATGGGGCACATCTTCCAGCTTGGCCGCAAGTATGCGGAGGCCCTGGAGCTGAAGGTCCTGGACCAGAACGGCAAGCAGGTCACCGTAACCATGGGCTCCTACGGCGTGGGTGTCACCAGGGCTGTGGCGGCGCTGGCTGAGTCGAACCACGATGCCAGGGGCCTGGTGTGGCCGCGCGCTGTTGCGCCCGCAGACGTCCACGTGGTGGCCGTGGGCAAGGGCGAGGAGATCTTTGCCACCGCCGAGCGGCTGGCAGCCGACCTTGAGGCAGCGGGCCTGGATGTCCTGCTCGACGACCGGCCGAAGGTTTCGCCCGGGGTCAAGTTCGGTGACGCTGAACTTGTAGGCGTTCCCACCATCCTGGCTGTTGGCCGCGGCCTGGTGGACGGTGTGGTCGAGATCAAGGACCGCCGTAGCGGTGACGCGGAAAACGTGGCGGTGGACAAGGCAGTTGACTACGTAGTCAACGCTGTCCGCACCAGCTGACCGGCAGTGGAGTCCGGACTCGAATCCCTCGGGCTGACAACGCTCCTCTTGATTGTGCTGGCCGGTTTCGCCGCCGGGTGGGTTGATGCAGTGGTGGGCGGGGGCGGGCTGATCCAGCTCCCGGCCCTGCTGCTGGTCCCGGGGATCACCCCCGTCCAAGCCCTGGCGACGAACAAGATGGGGTCCATCTTTGGCACCGCCACCAGTGCTGCCACCTACTACCGGCGGGTGGGTCCGGACCTCAGGACGGCGCTGCCCATGGCCGTGATCGCCTTGGCGGGAAGCTTCGGCGGCGCCGTCCTGGCAGCTACCCTGCCCGCCACTGTCTTCAAGCCAATCATCGTCACGGCGCTGGTCGCCGTCGCGCTTTTCACGGCACTGAAGCCGGACGTTGGCGGCGTCACCGCGTTGCGTCACGATGGCCGCACGCACTACGTGGTTGCCTGCCTGATCGGGGCCGTCATTGGTTTTTACGACGGCCTCATTGGCCCGGGGACAGGCTCGTTCCTGGTCATCGCCCTGGTCTCGGCGATGGGCTACGCCTTCATCGAAGCCAGCGCCAAAGCCAAGATCGTCAACATGGCCACCAACGCGGGCGCACTGCTGTTCTTCCTGCCCCACGGCTCCCTCCTGTGGGGCCTGGGCCTGCTGCTGGGGGCGGCCAATATGGCCGGCGGATACCTGGGAGCCAGGACAGCCGTGAAGCAGGGGAGCCGTTTTGTCCGCGTGGTCTTCCTCCTGGTCGTGTCCGCCCTCATCATCAAGCTTGGCCACGACGTCTGGCAGGAAAACTTCGCCCAACAGGGGTAGCGGGGAGCCGCGTGGCCGCGGGACGGCGCGGCGTCGCATGCGGTTACGCCACATGGCAGAGCCGGAGTCAGCCGGCACCCACCGCTGCGCCGGGCTCCGGCAGGGCGCGGGCTGGCGGCAGTCCTTCCAGGGTTCGCCCGGCAAGGGTGCTGGCTACCCACAGTGATCTCGCCAGGTCGCCGCGGTGGCCGGGCTTCCCTGCGTACCACAGCGCATTGGCCACTTCCCTGGCCACGGCCCATTGCCGGGCAACTTCGGGATCCAGGCCGGCGGCGGAGCTGAAGTCCGCGCAGCGGTCACGCAGGCCGGATTCGGGCTGGTTCAGCGGCAGGTCCTGCAGGCGGTTCCATAACAGCGGTGCCACGCCGAACTCCGGCTCGCCGATCATGGGCTGGGGGTCAATGGCCGCGAACCCGTCCGGCGTTGGCTTTCCGTCGGTTCCACTGGAGCCCGGCCTGGCCAGGATATTCAGGTAGTGCAGGTCTGTATGGACCAGGACGTCCCGGGCCGAGCGGCGGCCCACTGCGCCGCGGGTCTGGCAGACTTCAAGGGCCGCCTCCAGCAGCCAGCGTGGAAAAGGGCGTCCCAGCAGGTCCCAGTCCGCCGGCAGGTCATCGCTCCACTGCTCGGCACGCGCGGCGATGTGCTCGAATTCCCGCCACTGTGGCCGGTCATCGGGAAGGATACCCAGCTGTTTGACCAGTCCGCCCCACACCACCATGGCGTCAGCCATCGGCGCGTTGCTGAGCGGGCGCCCGGCGTCGAGCCTTTCGAGGAGCATGGAACACGTGGCAGCATCCGAGGCTGCCAGCGCAACCGCGCCCTTCCCGTTCCACAGTTCCAGCGCGTGCCGCTCCACCCTCGCTTCGTCGTGGGGGAAGGCGATCTTCAAGGCAGCGGGGGAACCGTCCTCCCGGACCACCGGAATGACCACCGCGCCGTGGCCGTTCCAGGGCACGACGCCGGGACGAAGGCCGGAGACAAGCCGCCACCGGGCCAGGAGGCTTTCGGCGATGCCGGGCAAGGAAGCCAGCCAGGTCCGGCCTTCAGCGGTGCCGCGGTAGCGCGCCGTGAGGTCCGGAGGGATGGGAAGTTCCGGTGCTTGGCTCATCACGTCCAGCCTACGGGCACGGCCCTGCCCTCCTGGAAGAGGGTGGGCACTACACGACGCCCGTAGCGCCGAGCAGGCTGCCAATGCTGAACGTGGCCGCGAGGGCCAGGGCGCCGCCCACCACCACCCGGACCGCAGCCCTGGACTTTGAGCCGCCGCCAATCCAGGCACCCAGGGCTCCTGTCAGGGCCAGCGCCACCAGGACGGCGGCGAAGGTCAGGGGGACGCGGATTTCCGGCGGGGGAAGGAGGATTGCCAGCATTGGGAGGACCGCGCCGATGATGAAAGCCGCGGCTGAAGCGAAGGCCGCATGCCAGGGGCTCACGATGTCCGTTTCGTCGATGTTGAGTTCGGCGGACAGGTGCGCGGCCAGGGCATCGTGGGCCGTGAGCTCTTCAGCGACCTTGCCGGCAGTTTCGGGGCTGAGGCCCTTGGCGAGGTAGATGGCGGTAAGTTCTGCCAACTCCTCTTCCGGTTCCTCAGCCAGCTCCCGGCGTTCCTTCTCTATCAGCGCCCGTTGGCTGTCGCTCTGGCTGCTCACCGAGACGTACTCGCCAAGTGCCATGGAGACCGCTCCGCCTACCAGCCCCGCAGCCCCCGCGGCGAGGATGGGACCGGACTCGGCGGTGGCCCCTGCCACGCCAACCACGATTGCAGCCACCGAGACGATGCCGTCGTTGGCACCAAGGACACCCGCCCGCAGCCAGTTCAGCCTTTGGGCAATGTCGTTGCCGTGCGGTTCGGTCTCCATGTGGCGGCGAAGTCCGGGGCTCCCGGCGTCCGCTGTTCCCTGCTCCGTTGCTCCGTGCTCCGCTGCTCCCTGCTCCGCCGGTTCGTGTGCGTCCATGCTCTTCAGCAAACCATCAGAAGCCTTCCGGGGCCACCCGGCCCGGACAGGAATCGATGCTGCCGGCCGGTCCCGGCGGCTTCGGGGGCTGCGGAGGTTGCCTTGGAGTCCCGTAATTGGAAGGAGTATTGCCAGGCCCTGCCGGAGTTTCAGGGTGGGGCTGGAGGTCAGGGCGCTGCCGGCGCGGGCGTGGGGCTGGCCGGAAGATCCGGCAGTTGGTCCTGCTCGAGGAGGATGCCCGGAACCGGGCCCGGATCGCCGCCCCAGTGGGCGGCGCGCCGTGCCGCGGACTGTAGCGCGGCGATGGCCCAGGCCCGCGTGCCGCCGCCGGCAAGGGCAATGACGTCGCCGAAGGCAGGCAGCGACGCCAGCTCCAGGCGGGCAAGCCCGGCACTCGGGGCGGCGAGGAAATCGGGGGCCAGTACGTAGCCGGGCTGCTGTGCCTGCGCGGCACCGCATGCGGCCAGGGACTGTGCCGCGGCTTCTTCAGCCAGGTCCTCATGCTCAGCAAGGAAGGCTCCCGCCGGACCGGCGTCGTTGGCTGCGAGCCGGGGCAGTGCCGCCTGGTAGGCATAAACGCTTTGCTGTTCGGCTGCCACGGCTGCTGAGAGCGCAGTGGCAACGGCTGCACCCGTCCCGGTTCCGGGTGTGCCCTGACCTGTTGTGCCCTGTGCAGTTGTTCCCTGCCCAGCAGATGCAGGAACTCCAGCTGGTGCCGGAACCTGGGCCGTGGGAGGGCCAGCGGGCGCCTCTAGAAGGGACGGGCAGGCGGGGGAAGTGGGCGGGGACGTGGGGCTGGCCGCGGGTGCGGCTGCTGTGGCGGATGGGTCGGTGGTTGGGGCGCTGCCGGGTGTCCCTGCGGCTCCGTGGGGCAGCGTCTCCACTGCGATGCCGCCGGCGGCGGCCACGTCCTCTGCGGCCAGCAGTTGGGCGGTGCCGGCACCCGCCAAAAGGCGTGCCATGCCGCCGTCGGCCTTTGCTGCGTCGGCGAGGCGCTGCACTCCGCTGGCGGAGAGCGCGGAGGCGAGCTTTGCAAGGCTGGGAGGCGGGGCCGTTGCCGGCGCAACCGGGGACGCCGTCGCTGGGGACGATGCCGCGGGAGGCGCCGGCGCTGGGGACGCCGTCGAGGGTTGGGGGAGACCGGAGGGTGAAGCGGGGGCTGGTGCCTCCTGTGCGGGGGAGGATTCCGACGGCGAAAGGAGGGCGCGTGCCTGCAGCGTCAGCAAAGTCACAGTCGAGTCCACGGCGGCTGTTTTTCCGGCAGCATCCGGGGCCGCGCCCACTGCGGCCGCAGCCCCCAGCCGCTCGGCGGCTGCCCGCAGCTCCAGCGCATCGTGCAGGGCGGCGCTCCTGGCCTGCTCGGAGAACGGCGGATCCGCGGGCGGCGGCGGTTCCGCGGGGATCAGGGCAAATCCAAGGCTGAGGACAAGGAGGGCTGTGAACGAAATAACGGCGTACCGGAAATAGCGCAGCTTTGGGCGGTTTTCCCGATTGTCGTCTTTCACAACAGACCATGGTGTCACGTCGAGGGGGAATCCTCGTCCCGCCGGACCGGTAAAATAGCTACGCTAGTACACACAACATCATCTATAGGGAGGCGGCGGGCATCGTGAGCAATTCAGAAGCTACGGCTTCATCGGACCTGACCGGAACGGGTAAGGCTGATGCTTCACCCGCAAACAACCCGGAAGCTGCCCGGCTCCGCGCGCTCCTTGAACCCGCGGTGCAGGCGAACCGCCTGTACCTCGAGGACGTAGCCATCGTGGCGGGTTCCCACCGGGTGGTCCACGTTGTGGTGGACCTGCCCCAGGAGGAAACCGGCGGCGTCGGCCTGGATGTCATTGCGGACATCTCGAAGGTGCTTTCCGACGTGCTGGACAACGACCCCAATGACGACGGCCGCCCGTACGATCTCGAGGTTTCCTCGCCCGGCGTGGGACGCCCCCTGACCGAGCCGCGCCACTGGCACCGCGCCAAGGGCCGCATGGTCAAGGTCAATGTTGTCCAGGGGGACAACGTCACCGGCCGTATCCAGTCGGTGGACGACGACGGAGTGACGATCATCCCGGAGATCGCCGTGAAAAAGGGGATGAAGCCCAAGCAGGGCGATCCCATCAAGCTTCCTTTCGACAGGATCCGCAACGGAAAAGTCGAGATCGAATTCAGCCACCTCTCTGGGGACGGTCTGGAACCTGAACACAATGGACCTTCTGAGGAGGCCTGATGGATATTGACATGAGCGCACTGAGACTTCTGGAGCGTGAGCGTGAAATTCCGCTGGACCTCCTGATCCCCACCATCGAGCAGGCGCTCCTGGTGGCCTACCACAAGTCGCCCGGCGCCTTCGAGAAGGCGCGTGCCGAACTGGACCGCAAGAGCGGCCACGTGACCATCTGGGCTGTGGAGATTGACGACGACGGCGCCCCCATTGGTGAGTTCGAGCACACCCCTGAGGGGTTCGGCCGGATCGCCGCCAGCACCGCGCGCCAGATCATCCTGCAGCGCCTGCGCGACGTTGAGGACGACAACGTACTGGGCGAGTTCAAGGGCCGTGAAGGCGAACTGGTGTCCGGCACCATCCAGCAGGGCAACAACCCGCACATGATCCAGGTCAACCTGGGCTCCGTCGAAGCGCTGCTGCCGCCGCCCGAGCAGGTTCCCGGGGAGAAATACATCCACGGCAACCGGCTGCGCGCCTTGGTCATTGACGTCCACCGTGGTTCAAAGGGCCCGTCCGTCACCCTGTCCAGGTCCCACCCCGGCCTGGTCCGCAAGCTCTTTGAACTGGAGGTGCCGGAGATCGCCGACCGCTCCGTCGAAATCGTGGCGCTGGCCCGGGAAGCTGGCCACCGCACCAAGATCGCGGTCAAGGCAAACGTCCCCGGCATCAACGCCAAGGGTGCCTGCATCGGCGAGATGGGCTCGCGGGTCCGCGCCGTCATGAATGAGCTCAACGACGAAAAGATCGACATCGTCGATTTCAGCGAAAATCCGGCTACCTTCATTGCCAGCGCGCTGTCGCCGTCGCGAGTGAATTCGGTCACTATCACCGATGAGGCGACCCGGTCTGCCCGTGTTGTGGTTCCGGACTACCAGCTCTCCCTGGCAATCGGCAAGGAGGGCCAGAATGCCCGGCTCGCGGCGAAGCTGACCGGCTGGCGCATCGACATCGTCTCCGACGCCGCCCAGGCCCGGGACAACTAAGCAGTTCCCCGAGGGCCCTCCCGCGCCGGAAACGCCCCCGCAGTTTCGGGCAGAACGGCCGGGAGGGGCTAGAATAGTAAAGACCGCGCCTAACGGCCGGCAGCCGTGCGCCTTGGGCGTGCCCATTCCGTTCACCGCGGAGGAGGCCCGTTCGCGGCCAGCAAGTATGAACGTCAGGAAGATGACCGTGCCAGTAGCAAGCGGGAATCAACCGGAGCGTACCTGCATCGGATGCCGAAAGAAGGGGCTGCGGTCTGAGTTACTCCGGCTCGTCGCCGAAGGCAGTGGATCAACCGCTGTCCTGGTGGATGAACGACGCCGGATGGCTGGCCGGGGTGCATGGCTGCATCCCAGCGAATCGTGCCTGGCTCTGGCCATTAAGCGGCGTGCATTCGGACGTGCCCTGGGGGGCGCAACCGGTACCGCCGCCGTCGAACGCCGGATCAAGTCAGGTGCGGCCGTTGCAGGTGTTCCGGCAACTGCAACACCAACCGTCCAACCTGAAAGCGGGTCAGAAATCTGATGGAAACCCGATGAGTTCCCAGCGATGAGTGCGTAACGATGACAACTTTGTTGCGCTCTGCAATGGGCCCTGCTGCAGTAAACGCGCCTGGGGCCCGCAGTAAGAAGTAGACGGTTCGTGCCTGGCTCGGTGCGGACCGAGACAGGAGAAATGTGGCCAAGGTCCGCGTACACGAGCTCGCCAAAGAGCTCGGTATTACTTCCAAAGATGCAGTGACAAAACTGCAGGAACTGGGCGAATTTGTTCGCTCCGCCTCTTCCACCATTGAGGCCCCCGTTGTGCGGAAGCTGCGCAACGCCTTCCCGGATGCAGCCCCCAAGGCGGCAGCTCCGGCAGCAACACCGGCAGCCGCCCCCAAGGCTCCGGCCCCGGCGGCAGAAGCACGCCCGTCAACCCCCGCTCCCGGACCGGCCGCCCCCAAGGCGCCCGCCCCGCAGGCGCAGGCACAGGCCCCCGCTGCTCCGGCAGCACCGGCACAGCCGGCTGCCCCGGCAGCACCCGCTGCCAGCGCACTCGCAGCTCCGGCCGCCCCTGCCCAGGCAGCTCCGTCCACCGGGGCAAAGCCCGGTGCCCGGCCGGCCCCCAAGGCTGAAACCCCTGCTGCGCCCACCCGCTCCGGCTCAGGCCAGGGTGGTTCGGCGGGCAGTTCTGCACCCCGTCCCGGCGGCCCCCGTCCGGGCAACAACCCCTTCGCTACGTCCCAGGGCATGCCCCGCGGCCGTGGCGGCGACGGTGAGCGCGCTCCCCGTCCCGGCAACAACCCGTTTGCCACCTCCCAGGGCATGCCCCGTCCGGGCGGAAGCCGTACTGACGGCGACCGTCCCGGCGGTCCGCGCCCCGCAGCAGGTGCCGGCGGCCCCCGTCCCGGCGGTCCCCGCCCCGCAGCAGGTGCCGGTGGGCCGCGTCCCGCAGCAGGTGCCGGTGGCCCGCGCCCCGGTGCCGGTGCACCGCGCCCCGGTGGTGCCGGTGGCAACCGTCCTACTCCGGGCATGATGCCCAACCGCACTGAGCGTCCGGCACCCGCCGGTGCAGGACGCCCCGGTGCCGGTGGCCGTGGTCCCGGACGCCCGGGCGGCGCTCCCGGAACCGGTGGTCCCGGTGGCGGCGGCGGTGCTCCCGCCGGCGGTGGCTTCGGCAAGGGCGGCCGCGGACGCGGCGGCACCCAGGGTGCCTTCGGCAAGGGCGGCGCCGGACGTGGCAAGCAGCGCAAGTCGAAGCGTGCAAAGCGCCAGGAACTTGAGCAGATGAGTGCACCGTCGCTGGGTGGCGTGAGCGTACCCCGCGGCGACGGCAACACTGTCATCCGTCTGCGCCGCGGCTCGTCCATCACGGACTTCGCCGACAAGATCGAGGCAAACCCCGCCGCGCTGGTAACTGTCCTCTTCCACCTCGGCGAAATGGCCACGGCCACCCAGTCGCTGGATGAAGAGACCTTTGCCCTGCTCGGCGAGGAGCTTGGCTACAAGCTCCAGGTCGTCTCGCCGGAGGACGAGGAGCGCGAGCTGCTCTCCACCTTCGACATCGACTTTGATGCAGAGCTCGAAGCCGAAGGCGATGAAGACCTCGAGGCACGTCCTCCGGTTGTCACCGTCATGGGCCACGTTGACCACGGTAAGACCCGACTGCTCGACGCCATCCGCAAGTCCGACGTCATGGCGGGCGAGCACGGCGGCATCACCCAGCACATCGGTGCCTACCAGGTCACGCACAACCATGAAGGCAGCGACCGCAAGATCACCTTCATCGATACCCCGGGCCACGAGGCGTTCACCGCCATGCGTGCCCGTGGTGCGAAGGTCACCGACATCGCCATCCTGGTGGTCGCAGCGGACGACGGCGTGATGCCCCAGACCGTTGAAGCCCTCAACCACGCCCAGGCGGCCAACGTGCCGATCGTCGTGGCCGTGAACAAGATCGACAAGGAAGGCGCCAACCCGGACAAGGTCCGCGGCCAGCTGACCGAGTACGGCCTGGTTCCCGAGGAATACGGTGGCGACACCATGTTCGTTGAGGTTTCTGCACGCCAGAACCTCAACATTGACGAGCTGCTCGAGGCAGTCCTGCTCACCGCGGACGCTGCCCTGGACATGCGCGCCAACCCGAACAAGGACGCCCGCGGCATCGCGATTGAAGCCAACCTGGACAAGGGCCGCGGTTCCGTGGCCACCGTCCTGGTGCAGTCCGGCACCCTGCGCGTCGGCGACACCATCGTGGCAGGCACGGCCCACGGCCGCGTCCGTGCGATGTTCGACGACGACGGCAGCGCCCTGACCGAGGCCGGCCCGTCCCGCCCCGTGCAGGTGCTGGGCCTGTCCAACGTTCCGCGTGCAGGCGACACCTTCTTCGTGACCGCTGACGAGCGCACCGCCCGCCAGATCGCCGAGAAGCGTGAAGCTGCGGACCGCAACGCCGCCCTGGCCAAGCGCCGCAAGCGCATCAGCCTGGAAGACTTCGACCAGGCCGTCGCCGAAGGCAAGATCGACACCCTCAACCTCATCCTCAAGGGTGACGTGTCCGGTGCCGTGGAAGCCCTCGAAGACGCCCTGCTCAAGATCGACGTCGGCGAAGGCGTTCAGCTGCGCGTCATCCACCGCGGTGTTGGTGCCATCACGCAGAACGACGTCAACCTGGCAACAGTGGACAGCGCCGTCATCATCGGCTTCAACGTCAAGCCTGCCGAGCGCGTTGCCGAACTGGCAGACCGCGAAGGCGTGGACATGCGCTTCTACTCCGTCATCTACTCGGCAATCGATGACATCGAGATGGCGCTCAAGGGCATGCTCAAGCCGGAATACGAAGAAGTCCAGCTGGGCACCGCCGAGGTCCGCGAGGTCTTCCGCTCCTCCAAGTTCGGAAACATCGCCGGCTCGATCGTCCGCTCGGGTGTTATCCGACGCAATTCGAAGGCCCGCATCAGCCGCGACGGCAAGATCATCGGTGACAACCTCACCGTTGAGACGCTCAAGCGCTTCAAGGACGACGCCACCGAGGTCCGCACGGACTTCGAGTGTGGTATCGGCCTTGGGTCGTACAACGACATCAACGAAGGCGACATCATCGAGACCTTCGAGATGCGTGAGAAGCCGCGCGTCTAGGCTGTTCCAGCCTTAAAGGGTGCGGGGTCGTTGGATTTTTCCGGCGGCCCCGCCCCTTCGCTGGGTGGCCAACGTCTTACGACGTCGGCCACCCAGCTTCGGCAGCGGAGCTGGCCTTCCCAACCCTCGCAAGCTCGGCTCGGGGCCCTCGGCCATCTCCTTAGATGCCACTCCCGGCCACCAAATCGATTGGCGCTGATGTGCGCCGCCCAAATTTTTCTTCTTTTAGGAGTTGTTCATGGCTGATCCGGCACGTGCTGCCAAGTTGGCGCAGCGGATTAAGGTTGTTGTTGCTGAGGCCCTGGGCCGGAAGGTTAAGGATCCCCGGCTGGAGGGCATTACTGTTACCGATGCCCGGGTGACCAACGATCTGCAGCATGCCACCATCTACTACACCGTCTTCGGCGACCAGGCTGTCCAGGCTGATGCTGCCAAGGGACTGGAGAAGGCCAAGGGTGTGCTTCGGCAGGAGGTCGGGCGGAACATTACCGTCCGGCTGACGCCAAGCCTTGAGTTCGTGGCCGACCAGGTTCCCGTGGTTGCCTCCAACCTGGAGGAGTTGCTGCGGGAGGCCAAGAAGCGTGACGCCGAGGTTGCCGCACTGGCTGCCCAGGCCAAGCACGCCGGCGACGCCGATCCGTACAAGAGTGACGCGTCCGCCGATGTGGAGATCGACGAGGACGACTTCGACGAAGAGGACCTCGACCTCAATGACAGCGGGGAACTCGACGAAGACGGCCACAAGTAACCGTCAGCACAGCAGAAGGCCCGGACCGCCACGTGGTCCGGGCCTTCTGCTTCCCAGAAAACTGTTCCGCCGGCTAGCGAAGGTCAGCTTCGATGACCTTGCCGGCCGGGGGCCCTGCGGGCGCCCCGCCGGGACCCGGTGGGGGGCCACCCAGTGCGTTGGCTGTGGCGTACAGCGTGCCGCCGCGGATTTCGACGTCGGCCGGCGATTCCACAGCGAGGAATTCGGTCCGGTGTCCCTTCGATGCGATGAACCTCAGGATCTGGTTGCCGAAGAGCGATGCAGCATACACGTCGCCGTTATTCGCCACCGCCAGCCCTGTCGGGCTGAGGATGTAGTCGACCCAGAGCTTCGTCTTGCCGGTCCACGGATTGACCTTGAAGATCGCGCCGCGGTCACCCAGCGATGGGACCTCGGGGCCGCCGGGCAGGGACGAAACGTACAGCCAGCCATCCGGCCCCATCTCCACATCCGTCGGAACAGGTTCAAACGCGTACTCGAACCCTGCGCAGGCTGGTGCGCCCAAGGTATCCGCAGCCTTTGCCGTAAGCACTGCGGGCCGGGGCGGCAGGACCGCCAGCGTGGTGATGTCGCCCGAGCTGATGTTGACCTTCAGGATCGCGTTGGCTCCGGCATCGGCGACATACGCCGTGTTGGCCTGGACATAGGTTGCGTACGGGTTTGAATCCAGCGCGCCTGTGTACTGCGGCGGTGGGGCGTCCGGGATTCCTGCGGCTTCCTTAAGGCATTGCTCGCTCGTGCCCGGGGCGAAGCCGTAGTGCTGGGCTGCGTCGGGGTTGGTGCTCCGCTCGTACTCTGCGAGGTTAGCTATTGTCTTTGCCTCGCCCCGCGGGCTGATCGACTTCAGGTAACCTCCCAATTCGGCAGGTACACCTCGGCCGGCGCCCTTGGCTTCAAGGAAGAAGGCCGTGGCGCCGCGTGTTTCCACCCCCGCCACGCCCCAGCCTTTCGGAGCCTCGTAAACGGTTTCAACCGTCTTGTCCCGGCCTATGCGGCTGAGCTTCCCTGCGAAGTCCTGGGTGACATAGACGGACTTGTTTGTTCCTACGGCCAGATGCAGGGGCGAAACGAGGCTGTCTGCCAGGGTGTCATAGTCCTGGGCCTCGTCGCGGGCCCAGGACGGAGCCGCCGGTGCGATGACGGCTGCAGCCGCCACGCAGGCGATGATGGCTAGCTTTCTCTTCATTGAGTACTCCGGGGTTGGCGCCCAGTAGCGGGCCGGGTTAAGAAGCCTCGGTAGAGGTAATAATTCGGGGACCCCTGGCCGCCAGAGTATGCCTCCTCCAGCCGGTTTGTCGCCGCGATTTCCCCCTATTCCGCCCCCTATTTCGTCCCCTAACGCCAGCCCCTTGGCTAGGATCTAGCTATGACCCAGCCGAATGACACTGACCACACCGCGAAGTACTTAGAACAGGCCGTGGAACTGGCCACCCGGAACGTCGGCGAAGGAGGAGGGCCCTTCGGTGCGCTGGTGGTCACGGCGGACGGGCGCGTGCACGAAGGCGTCAACCGCGTCACCCGCGACAACGATCCCACCGCGCATGCCGAAGTGGTGGCCATTCGGGCTGCAGCCGCGGCCATCGCCAACTATGACCTTCACGGCGCGGTGCTCTATGCCAGCTGCGAACCCTGCCCGCTCTGCCTGGCCTCCGCGCTCTGGGCCAGGATCGACCGCGTCTATTTCGCCGCGGACCGCCATGGCGCCGCGGCGGCCGGTTTCGACGACGCCGTCTTCTACGACTACTTCAACGGGACCCGGCCGGAACTGCTGCCGGTCACCAGGGGCGACATCACGTCGTCGGACGCGCCGTTCCAGGCGTGGGGGGCGTTCGCAGACAAAAAGGAGTACTAGGAATGGACGTTGCACTCACCACCTGTCCGGCCTGCGGGAAGACCAACCGGGTCCCGGCGCAGGCGGCCGGCCGGCCGCGGTGCGGCAATTGCAAAGCGGACCTGCCGTGGATCGTGGCGGCGGGGGACGCGGACTTTGCCGCGGTCGCGGAGCAGTCACCCGTTCCGGTGCTGGTGGACTTTTGGGCGGACTGGTGCGGCCCCTGCCGGATGGTCAGTCCTGCGCTGGACAAGCTGGCCAGGGAACGGCCGGGCCGGATCAAGCTCGTCAAGGTGGATGTTGACAAGTCACCGGGCTTGTCCCGCAGGTTCGACGTGCAGGCCATTCCCACGTTGATGGTCCTGGTGGACGGCAAGGTGGCAGCGCGCCAGGCCGGGGCAGCCCCCGCGGAGGTATTGCGGACGTGGCTGGACGGGGCGCTGTCCGGGACCCGGAGCTAGCGGGCTGCACTGCCCGGCCCTTCAGCCGTGGCGGCCGGGCAGCCGGTTCAGGCCCTCCACAAGGTCCTCCTGCTTTCCGCACAAAGCAACCCGGACCCAGCCCTCGCCGATGGAACCGAATGCAGTCCCGGGCGCCAGGGCAACGCCCGCGTCCGCGAGGAAGCGGCGGACCCAACTGCGGACGTCCCCTCCGCTGGCGTGGGAAACATCCGCCCATAAATAGAAAGCGCCCTGTGCCTTCAGGTAGGGGATTCCCTTGGCATCGAGAACCGCACATGCGGCGTCCCGGTTCGCCCGGTAATGGCGGTGCGCGTGCTGGACATAATCCTGCGGCCCGGTCAGGGCAGCGAGCGCGGCGTACTGCGACGGTGATGCAACGCAGGAGACGATCGCCTCCATCACGTTATCCATCTCCTGCTTAATCCCCGGCGGGCAGATCAGCGCCCCGATCCGCAGCCCGGTGAGCCCGTACGTCTTGGACAGGGTCAGCGAAGTGAACACGCGCGCATCAGCCGGCGTGTCGCCGTCGAACCTGGCGGGGCTGATGTGCGGCACGTCGTAGGTGAACGCCTCGTAGCACTCGTCTGAAATGACCCACAGGTCATGCCGGCGTGCCAGGTCCATCAGGTCGCGGGTCAGGTCCTCGGCCAGCACGGCGCCGAGCGGGTTGGAAGGGGAGTTGAGGACCAGCACCCGGGTACGGTCCGTGACCAGTGCCTCGATGTCGCCGGGCCTGGGCTGGAATCCGTGCTCCGGGTACAGCGGGTAGCCCACGGGAACAGCGTTCAGGAGGCGGCTGGTCATGGCAAACGTGGGGTAGCCAGGATTGGGGACCAGGATTTCGTCACCGGGGGAGAGCAGCAGGCTCATGGCGAAGTGCAGGCCCTGCTGCGCCCCGTCCACCACGTAGACCCTGTCAGCGGCAACATCAATGCCCTGCTGCTCCCGGAAGCGGGCCGCGAAGGCCTCGCGCAACCCCGGGATGCCCGCGTTGGGCGTGTAGTTGGTCTCGTCCCGGTCCAGGCAGGCCATGCCGGCGTCCAGGACGTGGCGGGGGAGCGGAAAGCCGGGTTCACCGATGCTGAGCACCAGGGCACCGGGAGTCCGCCACGCGGCCTCGGTAATCTCGCGGATCTGGTTGACGGGCACGTCGCGGACATGGGCGGCAAGCTCAGGCATGCCTGCCATCCTAGCTGGCGCCAGGGTTGCCGCACGGCCCTGGCCTCGCGGGTGCGCGGGGCGCCAACCAGCGCCGATATACTGGGAGGCGTGCTTTCTGGACTGGTGATAGTGGACAAGCCGCAGGGATGGACCAGCCATGATGTGGTTGGCCGGATGCGGCGCCTCGCAGGTACCCGGAAAGTAGGGCATGCCGGAACCTTGGATCCCATGGCCACGGGCGTCCTGGTGGTGGGCATCAACAAAGCCACCCGCCTGCTCACGTATATCGTGGGCACTTCCAAGACCTACACCGCCACCATCCGCCTGGGCCAGTCCACAGTCACGGACGACGCCGAGGGCGAGGTCACCGCGACGGCAGGCACTTCGGCGGTAAGCGAGCAGGCAATCCACGACGGCGTCGCAGCGCTTACCGGGGACATCCAGCAGGTGCCCAGCAGCGTCAGCGCCATCAAGGTCAACGGGGAACGGGCCTATGCGCGGGTCCGCTCCGGTGAGGACGTGAAGCTTGCAGCCCGCCCCGTCACCATCCACCGCTTCGAGGTGCACGCCATCCGCCGGGACCGGGAAGCGGACGTCATGGACCTGGATGTCACCGTGGAATGCTCCTCCGGGACCTACATCCGCGCCCTTGCCCGCGACCTGGGCAACGCGCTGGGAGTGGGCGGACACCTCACCGCGCTCCGCCGGACCCACGTGGGCCCGTACTCCTTGGAGCAGGCGCGAACGCTGGAACAGCTTGCCGAGGAGCTCAACGTCCTGGACATGGCCGACGCCGCACGGGCGCTGATGCCCAACCGCGAGCTCAGCCCTGAGGAAACCACCGAAATCTCCTTCGGACGGCGGATCGCTGCCGGCGCCGCCCCCGGCAGCCCCGCCGCGGCCACCGCCGACCACCCCGCAGCCGCTTTCGCGCCAGACGGAAGCCTGGTGGCGCTCCTGGCCGATGCCGGCAACTTCGCCAAGCCCGTGCTGGTGTTTGCCCCCGGCAACGGCAGTGCCACGGTCCAGGACCTCGGTGAACGCTGACCGTGGACGCGTATTTCTACATCATCCTGGTGGTGGGGCTCCTGTCCACGGGCGTGTGCCTTGCGGCAGGAATCCTCAAAAAAGCGCCGAACGACGTCACGATCCTGTCCGTGGCCGCGGTGGAGGTTGCCCTCCTCGTGTACCTGGTGGGCTCCATTATCCGGGTCATCGCCGGCGAACCCATCGCCGGTGAGGCATGGGAATTCTGGGGCTACCTGGTCACGGCAGTGCTCCTGCCGCCGGCCGCCGTCTACTGGTCCATCCTGGAGCGGACCAGATGGAGCAACTTTGTCCTGGCCGCCGTCGGCGTCACCGCGCTGGTGATGGCCGCCCGCATGAACCAGATCTGGTACTGAAGTGGAAGAAGCACGCAACATGAAAGACCAGCGAACAACAGACGCCGGACAAAACACCACGGGCAACAGCCAAGCCGCCGCCAACAGCCGCAACACGGGCCCCGGCCGCCTGCTGATCGCCGTGTATGCCGTGTTCGCCATCTCGGCGTCCGCCCGTGCCGGATACCAGATCCTCACCAAGTTTTCCGAAGCTCCGCTGGCCTACCTGCTGTCCGCCTTCGCGGCCCTTGTATACGTGGTGGCCACCATCTCGCTCGCGAAGGCCGGAAGCACCTGGTTCAAGGTTTCGGTGGCCGCGGTGCTGGTTGAACTGGTGGGCGTGCTGGTGGTGGGCGCCCTGAGCCTCTTCGATCCCGTCCAGTTTCCGCACGAAACCGTCTGGTCGCTGTTCGGCAGGGGCTACGCCTTCATTCCGTTGCTGCTGCCGATCCTGGGCCTGGTGTGGCTGTACCGGCGGCGCCCTGACCGTGTTGCCTAGAAGCCGTTCCGCCTATTTCTCAGTCAGGGCCCACAGAACGGCCTGAAGGGTCTTCAACAGCTGGTCGGTCGCGGCGCGGGATTCCGGGTGGTGGTGTCCGTAGGTGCTGTGCAGTTCGGCTACATTCAACCTCTCAAGTTCGATAGCGTCTTCGTAGCGGAAGGGATCCGGCAAGGTTCTGCCCAGCTCAAGGTCACTAAGGTGGTCGGGGAACGGGAGTTGTTCCGACAGGATGCCAAGCACGTGTCGGTATGCTGCGGGTACGTGTTCAGGCCGCCCGCCGTCGCGCAGGGCTTCCGCGAGTGTCTGCAGCATAGGGAGAACGCTGTTCAGTCCACCGCCGGTCCGGGCATGGTCGTCGACGGCAGCCTCGAGGATCTCCCCGGCTTCCCGTGCCTGACCATCGTCGAGGAGTGCTGTTGCGAGGCTGCACCGGATTCGTATGGTGTCGCTGTGTTCCGCTCCCAAGAGCCGGGTCGACTCCACAACGTTCCACCGCAGCAATTCGAAAGCCTCCTCGCGCCGGTCCTCTTCGTAGAGGCTGCCGGCATAGTCGTTACGAGCCGCCAGAAGCCTCACATCGTCGGGGACAAGCTGTTGGGCCAGCTCGTAGTTTGAGCGGAACGAACTTTTCGCCTCGAGGCTTCCCAGTTCCTGCTGGAGGTGAGCCAATTCCATGCGCGATTCCAGGGATTCAGGGGTGTCGGCTCCGTCAATGTCCACCTGCGCAGCGATCAGGGCCTCATAGTGGGCCACAGCATCACCTGGTTTGTCGGACCGAAGGCATAGGCGGGCCAGGGACTGCCGGATGGGGACGGTTTGCGGGTGCGCCAAGCCCACCGCAGCCTCCTGGCCTGCGAGCAGCAGGCTGAAGCGTATTATGGCTTCCTCGTCCTTGCCGGCGGAAGCCAGGGTGTCGGCTAGGGCAAACTGATGGTCGGCGATAATCGCGCTGTCACTCGATTCCATTTGGACCCGGTCCAAAGCCTGGCGCCGCAACGAGACCAGGGCTTCCCACTCGCCCTGCAGCTCAAGCAGGTTGGCGAGGGTTGCCTGCGATTCAAGTGCCTTCTCGTGGAGGTAGCCAAGCCGCTGTCGGCGGTCTTCGTTGAAACTGGTGGCTTCCTGCGTGGCCGCCCGGGTCTCCCCGAACATTATGTGCGCCGCAATGACGGAGGTCTCGGCGTCAATCGACTCGTTGCTGTCCGGACCGCTCGCTGAACGCCATGCCTGAAGCAGACGGTGCCGGACCGCCAATGCCTGCTCCGGAACCTCCAAACCCTCGCACCACTCAGCCAGGTCATTCATCGCGTCGATAGTCTGCCGGGCAGATGCACCGAAGGCTGACTCAACCCGATCTACCCAGCATGTGGTCAGCGCCAGTGCCGATTCCCAATCGCCCGACTCGTATACGTTGCGGGCGTAGAGCGAGAGCATTTGGAGGCTTTCGGCATCACCTTCGCCGTACGCAGCTATCTGGGTTTGCAGCACGTTGCGCAAAGCGGGCAACGCACTTTCGTGCTCCCCGGCCTTGAAAAGTTGCCGGGCTGCGCTCCAACTGTTCTTAATGACTGCCCGGTCCGATTTCCCCCGCTTCCTGGCTAAGAGGCGCGCAACGTAACTGTACTGATCGGCCGCTTGACGGTGCTGCTTCAACCAGCCAAGGGCGTGGGCCACCACTGTCTCTGAATCCACCGTTGCCTGGTGATCATCACCCAGGAAGCGCCGGCGCCCATCCGCAGCGAGGAGGGCAAATTCCAGGCACTCTTGATGTTCCTTCGCCCAACTCAGGCCGGCGGCCAGGATGTGGTGGGCCCAGTACCTCATCAGGTGCCCGTCACCAAAAGCGTCCATTGCCGTCCCGTGAATCCTGCGCCTCAGCACTGTTGCGGCTGGTATCTGGCCTGTCTCGACGAGCCGTTCGGCCAGTGACTCCTGGCAAAACAGCGTAGTGGGGTGCGCATGACCATACGCTTCAACGCAGTCTTCGCTGATTTTGGCATGGAACTCCAAGGCTTCCTGCTTTGAGCCCGACAGCCAAAGGTGCGCGACAAACTCCAGCCTCGCCTCCGTCACCTGCGCATGCCTGCCGCCCAGGATGCCGGACGCGGCGTCAATGGCTTCTTGGAGGATGGCCATAGCCTCGCGGTATTCCCCGATTTCCCTCAGTTGGAGGCAGAGGTTTGTGGCCGATCTCAAAGTCGACAACTGCCCGGGGCCGGATGTCCGCAGCCGGGCACCGTACACGTCCCGATGGAGTGCTGCACTTTCGGCATACCGCCGAACGGCGCCCAAGGCGTTTGCGTAGTTGTTGCGGAAGCTCAAGAGGGCAGAGGAATCAGGTTCATAAATGCCGACGGCTGCAAGGAGCAAATCCTCATAAAGCCTAATGGCTTCGTCGTTCCGGCCAAGGGCGGAAAGAGCCATTCCCACGCCGTTGCGCGCAAGCAGGGTTTCCCGGCGTCCGGGACCGCTCAACCGAAGTCGGGCGTGGTAGAGCTGTTCATAAATGGATAGAGCAGCCGGGCCATCGGAGAGGGCGCGGTGCCGCGCGCCGATGCTGTCCAGGCTCTCCAAGGTGTCGTCATGGTCCGGGCCGAGCGCTTGCATGCGCAGCCCGTGTATCTCCTGGTGGAGCTTCAAGGACTCCACGTCGCGGGACACCGCACCCAGGGCTTCAGCGTGTTCATGGCCCAAAGTAAGGGTGAGCGGGTGTTGCGCACCCAGCACTTCCCTTGCCAGGCTGAAGAGCTGTTTCGAGGGGGCAACCAACGTGTGCCTGAGTCCGGCTTCACTGGTGACGGTAAGGAGCGCAATTTGGGCGGTGAACACATCGGGGTGTTCCGGGCCATGCTGTGCCGTAAGCATGCGGACCCTCTTTTGCGCCCGTTCCATAGCATCCACGATTGGCCCCCAAATCTATGTGTGTGCGCGACCCGTACCAGGGCTCCGCTAGCTCAGTGCAACAGTAACTGAACTGAAACCCTGGACCGCTGCACCTGGGCGCCCTCGCCTGTCGATGCCAGCGGAAGCGGTGGCTTGCGACAAGGAGGACTGCCGTCGTGACTCTTGGCCGTCTTCGTTCAGGCTTCCCTGCGCCCCGAATGGACGCTTTGGGTGCGTTTGATGCTGAAGCTTGCCGAAATACATGAACTCTGCTTCACTATTGCGTGTGGAGGGGAGTATCCCCGAATGCTTCGTCGTCAGTCCGGCCGCCCCTGAGCGGCCCGGCGAAGCAGGCTCCTGCGGGAGCCGGGAAAGACCTCCGGTTGGTTAATCTGACTGGAAGTGGGTTCCCTGATGAACGTTCCCCTGTGGGGCTGGCTGGCTGTCCTTCTCTTTATCGTCCTGATGCTTGCGATTGACCTCTTTGCCCACCGCAAAGCACACGTGATCGGCGTGCGGGAAGCAGCGCTCTGGTCCGCCGTCTGGGTGGCCTTTGGTGTTGGCTTCGGTGTCATGGTGTGGCAGGTGTTCGGTGCCGAGTTCGGCCAGCAGTACTTTGCCGGCTACCTGATTGAAAAGTCCCTCGCCGTGGACAACGTGTTTGTTTGGGCCATCATCTTCACGTACTTCGACGTACCGCGGGAGTACCAGCACCGCGTCCTGTTCTTCGGCGTCCTGGGGGCACTGGTGTTCCGGGGCATTTTCATTGCGGCCGGTGCGGCGATTATCGCCAGCGCAGGATGGGTGCTCTACCTGTTCGCAGCCTTCCTGCTCATCACCGGCTACCGGATGATCCGGCACCGGAACGACCATGTTGATCCGGAGAAGTCCCGGGCGCTGATGTTTTTCCGCCGGCATGTGCCCATGACGGATGACTTCCACGGGCAGCGGTTCCTGATCCGGCGCCGCGGGGTCCTGCTGGCCACTCCGCTGCTTGCGGTCCTGGTCCTCGTCGAGGTGACGGACATCATCTTCGCCGTTGACTCCATTCCTGCCATCTTCGCCGTTACCGATGACGTGTTCCTGGTGTTCACTGCGAACGCGTTCGCCATCCTGGGCCTTCGTGCCATGTATTTCCTCCTGGCGGACCTGATCCACCGGTTCATCTACCTGAAGACCGGCCTGGCGCTCGTCCTGATCTGGGTGGGCATCAAGATGTTCCTGAAGATCGATGTCTTCTACATCCCCACTCCGGTTTCCCTCGCAGTGATTGCCGCGATCCTTGCCGTGTCGGTAGCGGCCAGCCTGTGGGCGACACGGGGCCAGGAGCGCCGGGCCCTGCCCCGGCCTGAGCGCGCGCCGTTTGGAACCGCCTCCCCCGAGGACCTGGAGGCCTTGGAACCGCTGTGGCGGCGCAGGGAGCCAAACAGGTCGGAGCATCTGTGACACCGAACCAATGGAGCGTCCATGACAGCTGAACGTGCCGCCGCGAGCCGTCAGGAGGCGCCAGGTCCAGGCAGGCCTGCCCGGCCCGCCTGGACCTTCCTCACCAACCACGGGCATGTCCTGCTGTCCGTGGCACGGGAGCCCGACATCCTGGTTACGGATATCGCGGAGCGGGTGGGCATCACCACCCGGGCCGCCCTGCAGATCCTCAAGGACCTCGAAACTGCGGGCTATCTGCAACGGACAAGGGTAGGGCGCAGAACCCACTACACCATCCGGCCCCACCAGCACTTCCGGCATCCCGCCACTGCGGCGCAGGAAGTGGACGGCCTGATCCGCCTGTTCACAGAGCCTGCGCCGGGCGGTGGTCCGGCGGCGCGGGCGGAACCGTAACAGCCACCACCTGCATGCTTTGCCGACGTCCGGCCGGACCGCCGAATGCAGGTAATCTTAGAGAGTTCCGCGGCCGGCACCGGCCCGGACACTGATACTTGCAAGCGGTTAAGGCGAGGGTGATGGTCTACATCTGGAACGATCCGTCCGAGGTCCCGGCGGACTTCGGCCCATCTGTGGTCACCATCGGAAACTTCGACGGCGTGCACCGGGGACACCAGCAGGTCCTGTCCGAGCTGGTGCGCACGGCACGGATCACAAAGTCCAAAGCGGTTGTTGTCACCTTCGATCCACACCCTGCCCTGGTTCACCGCCCCGAGTCCGCGCCCGAGCTGATCATGGGGCTGCAGGACAAGCTGGAGGCGCTGGGGGAGTTGGGCCTGGACGCCATCCTGGTCATGAAGTATTCACTGGACCTGGCCAGCCTCACCCCTGAAGAATTTGTGGAGCAGTACCTGGTGGACTGCCTGCACGCCGGCCATGTTGTTATCGGCCACGACGTACGCTTCGGCCGCGGCAACTCAGGGGACCTGGACACCATGAAGGCCCTCGGCCAGAAGTTCGGGTTCGAGGTGCAGGTGATCAGCGAGTTCGGCTCCGAGGGTTACCCCCTGCATGACGACGACGGGACGGACCGCCGCTGCTCCTCCACCTGGGTGCGGGAAGCCCTCCAGGAGGGAGACGTTGCCACGGCTGCCGCCGTGCTGGGCCGTCCGCACCGCATGCGCGGCGAGGTTGTCCATGGGGCCGCCCGCGGCCGTGCCCTTGGTTTCCCCACCGCCAACCTCGCCAGCAACGCCAGCGGCCTGGTCCCTGCCGACGGGATCTACGCCGGGTGGCTGGTGGACCAGACTGGAACGCGGTGGCCTGCGGCAATCTCCGTGGGTTCCAACCCCACGTTCGACGGCGTCAGCCGCCAGGTGGAGGCCCACGTGATCGACCGGCCCAAGGAGGACGTGGAGGACTTCGATCTCTACGGCCAGACAGTAGTCGTGGAATTTGTAGCCCGGCTGCGGGGCATGGTGGCCTACCGTGGGCCGGAGGCACTCGTGGAGCAGATGCGCCTGGACGTCATCCAGGCCCACGGGCTGCTGGCCAGGCGCTAGGGCGCCACCAACGAAAGGCTGTACCCGTGTCCGTCGAGAAGAACACCCGGAAGCTGGACAAGGGGATTGTCCGCGACTTCAGCTCACGGATGAGCTACGCGTCCTACCTGCAGCTGCCAACCCTCCTGAGCGCGCAGCAGCCGGTCAGCAAGCCCGAACACCACGATGAACTTCTCTTCATCATCCAGCACCAGACCACCGAGCTGTGGCTGAAGCTGGTGCTGCATGAACTGCGCAGCGCCGCGGCGTGGCTCCGGGCAGATGACCTGGGGTCGGCGCTCAAGGGCATTGCCCGGGTGAAGCACATCCAGAAAACGCTGACCGAGCAGTGGTCCGTGCTGGCCACCCTCACCCCCACCGAGTATTCCCAGTTCCGCGGCTTCCTTGGCAATTCCTCCGGCTTCCAGTCGAGCCAGTACCGCGCTGTGGAGTTCGTGCTGGGCAACAAGAACCGAAAGATGCTCCCGGTGTTCGAGTCGGACCCGGAGGCGCACGCCATGCTGGAGGAACTGCTGGCAGCACCCAGTATCTACGACGAATTCCTCGCCTACCTCGCCCGGCAGGGCTTCGACGTGCCGGCGTCGGTCCTGCAACGGGACGTCACGAAGGCACACGAGTACACCCCGGAACTGGTGCCGCTGTTCAAGCACATCTATGAGAACGCCGCGGACAACTGGGGCGCGTACGAGGCGTGCGAGGAACTGGTGGACCTTGAGGACAACTTCCAGCTGTGGCGCTTCCGGCACCTGCGGACCGTCCAAAGGACCATCGGGATGAAATCCGGAACGGGCGGATCCAGCGGCGCCGCGTTCCTGCAGAAGGCCCTCGAGCTGACCTTCTTCCCGGAACTTTTCGCAGTCAGGACGGAGATCGGACAATGACCATCCAAGGGGAGAACCCAGCTGCACCAGCGGCGGCGCCATTGCAGCAGCGCGCCGCCGACCTCGACCGGGAGGATCCGCTGGGGCACTGCCGCGGTCACTTCATCGGCACGGACACACCCCTGTCCTACCTGGACGGAAACTCGCTGGGCCGGCCGCTGAAGCGCACTGCCGAGGACATCGCCGCCTTCATCCGCGACGACTGGGGTGGGCGGCTCATCCGCGGCTGGGACGAGCAGTGGCTGGGCCTGCCGCAGTCCATCGGCGACCAGCTGGGAAGGGCAGTGCTGGGCGCCGCGCCGGGCCAGACCATCATCGCCGACTCCACCACCGTGGTGCTCTACAAGCTGATCCGTGCAGCCCTTGCCGCTGTAGCGGATCCGGACCGCAACGAACTGGTCCTTGACACTGAAAACTTTCCCACGGATCGGTACCTCGTCGAGGGCATTGCCCTTGAAGAGGGCCTGACCCTGCGCTGGATCCAGGCGGACCCGGCCGCGGGGGTGACCGTTGACCAGGTGCGCGAGGCAACGGGGCAGCGCACCGCCGTCGTACTCCTCAGCCAGGTCGCCTACCGCTCGGGCCATTTGGCGGACCTTCCCGCCATCACCGCAGCAGTGCACGACGCAGGGGCCCTGGTGGTGTGGGATCTTTGCCATTCGGCGGGGTCGGTGGAGATCGACCTGGACGGTGCCGACGTGGACTTCGCGGCCGGCTGCACCTACAAGTACCTTAACGGGGGTCCCGGCTCGCCTGCCTTCGCCTACGTCAATGCCCGGCACCTGCCCGCGCTGAACCAGCCCATCTGGGGCTGGATGGGGCGGAAGGACGCCTTCGGGATGGCTGCCGGCTATGAGCCGGCGCCGGGGATCCGGGGGTTCCTCAGCGGGACGCCGGCGATCTTCGGGATGCTGGCGATGCGTGGAACCCTGGACCTGATTGAGGAAGCCTCCATGGCTGCCATTCGGGCTAAATCGGAGAAGCTCACAGCCTTCGCCGTCGAGGTGTTTGATGCCTGGCTGGCGCCGCTGGGAGCTGAACTTGCCTCACCGCGGGATCCCGCAGAACGCGGCAGCCACATTACGGTGGACCATCCGGATTTCACCAAGGCAACGGTGGAGGCGCTGTGGGAAGGCGACGTCATCCCGGACTTCCGCGCCCCCCGCGGTATCCGCGTAGGCCTGTCGCCGCTGAGCACCAGCTTCGGGGAGGTTCTCCAGGGCATGGAGGCGATGCGGGACCGCCTGCAGGGATAACGACGGCCCCTGCAGCGACCGACGGAGTGCGGTTTCGACAACATTAGGCAGTGGCCGGTAAACTGAACGATGGATCCGGCTGCAGTCCGTGGCGGCTGGTTCCTGTTGCGTACGGCCCGCACCGGTTTTCCGGCAGGGGCCGCAGCGGCAGACCCGGCAGTGAGTTACTGACCTGGGCCCTCACGGCACATCCCAAGGAGTTATTGTGGCACTTGACGCCGCTGTAAAGCAGTCCATCATCAAGGAATACGCAACCGGCGAAGGCGACACCGGTTCACCGGAGGTCCAGGTTGCAGTCCTGACCCAGCGGATCAAGGATCTGACTGAGCACATGAAGGAGCACAAGCACGACTACCACACCCAGCGCGGTCTGCTGGCCATGGTTGGTCGTCGCAAGCGCATGCTGAGCTACCTCAAGAAGACTGACATCGCCCGCTACCGTTCGCTCATCGAGCGCCTCGGCCTGCGCCGCTAGTCGGACTTAGGGGCGGCCCCTTCCGCCATGGAACGGGCCGCCTTCTTCAAATGAAAAACTAAACAGGAGGATCAACCGCATCACGCATTCGCGGTCCTCGGTAGTGATCCCCGGGAACGGCTTCCTTGAGTGAAGCCCCGGCCCGTGGGTCTCGATCGATGACCGGGTGCAGGGCCAGTAGACAGATGCTGGCTGGGTTGATGCGGCTGGACTTCCGTAAAAATGAAACGGAGGTGACTCTCTTGGAGGGTCCCGAAATCCAGTTCTCGGAAGCAGTCATTGACAATGGCCGTTTCGGCAAGCGCGTAATCCGCTTCGAAACCGGCCGCCTTGCCAAGCAGGCAGCCGGCGCAGCGATGGTGTACATCGACGACGACACCGCGCTGCTGTCCGCCACCACCGCCGGCAAGCACCCGCGTGAAGGCTTTGACTTCTTCCCGCTGACGGTCGACGTCGAAGAGCGCATGTACGCTGCCGGCCGCATCCCGGGCTCGTTCTTCCGCCGCGAAGGACGCCCGTCCACCGAAGCCATCCTGGCCTGCCGCCTGATGGACCGCCCGCTGCGCCCCGCCTTCATCAAGGGCCTGCGCAACGAGGTCCAGATCGTGGTCACCGTCCTGGCGATCAACCCGGACGAGCTCTACGACGTGGTGGCCATCAACGCCTCCTCGATGTCCACCCAGCTGTCCGGCCTGCCGTTCTCCGGCCCCATCGGCGGCGTCCGCGTTGCCCTGGTTGCCGACGAAAACGGATCCCAGTGGGTGGCGTTCCCCAAGCACTCGCAGCTGGAGAACTCCGTCTTCAACATGGTGGTAGCCGGCCGTATTGCCGGTGACGACGTCGCGATCATGATGGTCGAAGCCGAAGCCACGGACAACTCCTGGAACCTCATCAAGGAACAGGGCGCCACCGCCCCCACGGAAGAGGTTGTTTCCGAGGGACTCGAGGCTGCCAAGCCGTTCATCAAGGCACTCTGCGACGCCCAGGCCGACCTCGCCGCCCGCGCTGCCAAGCCCACCGTCGAATTCCCCGTGTTCCTGGACTACGAGGACGACGTCTACGCCGCTGTCGAGTCCGCTGCCGCCGAGAAGCTGGCCGCTGTCTTCCAGATCGCGGACAAGCAGGAGCGCGACAACGCTTCCGACGCCCTGAAGGACGAGGTCACCGCTTCCCTGGCCGGCCAGTTCGAGGGCCGCGAGAAGGAGCTGTCCGCAGCCTTCCGCTCGGTCACCAAGCACGTTGTGCGCCAGCGCATCCTCAAGGACCAGATCCGCATCGACGGCCGCGGCCTGACGGACATCCGCCAGCTCACCGCCGAGGTCGAGGTCCTGCCCCGCGTCCACGGTTCGGCCATCTTCGAGCGCGGCGAGACCCAGATCATGGGTGTCACCACGCTGAACATGCTGAAGATGGAACAGCAGATCGACTCGCTGTCGCCGGTGAAGACCAAGCGCTACATGCACAACTACAACTTCCCGCCGTACTCCACCGGTGAGACCGGCCGCGTCGGTTCGCCGAAGCGCCGCGAAATCGGCCACGGTGCGCTGGCCGAGCGCGCGCTGGTGCCGGTCCTGCCGTCCCGCGAGGAATTCCCGTACGCCATCCGCCAGGTGTCTGAGGCTCTCAGCTCCAACGGTTCGACGTCGATGGGTTCCGTCTGCGCCTCCACCCTCTCGATGCTGAACGCAGGTGTGCCCCTGAAGGCCGCCGTCGCCGGCATCGCCATGGGCCTGGTCTCTGACCAGGTGGACGGCCAGACCCGCTACGCTGCGCTGACCGACATCCTTGGTGCTGAAGATGCCTTCGGTGACATGGACTTCAAGGTTGCCGGTACCTCCGAGTTCGTCACGGCCATCCAGCTGGACACCAAGCTCGACGGCATCCCCGCTTCCGTGCTGGCAGCAGCCCTGAAGCAGGCCCGCGAAGCACGCCTCCACATCCTCGAGGTCATCAACTCGGCCATTGACACCCCGGACGAGCTCTCCGAGTTCGCACCGCGCGTTATCGCCGTGAAGATCCCCGTGGACAAGATCGGCGAGGTCATCGGCCCCAAGGGCAAGATGATCAACCAGATCCAGGAGGACACCGGCGCCGACATCTCCATCGAGGACGACGGCACGGTCTACATTGGCGCCACCAATGGCCCGTCTGCAGAAGCAGCACGTTCCGCCATCAACGCCATCGCGAACCCGCAGGTCCCGGAAATCGGCGAGCGCTACCTGGGTACGGTCGTCAAGACCACCACCTTCGGTGCCTTCGTTTCGCTGACCCCGGGCAAGGACGGCCTCCTGCACATCTCCGAGCTGCGCAAGCTGGCCAACGGCAAGCGCGTGGACAACGTTGACGACGTTGTCTCGGTGGGCCAGAAGGTCCAGGTGGAGATCACCAAGATCGACGACCGCGGCAAGCTCTCGCTCGCCCCGGTGGTTGCCGAGGAAGAAGGCGCCGAGGTTGAGGTTGAGACCGAGCGCGCCCACACCACGGAGCCCGCTGAAGGCGCTGACATCTAGCATTCCGCCATGCGGGCGCAGCCCGCGGCAAGCATGAATCGGCGGGGCCGGTGGATGATCCACCGGCCCCGCCGCTGTTACGATGGCAGCCAGATCCCGGCTGCCCCTTTCGAAAGGCCTCAATGACTGTTGTACCCCTGCCGCTTGAGCAGAACCACCGCGGCGATACCCTGGTCCACGGGGCCGACGGCGGCTCCGAAGTCCGGCGTTCGGTGCTGCCCGGCGGAGTGCGGGTACTTACCGAGGCGATGCCCGGGCAGAGGTCGGCCACGATCGGGTTCTGGGTGGGCGTCGGTTCCCGCGACGAGGCGCCCGGCCAGCACGGCTCCACCCATTTCCTTGAGCACTTGCTCTTCAAGGGCACCAAACGCCGCACCGCACTGGAGATCGCCTCGGCTTTTGACGAGGTTGGCGGCGAGTCCAATGCGGCCACGGCCAAGGAAAGCACCTGCTACTTCGCGCGGGTCCTGGATACCGACCTGCCGATGGCTATCGACGTCATCGCGGACATGATCACCGGCGCCGTCCTTGATCCTGCTGAGATGGAGCAGGAACGCGACGTCATCCTTGAGGAAATCGCGATGGACAGCGATGACCCTACGGACGTCGCCCATGAGAACTTTGTTGCGGCCGTCCTGGGAAGCCATCCCCTGGGCCGCCCCATCGGCGGCACGCCGGACGCCATCCGGGCGGTGGCCCGCGATTCCGTCTGGGAGCACTACCAGCGCTATTACCGGCCGGATGAACTGGTGATTACCGCCGCCGGAGGCCTGGAGCACGACGTCGTCTGCGGCCTTGTGGTGGAAGCGCTTGAGTCTGCGGGCTGGTCCCTTGAGTCCGACGCTGCGCCAGTGGAACGCCGGTCCACGGAACGTGCCCTCATCACCGGGACGGCCGGGCTCCACGTCGTCAAACGCGCCGTTGAGCAGGCGAACATCATCATGGGTTGCCCCACGATCGTGGCCACGGACGAACGGCGCTATGTCATGAGCGTCCTCAACGCCGTGCTGGGCGGGGGAATGTCCTCACGCCTGTTCCAGGAGATCCGCGAGAAGCGCGGCCTGGTCTATTCCACGTACTCCTTTGCGTCCTCCTACGCGGATGCCGGCTACTTCGGTATGTACGCCGGGTGCACGCCGTCCAAGGTGCGCCAGGTACTGGACCTGCTCGCAGTTGAGCTGGACAAACTGGCGGAGCACGGCATCTCCGAGGACGAACTCCGTAAGGCCGTGGGCCAGCTGGGCGGCGGGATCGTATTGGCCCTGGAGGACACTGGTTCGCGGATGTCCAGGCTTGGCCGGGCAGAGCTTGTGTCCGGTGAGTACCAGGACATTGACGAGACCTTGCGCCTGATCAAGGCTGTAACCACCGATCAGGTCCAGGAACTTGCGGCCGAACTCGCTGCCGCTCCCCGGACTGTGACCGTGGTCGGACCTTTCGAGGAGACGGAAACGTTCGGCCTCTGACGGCGGAACAGCAGGATGGGCTCGTCAACGGCAGGACTTGGCTCTGGAGGTGAACGGACAGTGGAACGGACCCCGCCTGGCCGCGCGCCGAAAGCTTTGGCTGGCTTCCTGGGCCACTGGCGGGGGATCACCCGGTTCGCCGCCGGTCCTTGGGGTCCTGAACGGGCGGTCGACGCCGAAGTAACCTACACCCCGGTGGCCGGCGGATCGGCCGTGGTCCAGAGCTACCGCCACCTGGAGCCGGACGGCACGCATTTCGAAGGTCACGGAATCTTCACCGTCGATCCCGACCACCAGGACGTTTTCTGGTACTACGTGGACAACGCGGGCCCGGCACTCGCCGCTGCAGCCCGCTGCACGTGGCAGCATGGCGCCCTCAGGGTGGAACGCGAGGGCGGTGCCGGGTGGACCCGGCACACCTTGAGGGTCGACGGCGGTGTGCTGACGCACGTGACAGAGCTCCGTACACGGGGCGGGAAGTCCGCAGAACAAGGCGCCGGCATGCCCGACGGGACGGGCTCGGCTTACGTTCCGTTTTTGACGTCATCGTTCCAGCGGGCTGACAGTTCCAGGTGACTGCACAACGGAACGGCATCTGACACAACAGGCTGCATTTGCACCTTATACAACGCGTTTCATTTACCGCATTCCCAGTCAGGTTCCAGGCGGCCTCAGCAGAGCAGCACGTCCCACTCCCACTCCTTGAGCGGGTCCTCGGGCAGCTTTGGGGGCCTGGCATAGAAGTCGACCCACACGGGATCGTCGGGCGAAAAGACCTCGGGATCCTCAAGATTGCCAGCGACTGGTTCTTCAAGCGGAGGTTCCCCGCCTTGGAATCCAGGTGTTTCCGGTGCACCGGGAAGGAGCCCGGGAGGCCATTGTGCTGGTTCCCGGTCGTGGTGTTCCGCCTTGTAGAGCCTGCCGGTAGGTGAGGTCCAGCCGGGCGGTTCGGTTTTGGTGGCCGGGGTGGGTTTCCAACCGCTGTTGTGTTTCAGGCGGTGATGTTTTGGGCAGAGAAGGGCCAGGTTGCTGACCCCGGTGTTGCCGCCGTGCTGCCAGGCCTGTAGATGGTCCGCCTCGGTGTCCAAAGTCCGGTTGCTGCAGCCAGGGAAGGTGCATTTGCCGTCCCTGAGCTGTAGGGCCTTTTTCATGGCTTTGGTGAGGCGGTAGCCGGCCCGGCCGATTTCGAGGGGTGCGCCATCCCGGGGGTCGACGAGGACCCGATGGAACGAGTGTGCTCCGTCGGCGAGGAGTTTGCGGGCCATCGAGGCAGGGATAGGCCCGTAGCCGTCAAGGTCTGCGGGTTCGTCGGTGAGGCCAAGGAGTGAGAACACCGGGACGGTGACGAGGACTTGGGCGTTCGGGACCGGGACGTTACCGAGATTGGTGAACGCGGTGCCGGTTTCAGCGCCAGCCCCCGCAGCGACATCCCCGACCGTTACCCCGGCAGCGTCTGTGCCGCTGGTTCTGGCAGTGGCATCTGGCTGGTCATTGACAGACAGGGAAGCCAGCCCAATGGGGGTGCCGGTGTCTTCTGCAACGCTGCCTTCTACTGTGCTGCCTTCTACACCGCTGGCTCTTGCCGTGCCGGTTCTTCCTGCGCGGGTACCCGCTCCGGAGTCAGTACCCGCGGCGTGGCCAAGGGCCGGTCCTGCGCTGAGGAGCAGGTGGGCGGCGACGTCGGGCCGCATTTGCGCCAAGGTCCGGGTTTCTTCGGGGCCCTGGAGACCACGGGCGAGGGCGGTGGTGCGGTTCCAGATGGCGCTTGCGGTGTCGGCTGGCAGATAGAGCGAGAGCCAAGCCATGCCGTCGCGGTCCGGGGTGCATTCCATCCGGCGGTCCGCGGCGCATTTGATGTGGCGTTTCTCCAGGGTCTCGGGGTGGTGGCGTTCACGCCAGGCGCGGACCCTGGCGCGGAACCGGTGAGGCACGAGTTCACCGGCGGCGGCTCCCCGGGCCGGTTTAGGGGCGTCGGGATCGAGGAAGCGCGCGACGAGGGCGGCGGCCCCGGCGGGGCCGAGGGTGTCGGTTTCGTCGGCGAGGATTTTGGCGTGCTGCCAGGAGATGGTCCCGGCCGCCAGGGCATCCATGGCCAGGGGCAGGGTGGCGAGCTGGCGGGCTTGTGTGACGAGGGCCCCGACGGCGGGGGAGCTGAGGGTCAGGACCCCTGCGATTTCCTCAACCGCCGACATCTCGGTGTAGGTCCGTTCGTGCACGGGCGCGTCCGGCGGGGTCATGGCGTGCTGGATCCCGATGGCCTCTACCGCGTCCCCGGCCTTCACTGCGGCGACCTGCGCTTCAAGTTGCTTCGCCACGGCCATCCGCTCCAAACGGATCTCATACCTGCGCTGCAGCACATCGACTCCAGCTCCCGCACCAGTGCCGGCTTCCAGGGCGGCATCTTCAAGAAACAGCGCATTCATGCGGGCGGTGGAGGCCGTAATGCCCTCCATCGCCGGTGCCGTGCCCGGGCTGGTTTCCATACGGACATCATCCATCGAGGCACCGACATTTTGAGCGGGCGACGAACCAACCGCCAACGGCGAACCCTTTAGAGGCAACAAGCCCGCCCAGGAGGATCCTTCCAGGCGGCTGCTGAACAAGGTGGCTGTTGGGGCGGGCGGAACGCCACCAATGGGCCGTCTCGCCTAGCCCCCGGCAAACGGAGGCAGCACATCCACCACGTCGTCAGCCTTCAACACAACGGCGCGGTCCCTCACCGCCACCTCATTAAGCAGGAAGCTGCTGCGTGACAAAATGCGGGCCAGCGGGGGAGTGCCGGCAGGCGGTTCAGGCCGCTCCACGGAAAGAACTGCCTCCAGCAGATCGGTAACAGTGGCGCCTGCCCCCAGCTCGAAGCGCTCTTCCTCCACGCCCGCCGCAGCGCGTGCGGCAGCGAAGTAACGTACGTTCAAAAGTTTCAGCCCCCGATGGCGCTCATGCTGCGGTCCGGTTGGACGAAGTCCGGTGCGTCAAGTCCCACGTGGTCCATTCCGTGGGCTTTTGGCTTGATCCACATGGCGTCCTGCCACCGCTGGGCAAGGTCGTCATCGCTGGCGCCCGTCCGCAACAATCCCAGCAGGTCGAACTCTTCGCGGGAGAACAGGCAGCTCATGATCTTGCCCTCGGCCGTGATCCGCGTCCGCCGGCAGTCTGAACAGAAGGGCTCGGTCACCGAGGCGATAATCCCCACGGTGCCCAGCGCGGGACCGGAGGAACCGTCAGGCCCAGCCTCCCGCCGTCGTACTTCAAAGCGTTCCGCCGGGGCGCCGTCCCGGGCGCGGGGATCGGAGCTGAGTACAAAGTCGGACGACAGCAGCTCGCGGATCTCCGCGGCCGTGATCATGTTCCGCCGGGTCCAGCCATGGTCGGCGTCAAGCGGCATCTGCTCAATGAAACGCAGCTCGTAGCCGCGCCCCAGCGCCCACGCCAGCAATGACGGCGCCTCCGTATCGTTGATGCCACGCATCAGTACTGCGTTGAGCTTGACCGGGCCAAGACCTGCCGCCCAGGCAGCATCAACCCCGGCCAGCACCTGGTCCAGGAACGGCCGCCGGGTCAGCTGCGTGAAGGTTTCCTCGTGCAGGGAATCCAGGGACACGTTGATCCGGGTCAGTCCGGCCGCCTTCAGCGCTGCTGCCTTCTTCGCCAGCCCCACACCGTTGGTGGTCATCGAAATGGGCAGGTCGGGATGGTTCCGGCGGAGAGCGGCGATGATCTCCACCAGATCGTGCCGGACGAGTGGTTCGCCGCCGGTAAGCCGCAGTTCGCGCACCCCCAGCTGGTCCACGCCGATCCGCACGATCCGTATGATCTCGTCCGCCGACATCACTGCCTGCTTTGCGAGCCATTCCAGGCCTTCGGCGGGCATGCAGTACGTGCAGCGGAGGTTGCATTTGTCCGTCAGGGACAGCCTCATGTCCGTGGCCCGGCGGCCGTACCGGTCCACGAGCCCGGCGGGAGCGTCGGCGGGGCGGGCCGCGGGGACGGATGGCAGCGCTGTGGCCGCTTCCTCCCGTGGCTGCGGCATACCTAGCTGGACACTCATGAATTCAGGCTACGCCACGATGGGCTCTGCATCACACCCGGGTCCACGCGGGTTGCCGCCGCAGAATGTGCAGCCGGAACGGCGCCGCGGGTATCCGTCGAACCTATGCTGGAGGTGTGGACAGCTCCGAGCAACAGGAGGCAACGCACGACGGCGGAACGCGGCTTCCGGAGCGCCCGGCGCCTTCCCTGCCGCAGGGGGAGGGGCAGGGGCAGGCTCAGGGTCAAGGGCAGGCGCTCGGGCGGCGTGCGTGGTTGGCAGCCGCAGCAGGTGCAGTGGCGGTGGGCAGCGCGGTAGTGCTTGGGGAACTCTTGGCGGGCATCTTCAGTCCATCGCTGTCACCCATGACCGCTGTGGGTGGTGCCGTCATTGATGCCGTTCCTCCCGGTGTCAAGGACTGGGCGGTCGCGCTGTTCGGGACGGCCGATAAGGTTGCGCTCCTGGTGGGCATGGCGCTGGTCATTGCCGGCCTGGCCGCTTTGGCAGGAGTCGTGGAGGACCGCCGTCGCTTTGCCGGCATAGCAGTGGTTGGCGCCTTTGGCCTGGCCGGCCTGGCAGCCGTCCTGACCCGCGCCCAAGCGAGTGCCAACGCCCTGGTGCTGGCGGTACTCACCGCCGTCGTCGCGGTGGTCCTGCTCAGGTTACTGGTCCGCAGGCTTCAGGAGTGGGGGAGCCAGGCCGCGGAGCCGGCCACCGCAGCTGCAACCCCATCCCCAGCTGCAAGCCCAACGCCGACCGCATACCCATCGCCGACCCCAAACCCAAGGCATGCCCCTGCCCGGCGCCGCTTCCTGCAGGCCTTGGCCGGGGGAGCCGCCTTCACGGCAGTCGGCGGCGCGCTCGCGGCAGCCTGGCGGGGGGCCGCCGCCGTCGCAAGCGAAGCCCGGGGCCGCGTGGCGCTGCCGGTTCCCGCCTCAGCAGCGCCGGCCATAGCGGCAGCCGCAGAGGCAGGAGTCGAGGGCATCACCCCGCTGGTCACCCCGAACACCGACTTCTACCGCATCGATACCGCGCTGTCGGTCCCAGCCGTCGATCCCGCGACGTGGGTCCTGAAGGTCACCGGCATGGTGGACAGGGAGGTTGAGCTGTCCTTCGCTGAGCTCCTGGCCAAACCCTTGGTTGAACGCCATGTCACCATCGCCTGCGTGTCCAACAACGTGGGCGGCGACCTCATCGGCAACGCGCGCTGGCTCGGGTGGCCGGTCCGCGAACTGCTGGCACTGGCAGGCCCGCAGGCCGGCGCGGACATGGTCCTCTCCAGGAGCGCCGACGGCTGGACGGCTGGAACGCCCCTTGAGGTGCTCACCGACGGCAGGGATGCGTTGCTCGCCGTCGGAATGAACGGGGAGCCACTGCCCCTTGAGCACGGCTTTCCCGTGCGGCTGGTGGTGCCGGGTCTCTACGGCTACGTGTCGGCCACCAAATGGGTTACTCAGCTCAAAGTCACCCGGTTCGAGGATGATGTGGCCTACTGGACGCCCCGTGGTTGGTCGGAACGTGGTCCCATCAAGACCTCTTCAAGGATCGACGTGCCGCGTGGCGGCCGCCCCGTGAAAGCCGGAACGGTGCTCTTCGGTGGGGTGGCCTGGGCGCAGCACACCGGCATCGGGAAGGTGGAACTGCGGGTGAACCGCGGACCGTGGCAACAAACCGGGCTGGCGCAAAGCATCTCGCTGGACACCTGGTGCCAGTGGAAGCTTGGACTGGACCTGACGGAAGGGCAGTACGAAGTCCAGGTCAGGGCCACGGACCTCTCCGGCCGCATCCAGGACGAGCAGAACCGCCCCGCCGCCCCCAACGGAGCAACCGGGTTCCACACGATTAGAGTGGACGTGAAACCCTGAAGGCTGACACCGAAGGCGGAACCATGACCAGCCCCGAACCGCATGGAATGCCTGTGGACGGAATCCGGCACGCGGCCCCGCATTCCGCCCGGCACCAGGCAGGGCACCATGCGCGGTCCGTGGCTGACCACGCCGCCGCCGTCGAGGATCTCCTGCGGCCATTGCGGTCACCGGAGCGGACGGAACGGCTGCCGCTGCGCGTGGCCCTGGGCCGGGGCCTCGTCCACGATATCCCCGCTCCCATCAGCCTGCCGCCTTTCCCCAACTCGCAGATGGATGGCTATGCCATCCGTTCCGCTGACGTGCCCGACGGCGGCGGAGAGTTGCGCGTTATGCCTCCCGTCCCCGCCGGTGCCAGTCCGGACGGACTCAGGCCCGGCACGGCCGCACCGATCATGACGGGAGCCATGCTTCCGGACGGAGCCGACGCCGTCGTCCCCATTGAGCGGGCCGTTCCGGACCGCTTCCTGCCGCCCGTAGTGCCGTCAGCGGGACAAGCCACGGGACAAACGACGCAACAGGCAACGGTGCAGTTGCCACCGGCAGTGCCCGGAACGTTTGTGCGGGCAGCAGGCAGTGACATCCTTGCCGGCGAGACGGCGCTGGCAGCCGGCACGTTCCTCGGCCCGGCCCAGCTGGGCCTGCTCGCGGCACTGGGAATCCCGGACGTGACGGTCTACAAGGCCGTGACGGTCCTGCTGGTGACCACCGGCGACGAAGTGGTGGAGCCGGGCCATGAGCTGCCCGACGGGAAGATCTACGATTCCAACGGCACGCTCCTGGAAGCTGCCATGAGGCAGGCGGGCCTGCTGGTCCGGCGGGCAGGCATTGCCACGGACCACCCGGACGCCCTCCGCACGCTGCTTCGTGCAGAGGGCGGGGCTGCGGACCTGATCGTCACCACCGGAGGGGTCAGCAAAGGCGCCTACGAGGTGGTCCGGCAGGCCATGGAGGACCAGCCGGTGGAATTCCTGCACGTGGCCATGCAGCCGGGAGGTCCGCAGGGGATCGGCAGCTTCGAAGGGATTCCTTTCCTGGGCTTCCCGGGCAACCCCGTCAGCTGCCTGGTGTCCTTCGAGATGTTCTTCCGCCCGGTCCTGGCCGGGCTCCTGGGCACACCCGCACCGCGCCTGCCGGTCCGCGCCCGCCTCGCCCAGCCGCTCACGTCTCCCGAACACAAGCACCAGGTCCGCCGCGGCACTTTGCAGCCCGACGGCACGGTGGAGCTGCAGGGCGGCGAAAGCTCCCATTTGATGCACGCGCTCGCCGGCTCCAACGTGCTGGTCCACGTCCCGGTGGGAGTGGCCGCGCTCGCGGCCGGTGCGGAGGTGGAAGTATGGATGCTGTGAATGCAGAACAAACCCCGGCCGCGCTGACGCACCTGCGCCAGGACGGCAGCGCCCAGATGGTGGATGTCTCCGCCAAAGCCGAAACCACCCGCGAGGCCACCGCCACCGCCACCGTCCACACCACGGCTGAGGTCATGGCCCTGCTCGGCTCAGGCGGACTGCCCAAGGGGGACGCCCTGGCCGTGGCACGGGTCGCCGGGATCATGGCAGCCAAGAAAACCCCAGAACTGATACCCCTTTGCCATCCGCTTCCGCTGTCCAAGGTAACCGTGGATTTTGAACTTGGCACCGGGACAGTGGCGATCCTCGCCACCGTCAAGACCCGCGGCGTCACAGGCGTGGAGATGGAAGCCCTCACGGCAGTGTCCGTTGCGGCGCTCAGCGTCTACGACATGATCAAGGCCGTGGACAAGCATGCCGTCCTCACCGACATCAAAGTGGTTGCCAAGAGCGGCGGCAAGAGCGGGGACTGGACACTGTGAGCACGCCCAGCACCCTCAACGCCCCCGAACCCCACCGCCACGGCGACGTCCAAGGCCGGAAGGCCGGCGTCGTGATCGCCTCCACCCGTGCCGCCGCCGGTATCTACGACGACGAAACCGGCCCCGTGATCACCGACTGGCTGACCGAACACGGCTTCGACGTCTTTCCCGCCATGGTGGTTCCGGACGGTGATCCCGTAGGAGCAGCCGTCCGTGCGCTCCTAACCCAGCACCCCGCCGTCGTCATCACCAGCGGCGGCACGGGCCTCAGCCCGGACGACCGCACCCCGGACGTTACGCTGCCCCTGCTGGACCGCGAGATCCCGGGCATCATGGAAGCGGTCCGCCGCGCCGGCGCCGCGAAGACCCCGCTGGCGGCGCTGAGCCGTGGTTATGCCGGCGCTGCCGGCAGTACCTTCATCATCAACCTGCCCGGATCACCCAAGGGGGTCATGGACGGCCTGTCCGTCCTGGACCCGCTGATCGGGCACCTTTGCGACCAGCTGGAAGGCGGACATGGGCACTGAGGCAGTTTTCGAAGTAGTCAACGCCGTCCTGAGCGCGGAGCCGATCTCCGTTGACCGGGCTATCGCGGCGGTGGAGAGCGACACTGCGGGGGCGGTGGTCAGCTTCAGCGGCGTGGTCCGCAATCACGACGGCGGAAAGCCGGTTGAGCGCCTTAGCTACAGCGCGCACCCCACGGCGCACCAGGTGATGGCCGACGTCGTCGCGCGCCTTGCCGAGGAGCAGGCGGCCGGAACCGGCGGGAAAGAGGGCGGGTCCTCGCAGCCGGTCCGCATCTGGGCGGCACACCGGATCGGCATGCTGGAAATCGGCGACCCCGCGCTGGTGTGCGCCGTGTCCGCAGCACACCGCGGCCAGGCCTTCGCCGTCTGCTCCGAGCTGGTGGACCGGATCAAGGAGCAGGTGCCCATCTGGAAGGAACAATTCTTCACGGACGGCACAGTGGAATGGGTGGGAGCAGGCAGCTGAACCTCCCGCTGGCGCCGCCCAAGACCTTGGTTCCTGCGAGGTAACGCACACTCCCCGGTTCCTGTGCGGCACGGGCCCACCGGTAGGCTTAACGCCATGACCGAACAACTCCCTGCTCCCATGCCCGTTGCCGTGCTGGGCGCGAACGGGCGCATGGGCGCCGAAGCCGTAAAAGCCATCGAAGCCGCAGCGGACATGAAGCTGGTGGCGGCCCTGGGTCGCGGCGATTCGCTGGACCAGGTCACGGCTGCCGGTGCGCGGTATGTGGTGGACCTGACGGTCCCGGAAAGCACCGAAGCGAACGTCCGCTTCGCCGTGGAACACGGCATCCACGCTGTTGTGGGAACCACGGGCTGGGATGCGGACCGGTTGTCCGCGCTGGAAAGCCTCCTGGCAGCACACGCTGACACGGGGGTCCTGATCGCGCCCAACTTTGCCCTCGGATCCGTGCTGGCGTCCGCCTTCGCGGCCAAGGCCGCCAAGTACTTTGAATCGGTGGAGATCATCGAGCTGCACCACCCTGACAAGGTGGATGCGCCTTCGGGCACGGCGGTCCGGACCGCCCAGCTGATCGCCGCCGAACGCGCTGCGGCGCAGGTGCCGCCCAGCCCGGACGCCACTACCAGCGAACTGGCTGGGGCGCGCGGCTGTGACGTCGACGGCGTGCGGGTCCACAGCGTGCGCCTCCGCGGGCTCGTGGCGCACCAGGAAGTCCTTCTCGGCAGTGGGGGTGAGCAGCTGACCCTGCGCCATGACTCCTTTGACCGCGCCTCCTTTATGCCCGGCGTGCTCCTTGGCGTCCGCAACGTGGCGGCCCACCCCGGACTGACCGTGGGCCTGGACGGCTACCTGGACCTGGGGCTCTAGGCCATGGGCGGACTGCTGGCCGGGTTCCGGAAAAACCGCACCAAGATCTGGGTGGGTGCGGTGACGCTGCTGCTGGTCTTCTACCTGGTGGTGTCCTTCCAGCGCTCCATACTCCTGCTGACGGACAGCAACCTCGCAGCGCAGGCTATCGGGGCGGCTTACCTGGTGCTGCCCATGATCGGGGCCTGGGCACTCATCCGCGAACTGATGTTCGGCGCCCGTACGGAGCAGATGGCAAAAGTGCTGGAGGCGGAGGGCGGGCTGCCAGTGGACGAACTGCCCCGCACGCCGGCCGGCCGCATCGTCCGTGCTGCCGCGGATGCCGAGTTCGAGAAGTACCGTTCCGAGGCCGAGGCTGCTCCGGATGACTGGCGCTCCTGGTTCCGCCTGAGCTGCGCCTATGACGCCGCCGGCGACCGGAAACGCGCCCGCGCTTCCATGCGGGACGCCGTCAGGCTTTTCCGCGGGGACGTTCCCGCCTGAGGCACTGGCTGCCCGCGGTTCAAGGCAACCGGCCGCGTGGCACCCTGAGGCACCGGCTGCCCGCGGTTCAAGGCAACCGGCCGCGCTAGCGGACGGACGTGAGTTCGCCCCGGCCCGCCAGGTTCGCGGCGTGCCCGGCCCACTCCAGCGGCCCGCGCCACTTGAGCAGCACGAACACCATTCCCACGACGATGGCAGTGGCGGCGTGGGCAAAATACATCCCGTCCTCCGTCCAGCCGGCGGGCAGCGGTTTGAGGTAGAAGCCGGAAACCACCCAGACGTGGGCCGTGTAGAGGGTCAGGGTCATCGCTCCCGCACCGCGCAGCGGCAGCAGCAGGTCCAGGTCCACCCACTCGGCCAGCCGGCCCAGCAGCAGGCACGCGCCGATCACCGCCACCGCCACCGCCGACGTGTGCAGCAGGTCCAACGTGGTGGCGGAGTGCGGTGCCGCGGATGCCAGCCACCACCAGGAGCCCTCCTGCGGGATGCCCGTCAGGTTGACCTGCAGGATGCTCTCCAGCGGATAACCCGGAGAGTCCAGCACTTCCTCCAGCGCAGCCCGGCCGCCCCAGCTCTCCATCGCCGTGACGCCCATAGTCTTTGCCAGGACTGCCACGATGGTACCGCCAACCAGGAGGACCACCGGCACCATTGCCCTGGCCAGCACCAGCCTGCCCACGATGAGTCCCACGAGCAGGTATGAAAGCCACTGGAACACGGGGTAGTAGCCGGTGAAGAACAGGTCCGCCAGCAGGCTCGACGGTGTTGCCAGGTCCTCCCAGGACGGGTTGTGGCCCAGTTGCAGCGGTGGTTCGGCGGCCAGGAGCCACGGGCGCAGCAGGTACGCCAGCACCGGGGACCCCAGGATCCAGCCGCCGGCCCAGGCGCACAACCGCTTCAGCCCCATCCCCAGGAAGGGCAGGACGCACAGGAACAGCACCGCGTAGTGGACCAGGATGATGGCCAGGTTGACTTCCAGCCCGCCCAGGGAAAGTCCGACGGCGGCAATCACCAGCGCACGCAGGGCAATGCCCCGGCGGGCGGCGGACAGGTCGGGGCCCTGCAGCGGCCTGTGCTTTCCCGTGGACAAGGCCAAGCCCACCCCGGCAAGTACCGCAAAGAGCGCCGCCGCCCTGCCCGAGAAGGTGAGGCCAATCCAGGTGGGCGTCAGGTCCGCGTTCGATTCGAAGGTGGGGAGCAGGTGGGTGGCCATCATCCCCAGCAGTGCCAGGCCGCGGGCAGCGTCGATGCCGTGGAGGCGCGCCGCCACCAGCCGCCCGGCAGTCTTACGGGACGTTCTTGCCGGGTTACGGGACGTCATGACCAGATCGTCTCATACCTGCCTGTGCCCGGGCTGTCACACGAATCTCCTTGTATTCGAATATGTGTTCGAATAATATGGGCTCCATGCACACTCCATCATCCGGAATCCCCGCTCATGAGTCCGGCAATGCAGGGCTCATGAAGGCCATGAGTCCAGGGGTTGTTGATTTCCTCTTCCGCCAGCTGGTGGCCGGCCGGCCGCCCGAGGATGTCCAGTGGGAGCAGGAGGGCCTCAGCCTCGCCGCCCAGCCCGAGGGCGCGGAGCTCGCCCGCCGCCTCGCCGAAGCGGACATTGACGCCCTGACCCCCGTGGAGCTCTTCCACTACGTCCGGGCAGCCCAGCGGCTGGCGTCATGGGCAGAGGAGCTGCGGCAGGCCGCCGTCGGACGGTATTGCCACCCGCCGGCAGGGACGCCCCGCTCCGCCAGCCAGCCTGCTCCCTGACTGCCAGCCGGCTCCGCCTACCGGCCCGCTCCCTGGCTGACTGCCAGCCCGCTCCCTGACTATCGGCCGGGTGGTGACGGCAAGGCCTGGACGGTCGGCAGGAGGCGTTGGCCATGAGGTGGAGATGGGGTGCAGAGACGCCCATTTGACGTGCATCACGCTCCCGGCATTGTCCTAACCAGCCGCGGACAGGGTAACGTTTTTTCCATGGCTGACAATTCCGCGCATCTCCCTGCCCTTGGTACTCTTCTGACCGCCATGGTCACGCCGTTCACCAAGGACGGCGCAGTGGACTATGAGCAGGCCGCTGAACTGGCCGCCAAGCTGGTGGACGACGGCTGCGACGGGCTGGTGGTCACCGGAACCACTGGCGAAACGTCCACGCTGACGGACGAGGAGAACCTCGGCATGTTCCGCGCCGTCAAGGACGCCGTGGGCGGCCGGGCCGCGATCATCGCCGGCACGGGCACCAACGACACCGCCCACTCAGTCCACCTTTCCCAGCAGGCAGCAGCCCTCGGCGTCGACGGCCTCCTCCTGGTGACGCCGTACTACAACAAGCCCAGCCAGGCCGGCGTCCGCGCACACTTCGAAACCGTCGCCTCCGCCGTCGACGTGCCCGTTATGTTGTACGACATCCCGGGACGTTCCTCCATCGCCATTGAGCCCGACACGATGATCCGGCTGGCGCAGCACCCGAACATCGTGGCAGTCAAGGATGCCAAGGCCGACTTCGTCGCCGCCACGCGCGTCATGGCGGAGACAGACCTCTCGTTCTACTCGGGCGATGACGGACTGACCCTTCCGTGGATGGCCCTTGGCGCCGTCGGCCTGGTGGGCGTCACCACCCACGTGGCCACGCGCCGTTTCCGCGAACTTATCGACGCCGTCAACGCGAACGACCTCAGCACTGCCCGGAAGATCAACTTTGATCTCCAGCCGGTAGTCCGGGCCACCATGACCCGGGTCCAGGGGGCCGTTGCGGCCAAGCAGATTCTTAAATGGCAGGGAGTCCTGCCCAACTCGATTGTCCGTTTGCCCCTCGTGGAGCCGGACGAAGCCGAGATCGAAACCATCCGCGGGGATTTGGCGGAAGCGGGGCTGGTCTTTTCCTGAGGAGTAAGACCGGCACCCTTCCGCCTGGAAAGTAGTGCAATATGACCCAAACCGCCCTCACCGGCCTTGTTACCCCTCCCCGCCTGCCGCAGGGCACGCTCCGGATTGTCCCGCTCGGCGGGCTGGGGGAGATCGGCCGGAACATGGCCGTGTTCGAAATCGACGGCAAACTGCTGGTCGTGGACTGCGGCGTCCTCTTCCCCGAGGAAACCCAGCCCGGCGTCGACCTGATCCTGCCTGACTTCTCCTACATCGAGGACCGGCTGGACGACATCGTCGCCGTGGTCCTCACCCATGGCCACGAAGACCACATCGGCGCTGTTCCGTACCTGCTGCGCCGCCGCAACGACATTCCGCTGGTGGGCTCGCAGCTCACCCTCGCTTTGATCGAAGCGAAGCTGCAGGAGCACCGCATCCGGCCGTACACCCTCACGGTCGAGGAAGGGCAGGTCGAAAAGTTCGGTCCGTTCAAGTGTGAATTCGTGGCCGTCAACCACTCCATTCCGGACGCCCTGGCCGTGTTCATCCGGACCGCCGGCGGCACTGTCCTGCACACCGGCGACTTCAAGATGGACCAGCTGCCGCTGGACGGGCGCATCACCGACCTCCGGCACTTCGCCAAGCTCGGCGAGGAGGGCGTGGACCTCTTTATGTCCGACTCCACCAACGCCGACGTTCCCGGCTTCACCACGGCCGAGAAGGAAATCGGACCCACGCTGGAACGGCTCTTCGGCCAGGCCAGCAAGCGGATTATCGTTGCTTCCTTCTCGTCCCACGTGCACCGGGTCCAGCAGGTCCTGGACGCGGCGGCCAAGCACAACCGCAAGGTGGCCTTCGTGGGCCGCTCCATGGTCCGCAACATGGCGATCGCCGAGAAGCTGGGCTACCTGGATGTCCCGCCGGGCTTGATCGTGGACATCAAGAACATCGACAACCTGCCGGACAACCGCGTGGTGCTGATGTCCACCGGTTCCCAGGGCGAGCCCATGGCAGCGCTGTCCCGAATGGCCAACGGCGACCACCGTGTGGTGGTGGGCGACGGCGACACCGTCATCCTTGCCTCCAGCCTCATCCCCGGCAACGAGAACGCCGTCTTCCGGATCATCAACGGGCTCCTCAAGCTCGGGGCCGACGTGATCCACAAGGGCAATGCCAAGGTCCACGTTTCCGGGCACGCCGCGGCCGGGGAGCTCCTGTACTGCTACAACATCCTCGAGCCGCTCAACGCCATGCCGGTGCACGGTGAGACCCGCCACCTGATCGCCAACGGCAAGATCGCCATTGAGTCCGGCGTACCGGAAGCCAGCGTCATCCTTGCGGACAACGGCACCGTCATCGACTTGAAGGACCACCGGGCTGACGTGGTGGGCCAGGTGGAAGTCGGTTTCGTCTACGTGGACGGCTCCAGCGTCGGCGAGATCACCGATGCCGACCTCAAGGACCGCCGGATCCTTGGAGACGAAGGCTTCATCTCGATCATCACGGTCATCCACCGCGCCACCGGCAAGGTGGTGTCCGGCCCCGAGATCCACGCCCGCGGCGTGGCCGAGGATGACTCCGTGTTCGACGAGATCATCCCCAAGATCAATGCCGCGCTGGAGGAGGCTGTCCTCAACCACGCCGACCACACCAGCCACCAGCTCCAGCAGGTGGTCCGCCGCGTGGTGGGCACGTGGGTCAACCGGAAGCTCCGCCGCAAGCCGATGATCATCCCCGTGGTGCTCGAGGCCTAACAGCAGCCTGCCTGCTCCGGCCCGCGTTCCCGTTCAGCGGGACCGCGGGCCGGAGGCATTTAAGGGCCGCGAACCGGGGGATCAGGGGGCCTAAATCCCCGGAAAACCAGCCCCACTCGGGTACCGTGGCTGGTATGGCCACTCGTACTACGTCCGCGCCCAATGGCTCCAGCAGGGGCAGCGCCGGAAGCAAAACCGGCAGCTCCTCCGGCCGCGGTTCAGGCTCCACGGCCGCCAAATCGGGGCGTGGTTCCGGCAGCACCGCGCGCACCCGCCAGCTCCCCGCCGTCGAACATCACCAGCCCTGGCTGCTGCGTGTGGTGGGCGGAGCCTGGCTGGGCGTCGGCCACCTGGTAGGCGGCGGGGTGCGGCGCATCGGCCATGACGTCAGCGACCTGCCCGCGGAGGAACGGCGGGACGGCGCAGCCCTGTTCAACCTGGCCCTGGGCATCTTCATCGCCACCTTCGCCTGGTGGGGCCTCACCGGCTGGTTCCCGGATGCCGTGTACGCCGTTGTCAACGGCACGTTCGGGTGGATTTCGTTGCTCCTCCCGCTGATGCTGTTTGTCTGCGCCTTCCGGCTCTTCCGCCAGCCGTCCGACGGGCGGGGCAACAACCGGGTGGGCATCGGCTTCCTCATCATGGCGTTCGCCGGCTGCGGGCTGGCGCACATCCTGGGCGGCCAGCCCACTGTGGCGCAGGGATTCGACGGCCTCCGCCAGGCGGGCGGCATGCTCGGTTTCCTGGCTGCGTCGCCCTTGGCGGCCATCCATCCCGTTGTTCCAGTGGCCCTCTACTCGCTGCTGGCCTTCGTCTCCCTGCTGATCATCACCGCCACTCCGTTCACTGCCATTCCGCGGCGGCTGCGCGCCGGCTATGAGCACCTGATGGGCATCGACCTCCTGGATGACCAGGACCGGGACGCCCATGACCGCAGCTACCTGGAACGGACCCCGCCCGCGCCGCCCAAGGGCCCCAAGAAGAAGCGCCGCTTCTTCGGCAAGGACGAGAAGGACGCCGACGCCGGACTGGAGGGCTACGTTGGGGACGAGGCGTTTGAGCATGCAGTGATCGACGACGACGACCCCAAGGAAAGCGCGGAGGCGCGCCCGGCGCCGGGCATCCGGCGGCCCACCCAGGCCGAGATCGCCGTCGAGAAGATCAAGGCGGCCCAAGGCCTGGGCGCCGGCGCTTCCTCCGCCGCGGGTGAAAACGCAACCGAAGCCATCCCCATGATCACCCCCGGCATGTCCGCGGCCGCTGCCAAACCAGTCGCCGCACCCACAGTGCCGTCCAACCCCGTGGCGCCCGCCCCGCCGCCGGTTCCCATCCCGCAGCGCACCGAGCAGTTGTCCCTCGCCGGCGACGTAACGTACACGCTCCCGGCATCGGACTATCTGACGCCCGGCTCCATCCCCAAGGAGCGCACGGAAGCCAATGACGCCGTCGTCGCCGCGCTGACCGACACCCTGCAGCAGTTCAATGTGGACGCCACCGTCACAGGCTTCAGCCGCGGCCCCACCGTCACCCGGTACGAGATCGAACTCGCTCCGGGAACCAAGGTGGAACGCGTCACCGCGCTGTCCAAGAACATCTCCTACGCCGTTGCCTCCAGCGACGTCCGCATCCTCAGCCCCATTCCGGGAAAATCGGCCATCGGCATCGAGATCCCCAACACGGACCGCGAAACCGTCTCGCTCGGCGACGTCCTCCGCAGCCAGAACGCCCGCCGGACGGACCACCCCATGGTGATGGGCGTCGGCAAGGACGTGGAGGGCGGCTACGTGGTGGCCAACCTCGCCAAGATGCCCCACCTCCTCGTTGCAGGTGCCACCGGTGCCGGCAAGTCGTCGTTCGTGAACTCGATGATCACGTCCATCCTGATGCGCGCCACCCCCGATGAGGTGCGCATGGTCATGGTGGACCCCAAGCGCGTGGAACTCACTGCCTACGAGGGCGTCCCGCACCTCATCACCCCCATCATCACCAACCCGAAGAAGGCGGCCGAGGCACTGCAGTGGGTGGTCCGGGAGATGGACGCGCGGTACGACGACCTGGCCAACTACGGCTTCAAGCACATCGACGACTTCAACAAGGCGGTCCGCGCCGGCAAGGTCCACCCGCCGGTGGACTCCAAGCGCGTCATTCGGCCGTATCCCTACCTGCTGGTGATCGTGGACGAGCTCGCGGACCTCATGATGGTCGCCCCGCGCGACGTTGAAGACTCGATCGTCCGCATCACGCAGCTTGCCCGCGCGGCAGGCATCCACCTGGTGCTTGCCACGCAGCGGCCGTCCGTGGACGTCGTCACCGGGCTCATCAAGGCCAACGTGCCGTCCCGCATGGCCTTCGCCACGTCCTCCGTCACCGACTCACGCGTTGTCCTGGACCAGCCCGGGGCCGAGAAGCTCATCGGCCAGGGTGACGCGCTCTTCCTGCCCATGGGCGCCTCCAAGGCCATGCGCGTCCAGGGTGCCTGGGTCACGGAATCCGAGATCCACAAGGTGGTTGAGCACGTCAAGGGCCAGCTCCAGGCGAGCTACCGCGACGACGTTGCCGCCGAGGCGCCGAAGAAGCAGATCGACGACGATATCGGGGACGACCTTGAGGTCCTGCTGCAGGCCACGGAACTCGTGGTCACCACGCAGTTCGGCTCCACCTCCATGCTCCAGCGCAAGCTGCGCGTGGGCTTCGCCAAGGCAGGGCGCCTCATGGACCTGCTGGAATCCCGGGGTGTCGTTGGCCCGTCCGAAGGGTCCAAGGCCCGCGACGTCCTGGTGAAGCCGGACGACCTGGCTCCCGTCCTGGCCGCCATGAAGGGCCAGGACGCGCCGGCGGCGCCGGACTCGCAGACCGCAGCCCTGAGCGACAACGCCAACGCGAACATCGCCCAGGGTGGATACGCGGAAGACCTCGTGGCCGCGGACCTCGACCAACGGAAGCAGAGTGTCGAATATTACGACGGCTCGGATTCCCCGCCTGGCGGCTACGACGACGAAGACGGTTCCGAAGATGCCTGGTCCCTCACGGGGCGCTAGCCCAAAGAATGTAGCCTAGTTAGGTGACTAGCACCGATGCCACCGCGGCCGGCCCAGGCCGTGCCGGGGTCTGGAACCTTCCCAATGTCCTGACCATGATCCGGATCGCGCTGGTCCCGTTCTTCGTGTGGTTCCTTATCGTTGACGCGCCGGGGCTGCAGAGCGCGTCCGGGCCATGGCGGTGGGCGGCGGCAGCGGTGTTCGCCGTCGCCATCTACACGGACAAGCTCGACGGCGACATCGCCCGGAGCCGGAACCTGGTGACCGACTTCGGCAAAATCGCCGATCCCATCGCGGACAAGCTCCTCACCGGCTCCGCCCTGGTCATGCTCTCGGTGCTCGGCGAACTGCCCTGGTGGGCCACGCTGGTGATCCTGGTCCGTGAATGGGGCATCACCGCCCTGAGATTCTTTGTGATCCGCTACGGGGTCATCCCTGCTTCCCGGGGCGGAAAGCTCAAGACAGTTGTGCAGACCGCGGCCATCTTCCTTTACCTCCTGCCGCTGGGTGCACTCGCCCCATGGCTGGCCTGGGTGGCGTTCGCCGTGATGATGGCTGCCGTGGCCATTACCGTCTGGACCGGCGTCCAATACGTTGTTGAGGCGCTGCGCCTTCGGGCCAAGGGAAAGCTGCAGGCAGGCAGCAGCACAGGACAGGAGCCGGCATGACCAATCTCCACCATCTGTCTGCCGAAGCGGTCAGGAAGGCCCTCGACACAGGGCGCACCGTGGCCGCTGCAGAATCGCTGACCGCAGGCATGGTGTCCGCAGTCCTTGCCGACACGCCCGGCGCCTCCGGGATTCTGCAGGGCGGCGTGGTTGCATACCAGAACTCGGTCAAGGAATCGGTCCTGGACGTCCCGTCGGAGCTGCTGGCCCGCGTGGGATCCGTTGACCCCGATGTCGCCGCGGCCATGGCGGCTGGAGCCCGGACGGTCCTGCGCGCTGACATCGGCGTCTCCACCACCGGGGTTGCGGGACCCGACGCGCACGACGGAAAGCCCGTGGGCACGGTGTATGTAGGGATTGCCACCGCCGGTGGGGCGTCGGCCTTCGAATATTCCTTTGCCGGCAACCGGGCAGAAATCCGCGGGCAGGCCTGCGCAGCTGCCCTGGAAAGGCTTCTCGAGGCCCTGTCCCGGTGACCCCGGCCGGCCGAAGTTACCCGGACGTAAAGTTGGCGGGAACAAAAGCCGGTACCGATTAGTTATTACATTGTGTCGCTTCCGGAGAGTGGAGGCGCCTAGGATGAAATGACCACGACGGTTCGCTATATGGCGGACCTGACCAATGAGGGAGCAAGGCGATACAGATGGTAAAGCAGCCCGTATCCGTAAACGGCGTTGTCCGCTGGAAGGATGTGGGCCTCGCCGATCAGGCTAAGAGCGAACAGAAGGAGCGCAAGATGGTTGTACTTCGTCACGAAATCGGTGATGTCCTGCGCGATGTCCGCCAGCGTCAGGGGCGTACGCTCCGTGAAGTTTCGCACAGCGCCCGTGTCTCCCTGGGTTACCTCAGTGAAGTGGAGCGCGGCCAGAAGGAAGCATCATCAGAGCTCCTGTCTTCGATTTGCTCGGCGCTGGATGTCCCGTTGTCCAGCATGCTCCGCGAAGTGAGCGACCGGGTGGCAGTTGCCGAAGGCGTCGCCGTTCCGGACACCGTTCCGCAGGAATTTTCCCAGCGTTATGGCCGTGACCTTGAGCGCGACCTGAACACTGAACTTAACGACGAACTTTCCACCGGCCTTCTGTCCGGCGCCCGGTAAGGGCGCCGCTGTAAGGCGGCCCTGGAAGTAAGACGCACTGAAGCCCCCGGCCCCGGCCGGGGGCTTCAGTTGTATCTGCCTACCGGTCGTCAGCAGGAGCGGCCGCGGGGCCGTCCTTCGGGAACCCGTCACGCTCGTAGGTGGCGTTCAGCTTGGCCATGTACCGGGCCAGTTCTTCCAGGTCCTCCACCGGCCATTCGCCCAGGCGTTCACGGAACACCTGCCGCCGGGCATCCTGGACCTGGTGCATCTTTTCCTCGCCCTTGGGCGTCAGCCGGATGGCCTGGGCACGCCCATCCAGCGGATCGGCCTCCTTGGACACGAGTCCAAGGCTCTCCAGGAAGGCGATCTGCCGGCTGACGGACGGCTTGCCCACGCCAATGTTCATGGCCAGGTCGGTGAGCCGGATGGGGCCCTCCCTGCGGATCACCGTCAGCAGGCCGTAGGCTGCCGGCTCCATGTCCGGATGCACCTGGCGGGAGAGCTGGTTGGAGATGGCCCGGGCGCGCCGCCAGAAGAGGCTTATCTGGTGCTCCACGTTCTGCAACGCGGCGTCCACTGTAGCTTCGTCGTGGCGGCCTTGCAGGAAGGGGACATCGGGGGAGCTGCTCATGGCAACAATTCTAGGGTGCGGACCGTGAGAGACTTTTCTGGTGCGAATCAGCGATTATTGGCGGCTTATGGACGACGAATTCGGCGCCGGGTACTCGCGGGTCCTCAGCAGCACGCTTGTGCTGGCAGGGGTTGGCGGGCGCACCGCGGACCAGGCGCTGGCTGCCGGCGTGGAACCGCGGAAGGTGTGGCTGGCTGTCTGCGACGTCCAGGACGTCCCGGCCGAGCGCAGGCTGGGCCGGGATATAAAGCCCCGCACGAACTAGCCGGAATCTCCTGACACGCCGCGCTCCTGTTCGAATACCTGTTCGGGTAAAGCTATGCTTTTCCTAGCGGGTTATCCACATAGCCGCCGTTATCCGGCCGGAATGTCAGTGGGTCCCATTAGCGTCAGAGATGACCAATAAACGGCCGCTGAGGCCACTCCAAAGCGAGAAAGCATTAGAGGTGTGAACCATGGCGGCAGCCCCGGATCGTGCAAAAGCGCTCGAAGCAGCGCTGGCCCAGATCGACAAGCAGTTCGGTAAAGGCTCAGTCATGCGGCTCGGCGATGAAGTCCGGGCCCCCATCGAGGTCATCCCCACCGGCTCCATCGCCCTGGACGTTGCCCTGGGAATTGGCGGCCTTCCCCGGGGCCGCGTCGTTGAAATCTACGGCCCGGAATCTTCCGGTAAAACCACCGTGGCCCTGCACGCAGTGGCCAATGCCCAGCGCCTGGGCGGCATCGCGGCCTTCATTGACGCCGAACACGCCCTTGATCCGGAGTACGCTGCAAAGCTTGGTGTGGACACGGACGCGCTCCTGGTGTCCCAGCCGGATACCGGCGAGCAGGCCCTCGAAATCATGGACATGCTGGTGGGCTCAGGTTCCCTGGACGTCATCGTGATCGACTCCGTCGCAGCGCTGGTGCCCCGGGCCGAAATTGAAGGCGACATGGGCGACAGCCACGTGGGCCTCCAGGCACGCCTCATGAGCCAGGCCCTGCGTAAGATCACCGGCCGGCTGAGCCAGACCAAGACCACCGCCATCTTCATCAACCAGCTCCGTGAAAAGATCGGTGTCTTCTTCGGTTCCCCCGAAACCACCACCGGCGGTAAGGCCCTTAAGTTCTACGCCTCCATCCGTATCGACGTGCGCCGCATCCAGACCCTCAAGGAGGGCGCGGATTCGGTCGGTAACCGCACCAAGGCGAAGATCGTCAAGAACAAGATGGCACCGCCCTTCAAGGTGGCCGAGTTCGACATCATCTACGGCCAGGGCATCTCCCGCGAGGGCGGAATCATCGACATGGGCGTTGAGCACGGCATCATCAAGAAGTCCGGTTCCTGGTTCACCTACGATGGCGACCAGCTGGGCCAGGGCATGGAGAACTCGCGCCGGTTCCTGCGCGACAACCCGGAGCTGGCCGCCGAGCTCGAGCGCCTGATCAAGGAAAAGCTTGGCGTGGGTGTGAAGCCGGCGGAGCCCGAGTCCAAGGATTCCCCGAAGCTGAAGGCCGTCGACGGGTTCTAACCGTTGACTGGTTTTGAACGGGAGCGGCCCCGCAGCAGCGGGGGCCGCCCGCGGCGGACCCGCCCGGCTTCCCCTGCAGAGGGGGAGCCGCGCGGGCCGGGCGACCCCGACGCACCCCATTACGGTGATCCCGAGCCTGATCCGGTGTCGGTTGCGCAGGCCATTGTCTACCGCCAGTTGACCGCATCGGCCAAGAGCAGGCGGCAGCTCGCACGGAAGCTTGCCGAGCGGAACATCCCCGAGGATGTCGCCGAGGCGGTGCTGGACCGGTTCCAGGAAGCGCGCCTGATCAACGACGCCGACTTCGCCGACATGTGGGTCCGGAGCCGTGCGCAGTCCCGGAAACTGGCAAAGGGGGCCCTCCGGCGCGAGCTGGCGGAGAAAGGCATTGACCAGGAGACGGCCGCGGCAGCCTTGGAACAGTTGTCGGACGCCGACGAAGAGGCCTCTGCAAGGCAGCTTGTGGAGCGTAAGCTCCGCCCCGGGCTGGATCTTCAGGACCGGGCGGAACGGGACAAGGCTGCCCGCCGGCTGGCATCCATGCTGGCGCGCAAGGGCTACCAGCCTTCCCAGGCGTTCCGGATCGTTAATGACGTCCTGGAGTCCCAAGCCGCACCCGACAGCGGCGAACGGTAAAACCGGTACCCTTAACAGGTGAGTTTGACCATCCCTTCCCCCCTTTCCGGTACCGGCACCGCCACAGCGACCGGTGGCGCTCCGCAGGAGGCTGCCCAAAAGCCCCGCACCTACCAGGTGCGGACCTTCGGCTGCCAGATGAACGTCCATGACTCGGAACGCATGGCAGGCATGCTCGAGGACGCAGGGTACGTACCGGCGGACGGTGAGCAGGCCGACGTCGTAGTGTTCAACACCTGCGCCGTGCGTGAAAACGCTGACAACAAGCTCTACGGCAACCTGGGAATCCTCGCTCCGGTGAAGGCGGCGAACCCCGGCATGCAGATTGCGGTGGGCGGCTGCCTGGCGCAGAAGGACCGGGAAACCATCCTGAAAAAGGCGCCGTGGGTGGACGCCGTCTTCGGCACGCACAACGTTGGCGCCCTGCCCGCGCTGCTGGAGCGCGCGCGGCACAACAACGAGGCCCAGCTTGAAATCCTCGAGTCACTGGACGTGTTCCCCTCCACGCTTCCCACCAAACGCGATTCCGTTTACTCGGGCTGGGTATCGATCTCCGTAGGCTGCAACAACACCTGCACCTTCTGCATCGTCCCCGCCCTCCGCGGCAAAGAAAAAGACCGCCGGCCCGGGGACATCCTCGCTGAAATCCAGGCCCTCGTGGACGACGGCGCCATCGAAGTCACTCTCCTCGGCCAGAACGTCAACTCCTACGGCGTCGAATTCGGCGACCGGCTGGCCTTCTCCAAACTCCTCCGGGCCTGTGGCGACATCGAAGGCCTGGAGCGCGTCCGCTTCACCAGCCCGCACCCCGCAGCCTTCACCGACGACGTCATCGACGCCATGGCCGAGACCCCCAATGTCATGCCGCAGCTGCACATGCCGCTGCAGTCGGGCTCGGACAAGGTCCTGCGGGACATGCGGCGCTCGTACAGGTCTACCAAGTTCCTGGGCATCCTGGACAAGGTGCGGGAAAAGATTCCCCATGCCGCCATCTCCACCGACATCATCGTGGGCTTCCCGGGTGAAACGGAAGAGGACTTCCAGGCCACCCTGGACGTTGTGGAAAAGTCCCGTTTCGCCACCGCCTTCACCTTCCAGTATTCCAAGCGCCCGGGCACCCCGGCCGCGGACCTGCCGGACCAGTTGCCCAAAGCCGTGGTGCAGGAACGCTTCGAACGGCTAACCGCCCTCCAGGACAGGATTGCGGCGGAGGAAAACCAGCGCCAGTTGGGCCGCAGGGTTGAGGTCATGGTCACTGCGCAGTCCGGCCGGAAAGCGGGGGAGACCCACCGGCTGTCCGGCCGCTCCCAGGACCAGCGGCTGGTGCACTTCTCCGTGCCCGACGGTGCCCAGGCTCCGCGGCCGGGAGACCTTGTCACCGTCACCATCACCGAGGCCGCAGCCTTCCACCTCGTCGCCGATCCCACCCTTGAGGACTACAGCCTGCGCCGCTCCCGGGCCGGCGACGCTTGGGACAGGTCCCAGGCGGACTCCTGCGGTGCTCCCGGGCCGGGCGCCGGCACAGGGGGCAAGGGCGTCTCGCTGGGCATGCCCGCGCTGCCCGTCCGCACCCGCTGACCGTTGGGCTCCCCGCCTGTCATCGCCGTCGTCGGTCCCACCGGTTCCGGCAAATCGGACCTCGCCGTCAGCCTGGCACTGGAACTGGATGGCGAAGTCATCAACGCCGACGCCATGCAGTTCTACCGCGGCATGGACATCGGAACGGCAAAGATCACCGAGGCCGAACGCAGGGGGGTGCCCCACCACCTGCTGGACATCCTGGAGGTGACCGAGGAAGCCAGCGTGTCGCGGTTCCAGGAGCAGGCGCGCGCCCTGATCGCGGACATCCACGCCCGCGGCAAACGGGCCATCCTGGCCGGCGGTTCCGGCCTGTACGTGCGGGCGGCACTGGATGTCCTGGAATTTCCCGGAACGGACCCGGCCGTGCGCCAACAGCTGGAAGCTGAGCTCGCTGAGAACGGGCAGGCGGTCCTCCTGGAGCGGCTGCGCGACGTGGACCCGGTATCGGCGGGGAGGTTGTCCGACTCCCGGCGCATTATCCGTGCCCTGGAGGTCCACCGGCTCACCGGCAGGCCGTTCAGTTCCTTTATGCCGCAGCGCGAGTATTTCCAGCCCGCCGTCCAAGTGGGACTGGGCGTGGACCGGGAGGTGCTCAGGGAGCGGCTCGCCAGCCGCGTCCACCGCATGGTGGACGCCGGCCTGCTTGCTGAAGTCCAGCGGCTGGACACCCTAGGGCTGCGCCAAGGGAAAACCGCTTCCCGTGCTCTTGGGTACGCGCAGTTCCTCAAGGTGCTCGACGGCGGGTGGACCGTAGCGGAGGCAGCGGAAGACACCATCGTGGCCACCCGGCAGTTCGCGCGGCGCCAGCTCACCTGGTTCCGTGCCGATCCCCGCATCTCCTGGCTGGACTGGCAGGACCCTTCGTTGGTGGCCAAGGCCGCAGCGCTGTGCGAAGCGCCGCGTATTTAGGGCTGACCCGCCCGGCCGGTAACCTTGGAAACATGGACGCAACCCTCGCAGAAACCACCGAGCCGGCCTTCCGCACCCTGAGCGGACTCCGCTTTTCCAAGGGACACGGCACCGGCAACGACTTTGTCCTGGTGGCCGATCCCGAGGGCGTCCACACCATAGCCGCCCAGGACGTGGCAGCCCTGTGCGACCGGCACCGCGGCATCGGCGGGGACGGGCTGATCCGCGCCGTCCCGTCGCGCTTCCTGCCCGAGGGCCGCGAGCTGCTCGCCGCCGCCCCGGACGCCGAATGGTTTATGGACTACCGCAACGGTGACGGCTCTTTGTCCGAGATGTGCGGCAACGGCGTCCGCGTCTTTGTCCATTTCCTCCGCGCCGAGGGGCTGATTGACCTGGCCGACGGCGGCGCCCTCACCATCGGCACGCGCGCGGGCGTCAAGACCGTGGTGCGCACAGGCGAAGACTACGCCGTGGACATGGGGCCGTGGGAGTTCATTTTCCCCGGTGAAGCCACAGCCAAGGCAATGGATTCACTGGTTACCGCTGAGGGCCTGGAAGTTCCCCGCCCTGCACTCTCCGTCAGCATGGGCAACCCCCACACCGTCGTTGCCTTGGCGGAACTGTCGGAACTCGCGGCAACCCGCCTGTTCACGGCGCCCGTGGTGGACCCTGTCCCGGCCCACGGGACCAACGTTGAGTTCGTGGTTCCGTCAGAGCCCCTGGTGCACGACGGCGTCGGGACGGTGACCATGCGCGTGCATGAACGCGGGGTGGGGGAGACCCAGTCGTGCGGAACCGGGGCTTGTGCAGCGGCAGTGGCCATCCGTCACTGGGCAGGCGCGGAAGCCCCCGACACCTGGCGCGTTCACGTTCCAGGCGGCGTGGTTGGCGTCAAGTTCTTTGCCGGCCCGGCGGGGCATGAACATGTCGAGCTGAGTGGCCCGGCCGTTATTGTGGCAACCGGGACGCTTTCCTGACCTTCAGGATCCGGAAGGACTTGGACGTCGACTCCCGGCTGACACTGAAGGATTCGTCCAGCTCCGCAGCAAGCCAGCGTTGGAGCGAGTCGGCCCCCAGGTTCTTCTGCACCACCAGCCACGCTGTTCCGCCCGGCGCAAGGCGGGGCAGCCACAGCTTCAGGAGCGAGTGCAGTTCGTCCTTGCCGATCCGGATGGGCGGATTGGACCAGATGGTGTCAAAGCGCACGTCCGGGTCCACGGCTTCAGGGGTACTGGCGGTGACGTTGGCCAGTCCCAGCGCCGCAGCGTTCTCATTCGTCAGGGTGATGCAGCGTTCGTTGACATCCACCGCGTAGACCCGGGCTGAGGGCGACTTCAGGGCCATGGTCAGGGCAATCGGGCCCCAGCCGCAGCCGATGTCCAGCAGGTTCCCCTGCGGCGCGGGGGGCGGGACCTCGGCGAGGAGGATGGCGGTGCCCTTGTCGATCCCGTCCGGGCTGAAGATGCCGGTGGAAGTCTGCAGCCTGCGCACCTGCCCTGCGAGTTCGACACTCAGCGGCTTGCGGGTAAAAGGGCCGGCGGGTGTTGCGCTGAAATAATGTGCGGACTCCATAACTGGCCAGAGTAGTTCCCCTTGCAGCGTAAAGGGAAACTGCCGGGCAGGCCCCTCTGCTACGCTGGTGGGCATGTTCCTGATCTTCGAGTAGCCGGCACGGGCCCAGCCCGTCCCGCAGCCTGTCTTCAAGCGACAGCATGTCCCACCCAGCGATGCAGGTTTTGAACCTTCCGCTGCGTGCACCGGCCAACGGATTTCCGCCTGCCGGTCGCCGGACGACACTCGAAGGTCAGCCTCCCGCTGGACTTCCCGCCGTTTTTCCGGCTGTCCATCTCTGCCACGAATCGACGTCGTGGCATGTCCGCCGGCGCTGCCTCCTGCAGCGCCAGGCCCAACAAGCCAGGAGGCTTGGATGACCGCAGGCCGTCAGCCCAGCGCGAATACTTCACCAATCACCATCATTCGGCACTATTCTGGAACTGCCGAATCTTCAAAGGAGACCATGACCAGCCAGCCCAACACCGGATCAGATCCAGCCGCCCAGGACATGAGTCCTGCCGAAATCCAGGCTGTCATCGACCGGATTCTCTCCAAGGATGTACCGGCCAGGAACCTCAGCACGCCGGGCGGTGACGAGGGCCGTGACGGGAAGGCTATGCTCGGCAAAGCCCAGGCGATTTCCCGCCTGGACGAAGAACACACAACGTACGACGGTGACCAGCAGGACCTCGAGGAACGCCGCGCCCTGCGCCGCACAGCAGGCCTTTCCACTGAACTGGAAGACGTCACCGAGGTTGAGTACCGGCAGTTGCGCCTTGAGCGGGTGGTCCTGGCCGGCCTCTGGTCCGAAGGGACCCTGGCCGACGCCGAGAACTCTCTGCGGGAGCTTGCAGCCCTCGCCGAAACTGCCGGTTCCGAGGTCCTGGACGGGCTGGTCCAGCGGCGCGACAAGCCGGATCCCGGAACGTTCCTCGGCTCGGGCAAGGCCCTGGAGCTCCGGGACATCGTGATGTCCACCGGTGCGGACACGGTTGTGGTGGATGCCGAGCTCGCGCCCTCCCAGCGCCGGGGCCTGGAGGACATCGTCAAGGTTAAGGTGATCGACCGGACGGCCCTGATCCTGGACATTTTCGCCCAGCACGCCAAGAGCCGTGAAGGCAAGGCCCAGGTGGAGCTGGCGCAGCTGGAATACCTTCTGCCGCGCCTGCGCGGCTGGGGCGAGTCGATGTCCCGCCAGGCCGGTGGCCAGGTGGGCAGCGCGGCCGCCGGCATGGGTTCGCGTGGTCCCGGTGAGACAAAGATCGAGCTGGATCGCCGCCGCATCCGTACAAGGATGGCCAAGCTGCGGCGGGAGATCGCCGCAATGAAGCCCGCCCGCGAGACCAAACGGGCCAACCGCCGTCGTAATGCCGTGCCGTCCGTGGCGATCGCCGGGTACACCAACGCCGGCAAGTCCTCGCTGCTGAACCGCCTCACCGACGCCGGTGTCCTGGTGGAGAACGCACTGTTCGCCACCCTGGATCCCACCGTCCGCAAAGCGGAAACTGCGGACGGCCTCGGCTACACCCTGGCCGATACTGTCGGCTTTGTCCGTTCGTTGCCAACCCAGCTGGTGGAGGCGTTCCGCTCCACGCTCGAGGAAGTCGCGGACGCGGACCTCATCCTGCACGTGGTGGACGTCTCGCACCCGGATCCTGAGGGCCAGATCGCCGCAGTGCGCAAGGTCTTCAGCGAAGTGGACGCCCGGAAGGTGCCCGAAATCATCGTGCTCAACAAAGCCGACGCCGCTGATCCCTTCGTGGTGGAACGGCTCAAGCAGCGCGAGCCGCGGCACGTGGTGGTCTCGGCCCGCACGGGGGAAGGCATCGCAGAGCTGCTGAAGGCAATCAGCGACGCCATTCCCCGGCCCAGCGTCAAGCTGGAACTGCTCATCCCGTACGACCGCGGGGACCTGATGAGCAAGCTTCACGATTCCGACGCCGAGATCATCAGCGTCGACCACGTTGAGGCCGGTACCAGGGCTGTCGTGATGGTCCGGGAAGGCTTCGCGGCTGAACTGGAACCTTTCGTCAGCAATGACTGAGGCCGTGGCAGGAGAAGCCACGGAAACGGCCGTCGAGCAGTTCGTGATCGAACTGCTCGACCGGGCCGTGGCCGGCATGGGCGGGCAAAGCCGCGCCGGCCAGCATGAGATGGCCAGGCAGGTGGCCCGTGCCATTGAAACGGGGGACCACCTCCTGGTCCAGGCGGGGACCGGCACCGGCAAGTCCCTGGCCTACCTCATCCCCCTGATCGCGCATGCCCTGCAGAGCAACAAGCCCGCCCTGGTGTCAACGGCCACCCTGGCCCTCCAGACGCAGATTGTGGGCCGGGACCTGCCCCGCCTGCTCAAAGCGATCACCCCCGCCTTGGACAGGCCGGTCAAAGTGGCCCTGGTCAAGGGCCGTTCCAATTACGTGTGCCGGCACAAGCTGGAAGGCGGCTTCCCCAGCGAGGAGCCAGCCGAGGGCCAGCTGTTCAGCCTGGGCGAGGACACCAGCGTGCCCCACTTCGCGGCAGCCGTGGGCGGCCCGTCGTCCCAGCTCGGCAAAGAGGTTGTGCGGCTCCGGGAATGGGCGGAGAAGACCCACACCGGGGACCGTGACGAGCTCCTCCCGGGAGTGACGGACCGCGCCTGGCGGCAGGTGTCCGTGACTTCCATGGAGTGCCTGGGCGCCCAGAAGTGCCCCATGGCTGCGGAATGCTTCAGTGAGCTCGCGCGCCAGGATGCTGCGGAAGCAGACGTGGTGGTCACCAACCACGCGATGCTTGCCGTCAGCGCGTTCGAGGGCCTGGCCGTCCTGCCCGAGTACGACGTCGTGGTGGTGGATGAGGCCCATGAACTTCAGGACCGGGTCACGGGGGCGGTCTCAGGCCAGCTTTCCGTGGCCATGGTCCACGCTGCTGCTGCCGGCGCGCGGAAGCACACCGCCATTACCGTTGACGCGCTGAATGCCGCAGCCGCCAACCTGGAGCTTGCCCTGGCGGGCGTGCCGAACGGCCTGCTGCCGAACGGGCTCAACGACGAACAGCTGGACTGCGTGGACCAGTTGCGCGACGCCTGCCGTGCTGCCCTCTCGGATTCGAAGGGGGACAGCAGCACCACGGCCGACGGCGGCAGGCAGCTCGCGCGGTCCCGGCTCCTGCTCATCCTGGAACTTTGCGAACGGCTCCTCGCAGCCCGGGAGAACCGCGAAGTGGTGTGGTTCTCGCGCGCCAGTTCTTTTGACCCGGCGCAGGGATTCTCCCAGCCGGACGAGACCGCCCCCGCCTTGATCAACATCGCGCCGCTGTCCGTTGCCGGAAGGCTGCGGGAAGGGCTCTTCGCAGGCCACACGGTGGTGCTGACTTCAGCGACGCTGGCCATCGGATCGGCGTTCGAACCGGCCGCAGGCGGACTGGGACTGGTGGGTGACGGGGCCCCGAGCTGGACGGGCGTGGACGTGGGATCGCCCTTCGACTACCAGAAGCAGGGCATCCTCTATGTGGCCGGTCACCTGCCGAAGCCGGGCAGGGGCGGGTCGCCGGAAGCGCTGGACGAGCTGGAAGCCCTGATCCGTGCTTCAGGTGGCGGGGCGCTGTGCCTCTTCTCCTCCCGCCGGGGGGCAGAAGAAGCGGCCGAGGCACTGCGTCCCAAGCTGGGCATGACGGTCCTCTGCCAAGGTGACTCCACCATGACCGGCCTGGTGAAGCAGTTCGCCGACGAGCCCGATACCTGCCTGTTCGGAACCATGTCCCTCTGGCAGGGCGTGGACGTCCCGGGAGGCTCGTGCCGGCTTGTGGTGATCGACAGGATTCCTTTTCCGCGGCCGGACGATCCCCTTATGACCGCCCGTTCACGGGCCGTGGCACAGGCCGGCGGGAACGGCTTTATGACGGTTTCCGCCACGCACGCCGCGATCCGGCTCGCCCAGGGGGCAGGCCGGCTGATCCGTTCCACCGGCGACAGGGGAGTGGTGGCCGTCCTTGACTCCCGGCTCGCCACCGAGCGCTACGCTGGGTTCCTCCGGGCTGCCCTGCCGCCGTTCTGGGCCACGACAGACCGGACGACGGCGATTGCCGCCCTGGAGCGGCTGGCCCGGGAAAACGCCTGAGCCGTCAGGCAGATTGAACAGGCCGTACCAGGGCAAACATGGCCTGGTGCGGGGCTGGGCAGGGCGTTACAGCGAGCGGAGTACCGAGACAACCTTGCCCATGATCGTGGCGTGGTCCCCAAGGATGGGTTCGTACTGGGTGTTCTGCGGGAGCAGCCACGTGTGGCCGTCGCGTTGGCGGAAGGTCTTGACGGTGGCCTCGTCATCGAGGAGCGCAGCCACGATATCCCCATTGGCCGCATCCTGCTGGCGGCGAACCACAACCCAGTCACCGTCGCAGATGGCTGCATCCACCATGGAATCCCCGGCCACTTTCAACATGAACAGTTCGCCCTGCCCCACCAGCTGCCTGGGGAGCGGCATCACGTCCTCCACCAGCTGGTCAGCAAGGATGGGACCGCCCGCCGCGATCCGGCCCACCAGGGGAACCATGGCTGTGTCCAGGGCGGTGGGCAGTTCGGTGACAGTGCCTGCGCCCGGTGAACGCGGGGCGGACGGCTGGCTTGCGGGCTTTGCAGCCCCGCCATCCAGGGTGAGTGGCATCAGGACCTCCATGGCCCGCGGACGCTTGGGGTCGCGGCGGAGGTAGCCAAGTTTCTCCAGCTGGGACAGTTGGTACGTGACGCTCGAAAGGCTCGCCAGTCCCACGGTGTCGCCGATCTCCCGCATGGAAGGCGGGTACCCGTTCTCATTGACCGAACGCTGGATGGTTTCGAGGATCTTCTTCTGCCGTGGAGTCAGGCCCTTGGCGGTCCTCTTCGGTTGCGCGGTTCCCCTGCCCCCGGCGGCTGCTGCTGCCATATTCGCCAATGCCTTTCGGTTTCCGCCGGGCCGCTCCACGGCCAGGCCCTGGAAGGTCCCGTCCTTGAATGTCAGACCCTGCTGGTCGACTGTCCAGGTGGTTGTTCTTTGGTTCAAAACTAGGCCAGCCGCATTGCTTTTTCAAACATTTGTTCTAGCGAGTCTCGACAAGATTCGTTGATAGGTGCTAAAACTGAGGAAGCAAAGTTCGAATATATGTTCTACTCACTGCCCCGGTCATTCGAAGACCAGGCCGGAAGGCCGCCGGGTGCAGGTGGTGGGGAGGACGTCCGGGCAGCACAGTACGGTCCAGGAGGGCTTAGATCATGTCAGCTACATCTGTTTCGCGGGGTTCACGCCAGCAGCTGCTTTCGGTGCAGCAAATCCTGTCCGAGTCCGAGATCCGGCAGGCCGAACGGCCGGCGCCGCTTCCGCCGCTCCGCCTGACGCGCCGCGGCCGCATCGTGCTGATCGGGATTCCGCTGGTCATGCTGGCGGCCCTGCTCCTCTCCCTGGCGGGCTTCTTCAATGCCCCGGCCAAGGCGTCGGAGTCTGCTGCTGATCTTGCTACCACGCCCACTGTCACGGTCACCGTCCAGCCCGGCGAGTCGCTGTGGGGCATTGCGGCCAGCGTCGCACCCGAGCGCGACCCTCGGGACGTCGTGGCGGACATCGTCCAGCTCAACAACCTGCCTGCCGGCGCGGTCTTCCCCGGCCAGCAGCTGTTCGTGCCCGCCACCTAGCCCCCGGGCATCATGCCTGTCCGGCAACGGAAGGGGCGCAGCACGCCGAGGGCGAACAGGGAGCCGTCACATTTTCCGGTGTCCGGCGCGGGCACTAAACTGTTCAGGTGAATGACCAGCTAGAGCGCCTGAACCGGCTTCCCCTCCGCAGCAACCTCCGTGGGCTTACCCCCTACGGCGCGCCCCAGCTGGACGTTCCAATTCTCCTGAACGTCAATGAAAACACCCACGGGGTCCCGGCGGACGTCAGGTCAGCCATCAGCGCAGCGGTGTCAGAGGCGGCAGCCGGCCTCAACCGATACCCGGACCGGGAATTCACGGACCTGCGGAAGGCGCTGGCGGAGTACCTGGGGCACGGGCTGGACGAATCCAACCTGTGGGCGGCCAACGGCTCCAACGAAGTCCTGCAACAGATACTCCAGGCCTTCGGAGGCCCGGGACGCACGGCGCTCGGATTCCCTCCCACGTACTCCATGTATCCCCTGCTGGCCAGCGGAACAGACACCGAATACATTGTGGGCGAGCGGGCCGAAGGCTACGGGCTGAGTGCTGAATCCGCAGCGCGGCAGGTCAAGGAGCTGCAGCCCAACATCGTCTTCCTGTGCTCACCCAACAACCCCACGGGAACCGGCCTTGGGCTGGACGTGGTGGAAGCCGTCTACGAGGCCGGCGAGGCAAGCCAGACGATCGTCATCGTCGACGAGGCGTACCACGAGTTTGCGCATGACGGAACGCCCAGTGCGCTGACGCTGCTGCCAGGCCGGGAACGGCTGATCGTCTCGAGGACCATGAGCAAGGCGTTCGCGCTGGCCGGCGCACGCCTCGGCTACATGGCGGCAGCCCCCGAAGTTACCGATGCACTGCGGCTGGTCCGGCTTCCGTACCACCTTTCCGCCATCACGCAGGCCACCGCCCTCGCAGCCCTCCAGCACCGGGAGGCGCTGATGGCGGATGTGGAAGACATCAAACGGCAGCGGGACCGCATCGTCTCCGAGCTGACGCGGATGGGCCTCAAGCCTGCCGCCTCAGACTCCAACTACGTATTCTTCGGCGGCCTGGAGGACCCCCACCAGGTGTGGCAGGGGCTGCTGGAGGCCGGCGTCCTGGTCCGGGATGTGGGAATCCCCGGGCATCTCCGCGTCACGGCCGGAACTGAGACCGAAACCACAGCCTTCCTGACCTCCCTCGAAAGCATCCTTGCCAGCCAGGCCAAGCTTCCCGCCTAGACTGGAAGAACCGGCGCTGGACGCCCGAACCACCCCTTCTGCCCAAAAGGACCCCAAGCATGAGTACCACCGGATCGAATGTTGCCGCGGCCCGGACCGCGCGCATGGAACGTGCCACCAGTGAGTCCTCCGTGCTCGTGGAAATCAACCTTGACGGTACCGGCACCTCGGACATCGACACGTCGGTGCCGTTCTACGACCACATGCTCACCGCGCTCTGCAAGCACTCCCTGATCGACATGACCGTCAAAGCCACCGGTGACATCCACATCGATGTCCACCACACGGTGGAGGACGTGGCCATCACCTTCGGCGAAGTGCTGCGCACCGCCTTGGGGAACAAAGCAGGCATCCGCAGGTTCGGAGAAGCCACCGTTCCCCTTGACGAAGCACTGGCCCACGCCGTGGTGGACGTTTCCGGGCGTCCGTATCTGGTGCACGGGGGCGAGCCTGCCGGCCAGGAATACCACCTCATCGGCGGCCACTTCACCGGATCCCTCACCCGCCACGTCTTCGAAGCAATCACCCTGCACGCCGGCATCTGCCTGCACATGAACGTCATCGCGGGCCGGGATCCCCACCACATTGTCGAGGCCCAGTTCAAGGCCTTCGCCCGGGCACTTCGCGCAGCCGTGGAACCGGATCCTCGCGTTGAGGGAATCCCGTCCACCAAGGGTGCGCTGTGAGCGGGCAGGTCCTGCGGGACGGCGCCATCGTCGACCCCTCGGCCTCCCGGAAGCTGCCCTCGCCCGAAGGCAAGCCCACCGTGACGGTCCTGGACTACGGTTCCGGTAACGTCCGGTCCGCAGTGCGTGCCCTCGAACGCGCCGGCGCGGAAGTCATCCTCAGCTCCAAGCCCGAGGACGTCCTGAACGCGGACGGCCTGGTGGTTCCCGGCGTCGGCGCCTTCGAAACGGTGATGCGTGAGCTCAAAGCGGTGGACGGCATCCGCCTCATCGGCAGGCGGGTGGCCGGCGGCCGCCCGGTCCTGGGCATCTGCGTGGGGCTCCAGGTGCTCTTTGAGGCAGGCGTCGAACACGGCACGGAGGCGGAGGGTATCGGTGAATGGCCGGGCAAGGTGGAGCTCCTGCCCGCTGACGTGGTGCCGCACATGGGCTGGAACACCGTGAAGGTGCCGGAGGGATCCAAGCTGTTCGCCGGCGTCGAAAACGAGCGGTTCTACTTTGTGCACTCGTATGGCGTGCAGGAATGGAACTTCGATGTTGTCCAGCCTCGGATGGCCGCACCCCTGGTTACCTGGTCCGAGCACGGCGGCCCCTTCATTGCTGCGGTCGAAAACGGTCCGCTGTGTGCCACCCAGTTCCACCCGGAGAAGTCGGGTGACGCCGGCGCCCGGCTGCTGCACAACTGGGTGCACAACCTGAAGAAGCCTGCTGCCGGTGCCGCGGCGCCCGCCGGCGTCCCATCAAGGGAAGACGGCACCACCTAGATGTGGTGGTCCGTCCTCCTGATGGGGCTCGCCGGCCTGCTGATCGGCGGCGCCCTGTCATTCAGGCAGCAGCACAAGCCGCTCTGGACCCAGATATCGTTCTACGTTTTGGCGGGCATGTCCCTGCTCGCTGCCTACCTGCTGACGCTGCCCGGCAACTGACCGGCAGCTGGCCACACTGACCCCGACCCGAAGGATTGACATGACCACCGCAACCGATCTGCCGGTTCTTGAACTGCTGCCCGCCGTCGACGTCGTCAATGGCCAGGCCGTCCGGCTGGTCCAGGGGGAAGCGGGCAGTGAGACCAGCTACGGCACCCCGCTGGAAGCCGCCCTGAACTGGCAGCAGCAGGGTGCCGAGTGGGTGCACCTGGTGGACCTCGATGCCGCATTCGGCCGCGGCTCGAACGCGGAACTGCTCCGCGACGTGGTGGGCCGTCTGGACATCAAAGTGGAACTTTCCGGCGGTCTCCGTGACGACGAAACCCTCGAAGCGGCCTTGGACCTCGGCGTGGCCCGGGTGAACCTGGGAACCGCCGCGCTGGAGAACCCCGAATGGACGCGCCGGGCCATCGAACGCTTTGGCGACAAAATCGCCGTCGGACTTGATGTCCGCGGCACCACGCTCTCCGGCCGGGGCTGGACCAAGGAAGGCGGGGACCTCTGGGACGTCCTGGGCCGCCTCGAGGAAGCAGGCTGCAGCCGCTACGTGGTCACGGACGTGACCAAAGACGGCACGCTGCAGGGACCCAATGTAGAACTCCTCCGCCAGATGGTGGAAAAGACAGGCAAGCCGGTGGTCGCGTCAGGCGGCATTTCCAGCCTCGACGACCTGAAGGTCCTCCGTTCCTTGGTGCCTTTGGGTGTCGAGGGTGCCATCGTGGGCAAGGCCCTCTATGCGGGCGCTTTCACGCTGCCCGAAGCGCTCGACGTCGCCGGCCGCCGCTAGGCCGCCCCGGCGCAGCAAAAGGCAAGCGATGGCCAGCAACGAAACCGGACCCGGGGTCCCTCCGCAACGACACCTTCCCGGCCATATCGCCGCCGCGCTGGCAGGTGCGGGAGGCGTTGCCGACTCCGCCGGGCAACCGTGGGCCGGACGCAGCCTGGCCGGTGAACACGCCAAAATCCATAACTTCGAGGACGACGACGGAACGGCCAGCAGCGCCTACCTGGCCGCCATAGCAGCGCTCCGGGAAGGGACCGGGGACGAAGCAGGCGTAGTGGCGTCACTCGCCAGCGCCCGGGTCTTCATCCCCATCGTCGCCCAGCTCGCAGAGGATGCCGAGGGCGCCCACGGCCTGAGCTCCGACAAACAGGCGGACATGGCCCTGGTAACCCTCAAAGCCGCCGACGGCAGGACGGCAATGCCCGCCTTCACCACCACGGCTGCCCTGGCCGCCTGGCACCCGGACGCCAGGCCGGTTGCCGTCTACGCTGCCCGCGCGGCGCTCTCGGCCGTCGCAGAGGGCGCCGAGCTGCTGGTCCTTGATCCGGGCTCCGAGTTCACGTTCGTGGTGCGCCGGCCCGGGGTCTGGGCCCTGGCGCAGCAGCACGGGTGGGTCCCCTCCTACGAGGACGGAGAGCTGGCGGAAGAGATGGTCCGGGCCGCTGCGGGGTTTCCCGCAGTGCGGAGCATCGACCTGGTGCCGGGCAGGGGAGTGGCCGCCCGCGCCGCCGATGGGACCGTGGTTGCCGGCGGCGGCCCGGGGCCTGAACTGCAGGTTGTGCTCTACCTTGAAGACGGCCTTGATGCGGCCGGAGTGCAGGAACTCGTGGCAGGCCTCCAGGCGCAGTGGTCGCGGAATGTATTGTTTGGGGAGCGCGTCGACTCGATCGAGGTCAAGTTGAGGCGCGCAGACCGCTAGCCGCAGCCAGGCGGGGTGATCCCCGGCCCAACTGCGGCAGACGTGAGGATCGCCGTGAATTTCGCTCTCTACCGGGAGTTGCTCGCCGTCGGGCCTGTCCGCAGGCTGCTGCTGGTGGGCATGGTTGCCCGTATTCCCCATTCCGCGGCCGGCGTGCTGCTGACCCTGCACATCGTCCTCACCCTGGACCAGGGATATGCCGCCGCGGGTGCTGCTGCCGCCGTCATGACCATCGGCATTGCCCTTGGTGCACCTTGGCGCGGGCGGCGCGTTGACACCGTGGGCCTGCGCACGGCACTGGTCCCGTCCGTGATCTCGGAAACCATTATCTGGTCGGTGGTTCCGCATGTGTCGTACCAGTGGCTCCTTCCCCTGGTGTTCGTGGGCGGGCTGCTCACGCTCCCTATCTTCAGCGTGGTCCGCCAGTCCCTGGGCGTTCTGGCGGATGGCGACCAGCGCCGTACCGCCTTCGCCCTCGACGCGATTACCACCGAGATAGTGTTCATGATCGGCCCCGCTGCGGGCGCCATCGTTGCCACCAGCGGGTTCACTGTGCTGGGCCTGACCGTGGTGGGCGTCTCCACGTCTCTCGCCGGCCTGTTCCTGATGTGGTTCAACCCGCCCACCCGGAGCGCGGACCAGGCCGGGGAATCCAACGCCGACGAATGCCGTGCGGCAGAGGCCGCCGTAGTGACCGCCGCCCCCGCGCATTTGCAGGGGGCAGCGGCGGAACTGGCGCCGGCGGAAGCCCGGGGCAGCGCTGGCCTGCGCGGCAAAGTGGCGCACAATTTCGCATGGTTCACCTCCGCCGTCGGCGCTGTTTTTGCGGTGGCAGCCGGTGCCGGCATGGTCCTGAGCGGGACGGACGTGGGCATTGTTGCCGCCCTGGAGACGGGCGGGCACCAGCGCGACATCGGCATCGTGTTCGTCTTCTGGTGCGCGGCGTCGGTAGTGGGCGGCCTGGTGTACGGCGCCATGCACCGCCCAGTCCCGCCACTCGTCCTGCTGCTGGGGATGGCGGCACTGACCATCCCCATGGGATTCGCCCACGACACCTGGACCCTGGCCTTCGCCTCGCTCCTGCCCGGACTGCTGTGCGCGCCTGTGCTGTCCTCGGCATCAGAAAAAGTGGCTGACCTGGTCGCCGAGGACCGCCGTGGGGAAGCCATGGGCTGGTACGGGTCCGCGCTGACGGCAGGCGTGGCCCTGGGCGCACCGCTCGCCGGCGTCTTTATCGACGGCACGGGCCCCTCCGGAGGGTTCGTATCGGTGGGGGTTGCAGGGGTGCTGCTCTGCTTTGCGGGGCTGGTCCTGCAGCAGCGGCGGCGGCGCGCAGCGGTGTGAGCACTCCCGCCCATCGATTGCTCCGCAAATGTCCTTTTGGCCCCGCTAAACGGCAGTTACGGAGCAATCGATGAAGGGGAGGGGACGGCCTGAGCCTGGAAAGCGCGACGGCGGGCCGACCTTTGGAGGTCGGCCCGCCGTCGCGGACTGCTGGGGGAGAAGTTGCCTTAGTTGACCGCGCCGGTGTACTTCTCGCCAGGGCCCTTGCCGGGCGCATCGGGGATCAGCGACTCTTCGCGGAATGCCAGCTGCAGCGACCGCAGGCCGTCACGCAACGGCCCTGCATGCTGCGAGCCGATCTCCGGGGCGGCGGCCGTCACCAGGCCGGCCAGGGCCGTGATCAGTTTCCGTGCCTCGTCCAGGTCCTTCAGCTCCTCGGCATTGTCCTCGGCCGCCAGCCCCAGCTTGACGGCGGCTGCGCTCATCAGGTGGACGGCTGCCGTGGTGATGACCTCGATTGCCGGCACTTCGGAAATGTCGCGAACCTGCTGGGAGACATCGGGACCGCCGGCTGATGGCTCGAAAACGTGTGAATTACTGTCTGGGGTGCTCATACTGGTAAGCTTGACACAGACCGACTGGATGTCGTTATTTCAGAGATTGATCCTACGGATCAAGGTTCCCTCCGGCGCTGCACAGCGTCGTCGGGAATTTTTTCTGTAAGATGGCATGCAGTTTGCAAGCGGAGTTCTCTCCCACCCGCGTCAGCCGCTGTTCCGATTCATTTCGGGGCGTAAGGTTGCCGGGTACCTGGTTGGGCATGGAACCGGCGTCCGCCGGAACCGTGCGGGCAGTCCCTTGACGGGAGCTGCATCCGATCTTTCAGAGGCCTTCGATTGCTCCGGCAATTGGGGGCCTTCTCTATTTGCCGGAATCCACTACAAAAACAGGAGCTTTAACATTAGCGAGCCAAGAATCAATGAGCGTATCCGCGTCCCCGAGGTGCGGCTGGTCGGCCCTGCAGGTGAACAGGTAGGAATCGTCCGTATTGAGGATGCCCTGCGTCTGGCTGCCGAGTCCGACCTTGATCTCGTTGAAGTTGCACCTCAGGCGAAGCCTCCGGTGTGCAAGCTGATGGACTTCGGCAAGTACAAGTACGAGGCCGCGGTTAAGGCACGCGAAGCCCGGAAGAACCAGACGAACACCGTTCTGAAGGAAATCCGCTTCCGCCTGAAGATCGACACCCACGACTACGAGACCAAGCGCGGCCACGCACTGCGCTTCCTCGGCGCCGGGGACAAGGTCAAGGCCATGATCCAGTTCCGTGGCCGTGAGCAGCAGCGCCCGGAAATGGGCATCCGCCTGCTCCAGCGTTTCGCCGACGACGTCGCTGAAGTTGGCGTAGTGGAGTCCAGCCCCCGCATTGACGGCCGCAACATGGTCATGGTGGTTGGCCCCCTGAAGAACAAGGCAGAGGCCAAGGCGGAAGCCCGCCGCGCTACCCAGCGGGCCGAGGCGAAGGCGCAGAACGAAGCCAAAGCTTCGGGCCGCGTGGACACCTCGGGTGACGACCAGGCTCCGCTGACCCAGTCGCTGGCGGATCTGCTTCCGGAGGGTTTCGCCATCACTACGGAGCCGGAAACAGTAGCCGAGGCCCCGGCCCAGGAGCCGGCCGCCGTCGAGCCTGCTGCGGCAGAAGCTCCCGCGAAGGCAGCGGAAGCGCCCAAGCAGGAAGCACCAAAGCAGGAAGCCCCGAAGGCTGCGGCCCCCAAGGCAGCTGCTCCGAAGGCTGCGGCCCCCAAGGCTGCTGCCCCGAAGGCTGCTCCCGCACCCAAGGCCGCCGAGAAGCCCGCTGCGGCTGCCCCGGCTGCTCCGGCCGCACCCGCAGCAGCACCTAAGCCTGCAGCGGTTCCTGCTCCGCCGAAGCCGGTGGCCAGGCCTGCGGCACCGAAGCCTGCTGCCCGCCCTGCCCCCAAGGCAGTGCCGAAGCCGGCTGGCAAGAAGACCACTTAGTTCACAACTGCCTGGGGTTCCGTCCCCGGGCAGTCAGCAACCAGCATGCCGCCCGCAGGGGCGGCTGCGCGAGAGAGCTGCAGGCCCAGCCTGCGGATACGTAAGGAGATCGGTTCCCATGCCGAAGATGAAGACCCACAGTGGTGCCAAGAAGCGCTTCAAGCTGACCGGCAGCGGCAAGCTGCGCCGCCAGCAGGCCAACCGCCGCCACTACCTCGAGCACAAGTCCTCGCGGCTGACCCGTCGCCTTGCCGGCGACAAGATCGTCTTCAAGGGCGACGCCAAGGTCATCCGGAAGATGCTCGGCATCTAGTTTCCAAGTTCTTTGACTGACCACCACCTGGTGGCCGGTCACCTACCAAAAAGCCTTCTCAGGCCGCCGGGAAACCGGCAGTAGATGCTTGGGATCAGATTTTCGAAGGAGTACGCACGTGGCACGTGTGAAGAGGGCGGTCAACGCCCACAAGAAGCGCCGGGTTATCCTTGAACGCGCAAAGGGCTACCGTGGACAGCGTTCACGCCTGTACCGCAAGGCCAAAGAGCAGCTGCTGCACTCGTTTGTGTACAGCTACGGCGACCGCAAAAAGAAGAAGGGCGACTTCCGCCGCCTGTGGATCCAGCGCATCAACGCTGCATCCCGCGCCAATGGTCTCACCTACAACCGCCTGATCCAGGGCCTGAAGGCCGCTGAGGTTGAGGTTGACCGCCGCATGCTCGCCGAGCTGGCCGTTTCCGACGCCAACGCCTTCGCTGCACTGGTCAAGGTTGCCAAGGATTCCCTGCCTGCCGACACCTCCGCCAAGAAGGTAGTTGCGTAGCAACTGGCTGTTCCCGTCAGGGGCAGTTCAGGAACCGGTGGCCGCAGCCACTAAAGTTCTTGTATGAACGAAACCGGGCGCCCGCAAGATTTTCCGCTGTCCAATCCCCGAGCTGATCGGGTGAGGGACGTGGCAAAGCTTGCCGGGCGCCCGGCGCGTTTAAAGCGTGGCCTGTTCCTTGCTGAAGGGCCGCAGGCTGTCCGCGAAGCCCTCAAACTCCACCAGAAGCGCCTGGCCGCCGGAGCCCCGGGCGTGGTCACTGAGGTTTTTGCCAGCGAAAGCTGCCTGGACCGGTTCCCGGAATTTGAGGAACTGTCCCAAGGGGTCAACGCCCGCCTTGCCACTGATGACGTCCTTGCGGCCATGGCGGACACCGTCAATCCGCAGGGGATCGTGGCAGTCTGCCGCTTCCTGGACGTGGCACTGGAAGAAGTGCTCGACGCCGGTCCCCGCCTGGTTGCCGTGCTGTGCCAGGTCCGTGATCCCGGGAACGCGGGAACGGTCCTCCGTGCGGCGGACTCGGCCGGTGCGGACGCCGTCGTCCTCACCTCCTCGAGCGTGGACATCTACAACCCCAAGGCCGTCCGCTCCACCGCGGGATCCCTCTTCCACCTCCCGGTAGTGCTGGGCGCGGACATCGGTGAACTGGTAACCGCGTGCCGGGCACGGGGGATCGGCATCCTGGCGGCGGACGGCTACGGTTCCCTCAACCTCGACACCCTGCAGGACGAGAACGCCCGGCGGCGGCTGACAGGCGGCGGTCCGGAGTCCGCCTATGCCCTGGAGCAGCCCACCGCCTGGCTGTTCGGCAACGAGGCCCAGGGCCTGTCCCAGGCGGAGCTGGCGCTGGCAGACCACAGGGTTGCCGTGCCGGTCTATGGTTCCGCCGAGAGCCTGAACCTGGGTACTGCGGCAACGGTTTGCCTCTACGCCAGCGCGCGGTCGCAGCACCTGCCCGCGCCGGTGACCGCCTAGGCCAAGACCTGGCAGCGCTTCCATGCGGGGTCCTTGCCGGAAAAGATAAGGGCCCCGGATGTCCGGAGCCCTTGCGTAAATGTTGAGTTATCGAAGCGGATCAGGGTGCGCGGGTAGCCTTGCCGCGTCCGGTGATTGCCCCGTAGATGCCGGCAACAACAAGGCCGCCGACGATAGCGAGAATCCAGGTGCCCAGGTCAAAGAAGGCAAGATCGCCCTTGTTGAACAGGAGGCTGCCGATCCAGCCGCCCACAATGGCGCCCACTACACCCAAAACAAGGCTGGTGACCCAGCCGCCGCCAACCCGTCCGGGCATGACGGCCTTAACAATGGCCCCTACGATAAGGCCGAGGATAATCCAAGCAAGAAAACCCATGTCTCCTCCTTATAGTGGCCGGGATCCCTTGGTCCCGATGAGGCTCAAGCTAACATAAGGCCCCGGCAATGTCAGCAGGCTTACGGTTAGTCACTGGTGCATGCAGGGCGTTGCGGCGGGTACGGTAACTACGGGCGGAGCCGAGGCAGGATCCGCAGTTTCCCAACTGAACCTGACCGGAAAGAGGTGGAGCCCTTGGCTGCAAGTGGCGGTACCAAGGCGGTTGTGGCGGCCCTGGCTGCGAACCTGACCATCGCCGCCCTGAAATTCGTGGCGTATGCCCTGACGCTTTCCTCGTCCATGCTCGCCGAAGCCATCCACTCCCTGGCCGACTCCGGCAACCAGATCCTGCTCCTGGTGGGCGGAAAGAAGGCCAAACGGGCACCAAGCCCCGAGCACCCCTTCGGCTACGGCCGGGAGCGCTACATCTACGCCTTCATCGTCTCCATCGTGCTGTTCAGCGTCGGTGGCCTCTTCGCCCTCTACGAGGCATGGGACAAGTTCCAGCACCCGCACGCCATCGAAGGCGGCTTCTGGTGGGTTCCCCTCGCCGTGCTGGTAGGCGCCATCATCGCGGAATCCTTCTCGCTCCGGACAGCCGTCATCGAGTCGAACCATTCCCGCGGAAAGCAGTCCTGGGCCAGGTTCGTGCGCAGTGCCAAGCAGCCTGAGCTGCCGGTGATCCTGTTGGAAGACCTCGGTGCCCTCGTGGGCCTCGTCTTCGCCCTCATTGGCGTCAGCCTGACGCTCATCACCGGGGACGGACTCTGGGATGCGGCCGGCACCGCAATGATCGGCCTGCTGCTGGTGGCCATTGCCGTCGTGCTTGCGCTGGAAACCAAGTCCCTGCTCCTGGGCGAGTCCGCAACCAGGGAGGACGTCGAGAAAATCGCCGCGGCGATCGAAGCCGACGGCGGGCGGATCATCCATCTCAAGACCCTGCACCTTGGGCCGGAGGAACTCCTCGTGGCGGCCAAGATCGCCGTCACCCGCTCTGCCACCGGAGACCAGATCGCCTCGGAAATCGACACAGCGGAGGCACGGATCCGCGCGGCCGTGCCCATTGCACGCGTCATCTACCTGGAGCCCGACCTGCACCGGGCCAACGCCACGGGGACAGGCCAGCAGCCTGCAGCAACAGCCCCGCAGTCGTAAGGCCGGCCTGGCAAATGCTGGCGGCCGGAAGCCGCTGCCAGCCCGGTCCAAGGATCAGGCGGTCAGCGGCTTCCTGCGCTCCAGGAGGCCGCTGGCAATGGCGACGCCGAGTCCCATCACGGCGAGGACAGCGCCTACCAGCGCGGGGGCAACGTATCCCCAGCCCAGGGCGATCACCAGCCCGCCCAGGAAGGCGCCGAGTGCATTGGCCACGTTGAGCGCCGCATGGTTCAGTGACGAGGCAAGGGACGGCGCGTCAGGGGACGCGTCCAGGAGCCTGGTCTGCAGCGCGGGGATCAGCATGGATCCTGATGCGCCCACCACGAACACCATGACGAAGGCGGACCACGGCCAGTGGACTGCGACGGCGTAGACCACCAGGGCAACGGCTATGGCGGGCAACACCTTGTACAGGGTTCCCATCACCGACTTGTCCGCGATCCTGCCGCCCACGATGTTGCCGGCCACCATTCCCAGGCCATACAGCGCCACCACCAGCGGAATCAGCGACGACGGGATGCCCGCCACCAGCGTCATGGTGTGCGCGATGTAGGTGTAGGTGGCGAAGAAGCCGCCAAAGCCCACAATGCCGATCAGGATGGCCAGCCAGACCTGCAGGCGCTTGAGGGCTCCCAGCTCGCGCCGGATGCTTGCGTCCGGGTGGGCGTGGTGGAACGGGACGAACTTCCAGACCAGGGCAAGCGTCAGGAGCCCGATAAATCCCACCATGATGAACAGCAGCCGCCAGCCGTATGTTTGCCCCATCCACGTGGCAAAGGGAACCCCCACCACGTTGGAGATGCTGAGCCCGGCCATCACCATGGAGATCGCCCACCCCCGCCGTGTTGGCGGAACCAGCGAGGCAGCAATGACGGCTGCCACTCCGAAGAACGCACCGTGGGGCAGGCCCGCAGCAAAGCGCGAGGCCAGCATGGTCCCGTAGTCAGGGGCAAGGAAGGACAGGAAGTTGGCGGCGGTGAAAAACAGCATGAGTCCCAGCGCCAGGTGCTTGCGGGGGAGCTTGGCGCCGACGGCGGCGAGCAGCGGTGCCCCCGCCACCACGCCCAGGGCGTAGGCCGAAATGAGGTGTCCGGCTTCCGGCGTCGAAATCCCCAGGCCCTGCTCAACTTCCTTCAGCAGGCCCATCATGGTGAATTCCGTGACGCCGATGCCCACGCCGCCCATGGCGAGGGCAAAGATGGCCATGGCGATGTTGGGGGACCGGGTGGGGGCTGCCGTGGACGTTTCGAGGACGCTGCTCATAGGCCTGCTTTTCGGGGTAGGACGTGATGATGGGACCGATGCCGCGGCAGTGGGGCTGGTAAATCCGGACCCTGCCAACAACCCCGGGAAGGGGGAAGGGTATTCCCGCTGCGGGGATGGTGTGTCCGGCCCCACCATTGTCCCCCATAGAATGAGCCAGTGACTGGACTGATACAGGTGGTAGGCGGAGCCGTCGTTGACAGCCTGGCGGAACCCTCCCTGCTGCTGGTGGCGCGGCGCAGCGCGCCTGAAAAGCTGGCTGGCATGTGGGAGTTCCCCGGCGGCAAGGTGGAATCCGGCGAGCAACCGGAAGCGGCACTTGCCCGCGAGCTGTTCGAGGAACTCGGGATCGGCGTGCGGCTCGGCCCCGAGCTTCCGGCGGAGGCGCCGCAAGGCTGGCCGTTGAACGACAGTGCCAGCATGAGGGTGTGGCTGGCGGAAGTGGCCCGCGGGGAAGCCCGGCCGCTTGAAGACCACGATGAACTGCGGTGGGTGGCGCTGTCTGATCCGGAAGCCGTCCTGGGCCTGCCCTGGATACCCGCCGATTTCCCGATCGTCAGGGCGCTTCTTTCCGCCCTGGCAGTGCAGGCAGGGGCTGCGCGCTCCTAGAAGAGCGTTGCCTGTCCTGCTGGTCCGCCCTGGCCTGCCAGCCGGGGAAGCCCCTCCGGCCCTGAAAGCCCTGGCACTCCGGGCTTGCCGGGCGTAGCGGGGCCGGCACCATGGCCTGCCGCTGCCGGAATGGCGCCTGCCGGGTACTCGGCTTCCTCGCCACGGGGGTCGTCCTCCAGGTCCCTGTGGCTGAAGCCGGAAGAATTGCTGAATCCGTGGCGTGCCTTGAAGTACCGTACTTTGCCGGCAAGCCAGGACCGGTACTCCTTGGAGGCGTACGAGCCGGAGCCGTACAGGCGGCGGTAGCGGCCGGCCAGTCCGGGATGGTTGGCGGCAATCCACCTCATGAACCACTCCCTGGTTCCCGGCTTCAGGTACAGGGCTCCGGCGGTGGCGCCCGTGGCACCGGCAGCAGCCAATGAAGCGAAAAGAGCGTCAAGGGCCTCATCGCTGTCAGAAAGCCAGGGGAGGATGGGCATGGCCATCACCCCGCAGGGCAGTCCGGCCTCGCGAAGGCGGGACACAAGCTTGAGCCGTGCCCGGGGCCCCGGCGTGCCGGGCTCGACTGCCTCGGAGAGGGCTTCGTCGGTCATGGCCAGGGAAATGCCCAGGCCCACAGGCACCTGGGTTGCGGCGCTCTTCAGCAATGGAATATCCCTTGCCAGCAGCGTCCCCTTGGTGAGGATGGAGAGGGGAGTGCCTGACTCGGCAAGGGCGGTGATGATCCCGGGCATCAACCGGTAACGGCCCTCGGCACGCTGGTAGGGATCCGTGTTGGTGCCGAGCGCCACCTGGTGGCGGCCCCAGGATGGTTTGGCGAGTTCCTTGCGGAGGACCTCCGCGGCGTTGACCTTGACCACCACCTGGCTGTCGAAGTCCAGGCCGGCGTCGAAATCCAGGTAAGTGTGGCTCTTGCGCGCGAAGCAATAGACGCAGGCATGGCTGCAGCCGCGGTAGGGGTTGATGGTCCACTCAAACGGCATCCTGGAGCCGGGCGGCACTTTGTTGAGCACCGATTTGGCGGTGACCTCGTGGAAAGTGATGCCGGCGAACTCGGGTGTGGTGACAGAGCGGACCAGGCCAGCCAAGGGAAGCAGGGGTGGGGAAGCGGTGTCCGGAGCAGTTCCTGCGGGCCGGGGCATCAGTGCTTGGGCATCCCATCTCATGCCCTCCATTCGAATGTATGTTCGAAGCAAAGTCAAGCATGCCTGCCCCGCGTCGACGAACCGCAACGCACTTAGGGGAGGTCCAGGAGCTCCCACACCACGGTGATGGACATGGCCACCGTCGAATCCCCGGTTTCCACGGCGAGGGATTTCACCGAAGCGGCGCGTTGCATCCGCGCCAGCGGCACCGGACCCTGGACCGGAATGTTGTCCTCAATGGAAAGCACCCGTCCCAGCCGGGCCGAGGCAAGCCGGGCATACTGCTGCGCCGTACTTGCCGCATCCACCCACGCAGCTTCACGGGCCCGTGCCCGCACCGCGGCGTCGTCGCTGAACGTGAGTTCGAGGCCGTTCAGCCGGACCTCGTTGCCGCCCGCCTCGACGGCTCCGGAGATCGCGGCGGATGCGGAGCCAGGCGTCCGCAACCTTACTGTGAGGGTGCTGGCTGCAACATACCCCGTCACACGCTGGCCCTCCCCTTCCCTCCACGCGAGGTCCGCCCGCACGTTCAGGCCGGCAGTGCGGACGTCCGCACCATCGACGCCGTGCCGGCGGAACGCGGACGCAACGGCCTCCGAGCTGGCGCCGGCGCGGGAGTAGGCGGCCTCCACCGAGTCGGCGCGGCACTCCACCCCGATGGACACCACCATGAGATCAGGGGCAGCGTCCGCCGAGCCGGTCCCGGTGACTGTGACGGTGCCGAACCGGTCAGCGCCGCGCGGAGGACCGCCGGGCGCGTGGGTGCCGCCAGGACCATTCCCGGGGAAACCCGTGCCGCCGGGCTGATAGCCGGCCGCCCCGAAGCCGTCCTCTGCCTCACTGCCGCTGCTGGAATCCGCTGCCATGGGTCACGCCTCCGCTTCAGCCGGCCCGCGGCGCCGGCGGCGGGGGCGTACGTGCTCGGGATAGCCGCCGGCGGCCAGTCCGGCGTGCCGTTCAAAGATGTTGGCCGTCCCAGGGTTCCCGGTGCGCAGCAACGACCACCCGGCGCTGAGGAGATACAACGGCAGGAACGGGAAACCCAGGCACCAGGCGTACTGGTTGCAGTGCCGTTCCTCGTGGCCCAGCAGGGCCGGCTGCAACTGCAGGTTGTCGGCGGGGCAGCGGCACAGCACCACGTTGCCCAGGGTGAACGCCCCCGCGAACGGCAGCCGCCACCCGTACCCGCCGGCGAGGACCAGGCCCCGCGGTCCGCTGCGGATGTCCGTCCGCGCTGCAAGGGCGACGGCGAGGCCAAGGACCGTGCTGCCGTTGGCCAGGTTGGCGGCCTGCCTCAGCCGCTGGGCGGCCGTGAGGCGCTCCTGTGCCCGCTGGCTTCGAGGCGCTGTCATGAGGCCATGCTAGCCGGACGGTTCAATTAGACTGGAGGATAGTGGCCGCCGGTTCTGCCGGTGGGCCCTGACCTGGTCATTGAATGCCCTGCCCTTGGGGCTTTCATCCATGACCTGCCAGTGATGGACGCGCCGCCGGGAAACCGCGCAGGCTGCGCCATTCACCGGCAGCCACGACTCGTAGCTAAGAACAGTAGATGACTGAAACTTTGCCGGGCGCCGCCATCCCGAACCCCACGGATGAAGCCGCCATCACTGCCGCTGTAGACCAGGCCGTCGCCGCCATCGCCGGCGCGGCCACCCTTGACGAGCTGAAGGCGGTGCGCCTCGCCCACACCGGCGAGAAGTCCCCCCTCAGCCTTGCCAACCGCGAAATCGGCAAGCTGCCCAAGGACCAGAAGGCCGTGGCCGGAAAGCTTATGGGCTCCTCCCGCGGGCGGGTCAACAAGGCGCTCGCGGACCGCACCGCCGAGCTGGAAGCCGAAAATGACGCCCGGATCCTGCTCGAAGAGACGGTGGACGTCACCGCCGCCCCCCGCCGTCGTCGTGCCGGTGCCCGGCACCCCCTGTCCACCCTCCAGGACCGCGTCTCGGACATCTTCGTCGGCATGGGCTGGGAAATCGCCGAGGGCCCGGAAGTGGAATCGGAGTGGTTCAACTTTGACGCACTGAACTTCAAGCCGGACCACCCGGCCCGCGAAATGCAGGACACCTTCTTCGTGGAGCCGCCCGAGGCCCACCTGCTGATGCGCACCCACACGTCCCCGGTGCAGGTCCGCTCCATGCTGGAACGCGAGCTGCCCATCTACGTGCTGTGCCCCGGAAAAGTGTTCCGCACGGACGAGCTCGACGCCACGCACACGCCGGTGTTCCACCAGTTCGAAGGCCTCGCCATTGATAAAAAGCTCAGCATGGCGGACCTCCGCGGCACCCTGGAACACTTCGCCCGGCAGATGTTCGGCGACGAAGCCCAGATCCGCCTGCGCCCCAATTACTTCCCCTTCACGGAGCCCTCTGCCGAGCTGGACATCTTCCACCCGGGCGCCAAGGGCGGACCGGCATGGATCGAGTGGGGCGGCTGCGGCATGGTCAACCCCAACGTGCTCCGCGCCGCGGGCATCGACCCCGACGTCTATTCAGGTTTTGCCTTCGGCATGGGCATCGAGCGGACCCTGATGTTCCGCAACGAGGTCGGCGACATGCGCGACATGATCGAAGGCGATGTACGTTTCAGCGAGCACTTCGGGATGGAGATCTAACAGTGCGTATCCCAATTTCCTGGCTGCGTGAATTTGCAGAGGTACCGGCCGAAGCAACGGCCGAAGACGTGATGGCCGAACTGGTCAAGGTGGGCTTCGAGGAAGAGGACGTCCACCGTCCCACGGACACCCTGAAGGGCCCCATCGTGGTGGGCCAGGTCCTCAGCATCGTCAAGGAACCGCAGACCAACGGCAAGACCATCAACTGGTGCCAGGTCCGTGTGGTCCCCGAGGGCCAGGAGCAGACGCTCACCGGCGACGGCATTGACCCGTCCGGCGTGCAGGGCATCATCTGCGGCGCCCACAACTTCGTGGAAGGCGACAAAGTGGTGGTCACCCTTCCCGGCGCCGTGCTGCCCGGCGACTTCCACATCTCCGCGCGGAAGACGTACGGCCACCTGTCCGCCGGCATGATCGCCTCCGTCCGCGAGTTGGGCATCGGCGAGGACCACGACGGCATCCTGGTGCTGTCCCGGATCGGGCTGGACCCCGAGGTCGGCACCGACGCCATGGAACTGCTTGGCCTCTACGATGAAGCCGCGGAAATCAACGTCACCCCGGACCGCGGCTACGCCTTCTCCATCCGCGGGGTAGCCCGCGAGTATGCCCACGCCACCGGCACCGCCTTCACGGATCCCGCGTCGCGCGTCAACGCTCCGGCGGAACTTTCCGGCGGCTACGGCGTCAAGCTCAACGACGACGCCCCCATCTACGGGAACCCTGGCTGCGACCGGTTCGTGGCCCGGACCGTCCGCGGCGTGGACGCCACCAGGCCCACCCCGCCGTGGATGGTGTCCCGCCTCCGGCTGGCCGGCATCCGCTCCATCTCGCTGCCGGTAGACATCTCCAACTACGTGATGCTGGAACTTGGACAGCCCACGCACTGCTACGACCTCGACAAGCTGTCCGGGGACATCGTGGTACGCCGGGCCGCGGCCGGCGAGAAGATCACCACCCTCGATGACAAGGTGCGCACCCTCGACGCCGAGGACCTGCTGATCACCGATGACTCCGGCGCCATCGGCATCGCCGGCGTGATGGGCGGGGCGGACACCGAGGTGGGGGACTCGACGTCGAACATCCTGGTGGAGGCCGCGCACTTCGACGAGGTGTCCATCTCCCGTTCCCGCCGCCGCCACAAGCTGCCGTCCGAAGCGTCCAAGCGCTTCGAGCGCGGTGTGGACTGGCAGGTTGCCGGCATCGCCGCCCAGCGCGTGGTGGACCTCCTGGTGGAGCTCGCCGGAGGCACGGCAGACGAAGCGGGAACCGACGTGGGAACCGCCCCCGACTCTGTCACCATCGAACTTCCGGCGGCCTTCGCGGCCGCCCGGATCGGCATCGACTTCACCGAAGAGCAGATCACCACCTCCCTGGAGGACCTGGGCGCAGCCGTGGTGAAGAACGACGACGGCTGGAGCGTCACTGCCCCCAGTTGGCGCCACGACCTGGAGACCAAGGAGGACCTCTCCGAGGAGATCGCCCGCCTGGTGGGCTACGACCAGATTCCCGCCACGCTGCCTGTGGCACCTCCCGGCCGCGGCCTGACCCGCGTGCAGCAGCAGCGCCGCCGCCTGATCCAGGCGCTGGCCGATGCCGGGCTCACCGAAGTCCTGGCCTACCCCTTCGTGTCCAAGGCGGCCAACGACACCTTCGGCGTGCCTGAACAGGGTGCCGCCCGGACCGCGGTCAAGCTGGCAAACCCGATCAGCGAGGAGCAGGGCTTCCTGCGGACTTCCATCCTGCCCGGGCTGATCGAGGTGGCCAAGCGGAACCACTCCCGCGGGTTCCGGGACCTGGCACTCTTCGAATCGGGCCTGGTGTTCCACCCGTCCGAGAAGACGGGCACCGACGCCATCCCGCCGCTGGGCGCCAAGCCTGCCGATGAGGTGCTGGATGCGCTGTACGACGGCGTCCCCGCCCAGCCGTTCCACCTCGCCGCAGTCCTCACTGGCCATGATTCACCCGCCGCACCGGGGCACACGCCGCGGCTGTGGGACTGGGCTGACGCCGTGGACGTCGCCCGCCTCGCCGGCGACGTCCTGGGCGTGGACATTGTGGTCAGCCAGGGCGCGCACCAGGCGTTCCACCCGGGCCGCGCCGCAAAGCTCTCGCTCCGCAGCGGTGAAGTGGTGGGCTATGCCGGTGAACTGCACCCCAAACTGCTGGCCGCCGCGGACATGCCGCCCCGCTCCGTAGCCCTCGAGCTCAACGCCGACGCGCTGTTCGATGCTGCGCCTGATGTCATTGTGGCGAAACACATCTCCACGTTCCCCGTAGCCACCCAGGACGTGGCGCTGGTGGTTCCCGCCGGGATTCCGGCCGATGAGGTACTGGCCGCCCTCCGCGAAGGTGCCGGAGAACTGCTGGAGGACGTTGCGCTCTTCGACGTCTACGCCGGCAAGGGGATCGAGGAAGGCAAGAAGTCCCTGGCCTTCGGACTCCGGTTCCGTGCCAACGACCGCACCCTGACGGCGGACGAGGCCTCGGCTGCACGCGAGAGCGCCGTCGCCCTGGCCGCTGAGCGCTTCGGCGCGGTCCAGCGCTAGGCGGTATCACCCAAGTCCCATGGACGCCAGGCTGGCCCTGCGGGCAGTGGACATCGCAACCGATGTCCACTGCCCGCAGGCGCAGCAGGACTGCCTGGAAGGATTCACGGAAGGGCTCGTCCCCGGACCCGCTGAACAACTGCGGGCAGCGGCCATGGATCCGGCTGCGGCCCGGCGGTTCCTGGCCGGCAGGGCAGCACTGCGCCGTTTCGCCGGCGACGTGCTCGGTCTCCCGGCATCGCAGCTGCAGCCCTCCTACTCCTGCCCCCAATGCGGTTCCGGACCCGGCCTCTCCCATGGCCGCCCGGGCTTCCTGCATCGCGGCCGTCCGGCGCCCCTGCTGCTAAGCATGGCCAGGACCGGCAACTGGGTCCTGCTGGCGGCAGTCTCCCCGCCCGGCAGGGGAGAGGGGCTGGGGGTGGACGCCGAGGATCCGGGACGGTTCGGCTTCGAGGGGTTCGACGCCGTGGCATTGACCCCCTCCGAGAGGCTCACCCTTGCAGGACTTCACGGCGGGGCGCTGCTGCGGGAACGGGCCCGGCTCTGGAGCCGTAAGGAGGCCTGGCTCAAGATGACCGGCGACGGGCTCAGGGTGGATCCCAGGACGGTGGCCGCACTGGAGGAACCCGGAGTGCGGGACCTGCCGTCCACCGCAACGGGCCTGCCGGCGTCGCTGGTTGCTGCCGTGGCCCTAGCTAGGCCAGCCGGCTCCGCGCCGCGGGCAGCGGTGGAAGCGCAAGCTCAAAGAGCCACGGGTGGAGCACTGCCTCGGCGTCAATGCCAGCAACACCGTTGGCGATCAGGATAAAGTCGGCCGTTGAGACGGTGCCGTGGCGGTGGGTCCTGGTCCATTCCTGCAACAGGGTAAAGAACGCAAGGTCCCCGCAGTGCAGGCGGAGCGCGTGCAGCGCCAGTGCCCCGCGCTTGTAGACACGGTCGTCAAACATCAGGGCCGGTCCGGGGTCTCCGATGAGCAGGTCCTGCCCGGCGGCGGAAAGCCTGCGCCACGCCGCAGCCGCCCTGTCCTGGGTGGCCATCACGCTTGCCGCCTCGGACCAGATCCATTCGGCGTAGCAGGCAAACCCCTCGTGCAGCCAGATGTCGTGCCACCCGCCGACTGTGAGCGAATTTCCAAACCACTGGTGCGAGAGTTCGTGGGCGATCAGCCGCTGGGCGTCCCAGTCCAGGCTGAGATGGTTACGGCCCAGAATGGCCATTGTCTGGGCCTCCAGCGGAATTTCCAGGACATCGTCCGCCACCACAACCGTGTACTCGGAAAACGGATAGGGCCCAAAGCAGCTGACGAACGTGCGCATCATGTCCGGCTGCAGGCGCAGCCCCTGGCGGGCCGCGGCTGCCAGGGCAGGCGGGACTGCGGCGGTTTGGCGCACGCCCGGGGCGACCCCCGGGTCGAGGACCAGGGATTCGTACCGGCCGATCTGGACCGTGGCCAGGTAGGTGGCCATCGGCTCCTCCTGCTCGTAGGTCCAGGTCTCCCGGCTTGCCCTGATGCTGTGGCCCACCAGCGTGCCGTTGCAGACGGCACGGTAATTGGCGTCAGTAGTCACCGCGATCCGGTAGCTTGCCTTGCTCCGCGGATGGTCGTTGCACGGAAACCACGACGGCGCGCCGTTGGGCTGGCCGGCCACCAGTACGCCGTCGGTCAGTTCCTCCCACCCCACTTCACCCCACAGCCCGCGGCGCGGAGCAGGATTGCCCTCATAGCGGACGTCTATTGTGAACGTTTCGCCCGGGGCGAGGTCGGCGTCCAAATGGACCACCAGTTGTTCTGCCCGCTGCGCGAAGCGCCGCACGCGCCGCCCGTTCATCTGCACTTTGACGGCGCGAAGGCCCGCCAGGTCCAGGACGACGGCGGACGCCTGCCTGGCTGCCGTGGCGTAGATGACGGCACGGCCGCTGAGCCGGTTGGCGGCCATCCGGTAGTCGAGGTCCAGCTCGTAGCGGGACACCCGGTACGAGTCGGTACCGTGGCCCGGCATGTAGCGGTCGGACAGCACCCCCGGGATGGCCGTCCCGGTGGCGGGTCCGGACGCTGTTGGTTCAGGAAGACTCATGGACGCGGGCCTCAATCACAAACGGTGGCGAATACTTACTTCAGGCGGGGTGCAGGAACACCGGGGCCGGCCCACGGACTGACGGGGTTGCCCATCCAGTAGGTTCCGGCCGGTACCGTTTCCCCGCGCATTACCAGGGAGGCCGGTCCCACCGTTCCGCCGTGGCCGATGCGCGCCTGCGGGAGGATGACACCGTGCGGTCCCATCGTTGCGCCGTCTTCGAGCGTAACAGGGCCGATGCTCATGATGCGGTCGTGGAACAGGTGCGTCTGCACGACGCAGCCTCGGTTGACGGTGGAGTTCGCCCCAAGGGTGACCAGGTCAGCTTCCGGCAGCCAGTAGCTCTCGCACCATGTTCCGGAGCCAATCCTGGCGCCCAGGGCGCGCAGCCACCAGACAAGGGCCGGCGTGCCGGTGGCTGCCCGGGCGAACCACGGCGCGCTGACCATTTCAATGAATGTATCCACTACTTCGTTCCGCCAGATGAACGAGCTCCAGAGCGGGTGTTCCCCGGCCCTGATGCGGCCGACGAGCACCCATTTGGCAACCACTGCACTGGCAGCAGCCACGGCACCGGCCAGCAGCATCACCATGCCTCCCAGCAGGGCCGCCGCGGCGTAGCCCAAGGATGCGGCGAGCCAGTCCAGGGCCAGCAGCACGCCCACGGCGAGGCCCACCGTGAGCGCCACGGGAACGAACCGGCAGGCCTCCCACAACGCACGTGCCAGCTTCAGCCTGGCTGGCGGCTGGTAGGTGAGCGAACTGTCCGAGGCGATGGCCGTGCGCCGCAGCCGTACGGGCGGGCTGCCCAGCCAGGAGGTTCCGGACTTCGCTTTCGAAGGTGTCGCGGACAGGACGGCCACCAACGAGTTCTTGGGAACATTGCGTCCCGCCCCCGTCATGCCCGAGTTGCCCAGGAACGAGCGTTTGCCGATCTTGGCCGGTGCGATCCGCAACCAGCCGCCGCCAAGCTCGTAGGAGGCCACCATCGTGTCATCCGCCAGGAACGCGCCCTCTCCCACGGTGGTCATCTTGGGAACCAGCAGCACGGTGGAGGCCTCCACGTTCCTGCCGACCTTTGCTCCGAGCAGGCGAAGCCAGACGGGCGTAAAGAGGCTGGCGTAGACGGGAAACAGGAGGTCCCGGGCCAGGTCCAGGACACGTTCGGTAGCCCAGATCTGCCAGCCGATCCGGCTCCGCACGCGGTAGTGGCCCTCCCGCAGGCCCAGCCCAAGCAGGCGCGTGGTTCCCAGGACCAGCAGCAGGTTGGCGGTGAACCAGACCAGGGCGGCAAGGGGCAGGGAGGCCAGCAGGGGCAACCAGGCCTCGGACAGTGAGCTGTGGCCCCGGATGAACAGGAAGGCCACCAGGCAGGCAGCGCCAGCGGAAACGTAGGGGATCATGGCCAGCAGTGCGCTTGCGGCGGCGAAGGCTGTGAACCAGAGCCGGGCCAGCAATGCACCGGTGGCCGGCTGGGCGGGCCAGTTCTGCTTCGCTTTGCCGCGGCGTTCCGCCGGTGAACCGGCCACTACCTGGCCTGCCTTGACCTTGCCCAGGACCGCCGAGCCGGGCTCCACCTGGCCGCCGGCGCCGATGCTGGCGCCGGGCATCAGGGTGCTCCGGGCGCCTACCGTGGCGCCTGCGCCGATCCGGATGGCTCCGATGTGCACGCTGTCACCGTCGATCCACCATCCCGACAGGTCAACTTCGGGCTCCACGTTGGCTCCGGTGCCCAGCGACAGGAGACCGGTGACGGGCGGCAGCGAGTGCAGGTTGACGTTGCTGCCGATTTTCGCGCCCAGGGCCCTTGCGTAGTAGGGCACCCAGGGTGCGCTGGCCAGGCTGACCGCTCCCGCGAGGTCCTGGATCTGCTCAGCCAGCCACAGCCGGAGGTGGACTTTCCCGGATCTGGGATAGGTGCCCGGCTTGACGTTCCGGAGCAGGATCCGGGCCGCTGCAACGGAGATGAGCATGCGCCCGGCAGGGCTGACGAACACCAGCCAGGACGCACCCACCCACCACCAGGACACCGTGGCCGCAGCGGTGAAGCCGGCCAGCCCCGCCAGGAGGTTGTTCGCCGCCATCAGGTACGTCAGCCACCGCATGCCCACGAGGATGTGGAGCGGGACGCCCATCAGCGTCTGGAAAACCTGGGACTTCCGGGCGGTGGGCCGGACCGTGCGCGCTTTGGCAGGGCCGGCGGGGGCGCCGTCCGGCAGTGACTGACGGGCTACATCGATCAGGGCCCCGACGCGGGGCGTGGCGTAGATGTCTGCCACAGTGATCGTGGGGTAGCGGACCCGCAGCGCAGAGACGAGCTGCGCCGCGGCAAGGGATCCGCCCCCGGCCGCAAAAAAATCCGCGTCGAGGCTGGTTGCCTTACTGCCCAGGACAGCGCCCCACTGGTCAACGATCCACTGGGCGTCATCGGGAAGGTTCACCAGGGCGGGGCCTGCGTCGTCGGCTCCGCTGCCGGGGAGCGGCCAGGGCAGGGCATGGCGGTCCACCTTGCCGCTGGTCTTGGTGGGCAGGGAGTCGACGACGGCCAGCAGCGGAATCAACGCAGCTGGAAGGCTGTCAGCGAGGAGCCTGCGGGCGGCGGCCAGGTCCAGCCCAGCAGGCCCGGCCGGCGCAAGGTACCCCACGAGGATCTGGTTCCCGGCCGCCGTCGTCCGGACCGCGGCCGCAGCGCCCGCGATCCCTGGCAGTGCCTGCAGGGCTGCGTCGATTTCTCCCAGTTCGATGCGCCGTCCGCCCAGCTTGACCTGTTCGTCGGCGCGGCCCATAAAGATGAGGCCCTCGGCTTCAAAGCGGACAAGGTCCCCCGAGCGGTAGGCGCGGTCCCAGCCGAGCGTGGGAAAGGACGCATACTTTTCGGCGTCCTTGGCCGCGTCAAGATAGCGGGCAAGCCCAACGCCGCCGATGATGAGCCCGCCAATGCCTCCCGGGGGAACGGGAATCCCGCTGCCGTCCACCACGGCCAGATCCCAGCCGTCCAGCGGGAGGCCGATCCGCACCGGACCCGGGCCGCCCAGGCGCGCAGCGCAGGCCACTACCGTGGCCTCGGTGGGGCCGTAGGTGTTCCACACTTCCCGGCCGTCCACGGCCAGCCGCTCCGCGAGTTCCGGCGGGCACGCCTCCCCGCCGAAGATCAGCAGCCGGACGTTTTCGAGCGCTTCGGCGGGCCAGAGGGCAGCCAGGGTAGGGACGGTGGATACAACCGTGATGCCGTGGCTGATGAGCCAGGGGCCAAGATCCATGCCGGTCCGCACCAGGGCACGGGGCGCAGGGACCAGGCAGGCGCCGTGCCGCCACGCAAGCCACATTTCCTCGCAGGACGCGTCGAACGCCACGGACAGCCCCGCCAGCACCCGGTCCGCCGTTCCAATCGGTTCCGCAGGTAGGAAGATCCGGGCTTCGGCGTCCACGAACGCCGCAGCAGAACGGTGCCGTACAGCAACGCCCTTCGGGGTTCCGGTTGAACCGGAGGTGAAGATCACCCACGCGTCGTCGTCCACGTGCGCGGTCCGGGCTGCCGGATAAGGGGCGGGCCTGCTGCCGGTGAGGCTGATTCCCTTTTCCGTGACGACGGCGGCCACCCCGGCTTCACCGAAGACGAGCCTGGCGCGTTCCTCGGGGTCGTCCGCGTCCACGGGGACATAGGCGGCACCGATGAGCAGGATGGCGAGGATGGAAACGTACAACCTGTTGGTGCCGGAGGGGATCCGCACACCGATCCTGTCCCCGGCGCCCAGCCCAGCCAGGTGCATCTCCCGCCCGGCGGCGCGGACTTCGGCCAGCAGCTGGGCGTAGCTCAGCGACTTGTGGCCGTCGTCGAGGGCCGACGCGTCGGGATAGCGCTCCGCCGTGTCCAGCAGGATGTCAACCAGCGTCCGTGCCGGGGGAGCGGCAGCAGAGCCCGCCAGCTGTGGCTGGTAACGGGCCCGCCCGCGGATCTTGTCCGGGGCCTGTTCCGCGGCATAGCCGTCGGCTGCCCGGCTGCTGCTTTGTTGCTCGGTCACCTGGGCAGTGTCCCGGGGCAAGATGAACGGAAAGTGTCCAGGATTGCCGGCCGTCCATCCGTTGTTCGGCATGAGTTCATCGCGGTTCCTTAGTGTGCCCCCCGAAAGCGGCTGGCCCTATGGAACCAGGACCACCTTGCCGGTGGTCCGGCGCCCCTCGAGGTCGCGGTGCGCCTGGGCGGCCTCAGCCAGCGGGTACTGTCCGCCCACCCTCACTTTCAGGCTGCCGTTGGCGGCGGCCGCGAAGATTTCGTCCGAACGCCAGCGCCGTTCCGCCGCGTCCAGCAGGTGGTGCGCAATGGTTGGCCGGGTCAGGAAGAGCGAGCCGCCCGCGTTAAGGCGCTGCGGGTCCACCGGGGGAACGGGACCCGAGGCTGCGCCGAAAAGCACCAATGTCCCCCTGACGCGCAGGGCGGCCAGCGAGCCGTCGAACGTGTCCTTTCCCACGCCGTCGTACACGACGTCGGCACCCTTGCCGTTGGTGATGTCCCTGACGGCATCGGTAAATCCCTCGTAGCGCAGCACATGGTCCGCGCCGGCGTCGAGGGCGAGCCGTTCTTTTTCATCCGTGGATACGGTGGTGACCACGGTGGCACCCTTGGCCTTGAGCAGCTGGGTCATCAGCAGGCCAACACCGCCGGCGCCGGCGTGGAGCAGCACGGTGTGCCCGGGCTCCACCTTGAAAGTGGAGTTAATCAGGAAATGGGCCGTCATTCCCTGCAGCGGGAGGGCGGCAGCGGTGAGGTCGTCGAGTCCCTCCGGCACGGGCAGGGCCTTGTCCGCATCCACCAGCGCGTAGCCGGCGTAGCAGGCGGTGCCCTCGGCGGTGGCCACCCGGTCTCCTTCCGCGAAGCCGGTCACGCCTTCGCCAAGTCCGGCAACCGTCCCCGCCGCCTCAGAGCCCGGCGTAAACGGATACGGGACCTTGTACACGCCGCTGCGCTTGTAGGTATCGATGAAATTCACTCCTGCCGCACCAACTTTGACCAACAGCTGGCCAGGGCCCGGGAGCGGCCGGTCCACCTCTACATATTCGAGGACTTCCGGGCCGCCCGCCTGCCGTGCGACGATTGCATGCGTCATGGCTCTCCTTCCCCGGGCCCGGCCTTTCCAGCCCCGGCTGCAGGTTCCATCCTAGGGAACCCCGCAGGGAAAGCTTGCAGGGAAAAGCTGCAGGGAAAGCGTGCAGGGAGCCTGCTAAGGGAAACAGGGGCCCCGAGCCGAATCGCCATGGTCGCATGCATAAATATCGGGACTAGTGAATATTCTTGCTGTAAGGTGGAGGCCATGACTATTTCTGTTGCAGTGTCAGGCGCCAGCGGCTATGCCGGGGGAGAAGTCCTGCGACTCCTCGCCGGACATCCGGATGTCACCATTGGAGCCATCACGGCCCACAGCAACGCCGGCTCCCGGCTCGGCGAGCTCCAGCCCCACCTGCACGGACTGGCCAGCCGCATCCTCGAGGACACCACCGTGGAGAACCTGTCCGGCCACGACGTCGTCTTCCTGGCCCTGCCGCACGGTGCCTCGGCCGAAATCGCTGCCCAGCTCCCGGAGGGGACCATCGTCATTGACGCCGGGGCTGACCACCGCCTCGAGGATCCTGCCGTCTGGGAGAAGTTTTATGGCTCTGCCCACGCCGGCACCTGGCCGTATGGCCTGCCGGAACTGCCCGGCCAGCGCGAGGCCCTGAAGGGCGCAAGCCGCATTGCCGTGCCCGGCTGCTATCCGACGTCGGCCCTGCTGGCCTTGACGCCGGGGTTCGCCGCGCACCTCCTGGAGCCCGACGACGTCGTGATCGTGTCCGCCTCCGGCACCTCGGGCGCGGGCAAGGCCGCAAAAGTGAACCTGATCGGCGCCGAGGTGATGGGCTCCATGAGCCCCTACGGCGTGGGCGGCGGACACCGGCATACCCCCGAGATCGAACAGGGACTGTCCAACGCGGCAGGGGAGAAGGTCACGGTGTCCTTTACACCCACCCTGGCGCCCATGAGCCGCGGCATCCTCACCACGGCGACCGCAAGGGTAAAGCCGCAGGCACTCAACGGCACCACGGCCGAACAGCTGCGCCAGGCATGGACCGACGCCTACGAGGACGAACCGTTTGTGCACGTCCTGCCGGAAGGCCAGTGGCCTTCCACCAAGTCCGTGCAGGGGTCCAACCACGCTGCGATGCAGCTTGCCTTTGACGCCCACACCGGCCGCGTGATCGTCACCTGCGTTATCGACAACCTCACCAAAGGGACCGCCGGCGGCGCCGTCCAGTCCATGAACATCGCACTCGGCCTGCCGGAAACCGCCGGCCTTGACCTGCAGGGAGTAGCTCCGTGACCATTACCGCACCTTCCGGATTCCGGGCCGCCGGCATTACCGCAGGACTGAAGGCTTCCGGCAACCCGGACCTTGCCCTGGTGGTCAACGACGGACCGTCCAAGGCTGCCGCCGCAGTCTTCACCAGCAACCGGGTGGCTGCGGCCCCGGTCCACTGGTCCCGCCAGGTGGTTTCCGACGGCCGCGTGGACGCAGTCATCCTCAACTCCGGCGGCGCCAACGCCTGCACTGGGCCCACCGGCTTCCAGAACACGCACAGCACTGCCGAAAAGGTGGCGGAGGTGCTGGGCATCTCCGCCACGGATGTGTTTGTCTGCTCCACGGGCCTGATCGGCGAGCAGCTGCCCATGGACACGATCCTTCCCGGCGTGGAGGCAGCCGCCGCCGCACTCAGCACCGACGGCGGCCCCGAAGCCGGCCTGGCCATCATGACCACCGACTCGGTGCCGAAATCCGCGCTGTTCATCGGCAGCGACGCCGACGGCCAGGAATTCAGCATCGGCGGCATTGCCAAGGGCGCGGGCATGCTCGCTCCCGGCCTGGCAACCATGCTGGTGGTGCTCACCACGGATGCCACGGTGGAGCCGGAAATGCTCGACGTCGTCCTCCGCGACGCCACGCGCATTACCTTCGACCGGGCCGACTCCGACGGATGCATGTCCACCAACGACACCGTGGTGCTGCTGGCCTCCGGCGCGTCCGGCGCTGTTCCCTCCGCCGAAGCGTTTGGCGAGGGCCTGATCAAGGTCTGCGCCGAACTTGCCCGCAAGCTGATCGCGGACGCCGAGGGTGCCAGCCACGACATCGCCATCCGCACTTTCAATGCCGCCAGCGAAGCCGACGCCGAAACCGTCAGCCGGTCCGTAGCCCGTTCCAACCTCTTCAAAGCCGCCATCTTCGGCAAGGACCCCAACTGGGGGCGGGTGCTCTCCGCCGTTGGCACCACCGACGCTGCGTTCGAACCGGACCAGCTGAATGTGGCCATGAACGGGATCCAGATCTGCCGCAACGGCAGCATCGGGGATGACCGCAGCCTGGTGAACCTGGAACCGCGTGAGGTCCTGGTGGAAATCGACCTGCAGGCCGGAGACGCCGAGGCCACCATCTGGACCAACGACCTCACCCACGACTACGTTCACGAGAACAGCGCCTACTCCAGCTAGGGTCCCGTGCCCCCGGCAGAAACCGTTGCGGAAAGTGACAGCATGAACACCCAGACGCGTGAAACCACCAGCATGTCCGACGCCCAGGACAAGGCTGCGACGCTGATTGAGGCCCTGCCCTGGATCCAGCGCTTCGCAGGCACCACCATGGTGGTCAAGTACGGCGGAAACGCCATGGTCAATGATGAGCTCCGCCGCGCCTTTGCCGAGGACATTGTCTTCCTCCACCACGTGGGCATCCATCCCGTGGTGGTCCACGGCGGCGGCCCGCAGATCAACTCCATGCTCGGCAGGCTGGGCATCGAGTCTGAGTTCAAGGGCGGCCTCCGCGTCACCACGCCCGAGGCCATGGATGTGGTCCGCATGGTCCTCACCGGCCAGGTGGGGCGCGAGCTGGTGGGACTGATCAACTCCCACGGCCCCTACGCCGTCGGTATGTCCGGTGAAGACGGCGGGCTGCTGCGCGCGGTCCGCACCGGGACCGTGGTGGACGGCGAAGAGGTGGACCTCGGGCTGGTGGGCGAGGTGGTGGGCGTCGATCCCGCAGGCATCGAGGACATCCTCGGGGCCGGCCGCATCCCCGTCATCTCCACCGTCGCGCCTGAGATCGTGGACGACGGCGACGGCTTCCTCGGCACGGCAGGGTTCCAGACCACCGGCCAGGTCCTCAACGTCAACGCGGACACCGCCGCGGCTGCCGTTGCGTCGGCGCTGGGCGCCTCCAAGCTGGTGATCCTGACCGACGTCGAAGGCCTCTACGCCAACTGGCCGGACAAGTCCTCCCTCATTTCCTCCCTTACGGCCTCGGAACTGCGGGACATGCTGCCGCGGCTCGAATCAGGCATGATCCCCAAGATGGCAGCCTGCCTGAAGGCCATTGACGAGGGTGTGGAACGCGCGCACATCGTGGACGGGCGCCTGCCCCATTCCATGCTTCTTGAAACTTTTACGACGGCGGGCATCGGCACGCAGGTAGTCCCGGACGAGGAGATCAACGGATGAACGCGGTGGAAAAGTCAGCGGTGACGGAGCTCGTGGAGACCACGGGCCACGCCGGCTCCGAGTGGCTGGCACGCTACTCCACCTCCCTGATGGGCGTGTTCGGCACTCCACAGCGTGTGCTGGTCCGGGGCGCCGGCTGCCTGGTCTGGGATGCGGACGGCAAGGAGTACCTGGACCTCCTGGGCGGGATCGCGGTCAACGCGCTGGGCCACGCGAATCCCTTCGTCACGTCCGTCATCTCAAGCCAGCTGGCCACGCTCGGGCATGTCTCGAACTTCTTCACCAGCCCCACGCAGATCGCCCTCGCCGAAAAACTCCTGGCCCTCACCGAGGCGCCGGCCGGTTCCAAGGTGTTCTTCACCAACTCCGGCACCGAGGCCAATGAGGCTGCCTTCAAGCTGGCCCGCCGCAATACGGGTGGGAGCGGCGTGAAGCGGACCAAAATCATCGCCCTCGAAGGCGCGTTCCACGGCCGGACCATGGGCGCACTTGCCCTGACCGCCAAGGAGGCCTACCGGGAGCCGTTTGAGCCGCTGCCCGGCGGCGTGGTGCACATCCCCTTCGGGGACGTCGAGGCGCTCAAAGCCGCAGTGGATGAAACCGTGGCCGCCGTCTTCCTGGAACCCATCCAGGGCGAGGCGGGCGTGCGGCCCCTGCCGTCCGGATACCTTCGGGCCGCTCGGGAGCTCACTGCCCGGGTAGGGGCGCTGCTGATCCTGGACGAGGTGCAGACCGGCATGGGGCGCACCGGCAAGTGGCTTGCCAGCGAGGACGCAGGCATCATGCCCGACGCCGTGACCTTGGCAAAGGGCCTTGGCGGCGGCTTCCCGATCGGTGCGCTGGTCACGTTCGGCGGCCACACGTCGTCGTTGCTGTCCGCGGGCCAGCACGGCACCACGTTCGGCGGCAATCCGGTGGCCACGGCAGCTGCCCTCGCCACGCTCCACGCGATCGAAAGCCAGGACGTCCTGGCGAACGTTGTATCGGTCGGGGAGCACCTGCGTTCCGCGCTGGGGGCCATCCCGGGCGTCACCGAAGTCCGGGGCGAAGGGTTGCTCATCGGCTTCGACCTCGACGCGGACGTGGCCCCCGCCGTGGTGCAGGCGGGCCTGGACGCGGGCTTCATCGTCAACAGCCCGGGTCCCCACACCATCCGGCTTGCGCCGCCGCTGGTCCTCACCGCAGCGCAGGCAGACACCTTCCTGGCCGCCTTCCCGGCCATCCTCCAAGCAGCTAAGGACGCCCAGTGACAACAGCCACCGGCACCACCCGGCACTTCCTCAAGGACACGGACCTCAGCCCCGCAGAGCAGGCCGAGGTCCTGGACCTCGCCGTCCGCATGAAGGCCGCGCCGTACAGCGTGCAGCCTTTCGCTGCCGAGGGCAACGGCCGCAAGACCGTGGCCGTGATCTTCGACAAGACCTCCACCCGGACCCGCGTTTCGTTCGCCACCGGCATCGCGGACATGGGCGGCAATGCGCTGATCATCAACCCGGGCGAGGCGCAGATCGGCCACAAGGAGTCCGTGGAGGACACCGCCAAGGTCCTGGAACGCATGGTGTCCACCATTGTCTGGCGGACCGGCGCCCATGCCGGCCTGGTGGCCATGGCCGAGAACTCCAAGGTGCCGGTCATCAACGCGCTGTGCGATGACTACCACCCGTGCCAGCTGCTCGCGGACCTGCTGGCCGTGAAGGAGCACAAGGGCCAGCTCAAGGGGCTCACCATGAGTTACTTGGGCGACGCGGCCAACAACATGGCGAACTCCTACCTGCTGGCCGGAGTCACGGCCGGCATGCACGTCCGGATTGCCGGGCCCGAGGGCTACCTCCCGGCAGCGGACATCGTGGCAGCCGCGGAGGAACGCGCCGCGGAGACCGGCGGTTCGGTGCTGGTGACCAGTGACGCGGCGGAGGCCCTGAAGGGGGCCGACGTCGTGGCAACGGACACGTGGGTGTCCATGGGCCAGGAAGCCGAGAAGGAAGCCCGCCTCCAGCTGTTCCGGGAGTACTCCGTCGATGAGGCGGCAATGGCACAGGCTGCGGAAGACGCCGTCGTGCTTCACTGCCTGCCCGCCTACCGCGGCTACGAAATCTCCGCGGGCGTCATCGACGGTCCGCAGTCAATCGTCTGGGACGAGGCCGAAAACCGGCTGCACGCCCAGAAGGCCCTGATGGCATGGCTGATGCACCGGTCCGGCCTGGCCTTCGTTGACGGCCTCGCTCCGGTTGAAGGCACCGGGGAGAGCACGTTCTAGTGTCTGCCCAACCGGCGTCGCCGGGCTCCAGCCCGGCAACCAAAACGGCCCGGCAGGCCCGGATCGCGGCCATCCTGACGGGTGAATCGGTGCGTTCCCAGGCTGAGCTGGCGGCCCTGCTGGCGGACGACGGTGTGCAGGTCACCCAGGCGACGCTGTCGCGGGACCTGGTGGAACTCGGCGCTGTCCGGGTGCGCGGCAAGGAGGGCGTGCTTGTCTACGCCGTACCCGGTGAAGGCGGCGAGCGGGCCGCTAAAAGCGGGGTGAGCCAGGAGATCCTGGACGCCCGGCTGGCCCGGCTCTGCAGTGAACTGCTGGTCACGGCGGAGGCCTCGGCCAACATCGCCGTGCTCCGTACCCCGCCGGGCGCCGCCAACTTCCTGGCACTCGCCATTGACCATTCGGTGATGCCGTCCATCCTGGGGACCATCGCCGGGGACGACACCGTGCTGCTGGTCTCCCGGGACCCCGAGGGCGGCCAGGACCTGGCCGCCAGGTTCCTGCAACTGGCTGAAGAAGCGGGGCAATAAGCTTGAAGACAACATCCACAACCCCCAATCCCAAGGAGCATCCAAGTGACTGAACGCATCGTGCTGGCCTACTCAGGCGGCCTGGACACCTCAGTAGCCATCGGCTGGATCGGCGAAGCCACCGGCGCCGAGGTCATCGCCGTGGCAGTCGACGTCGGACAGGGCGGCGAGTCCCTGGAGACCATCCGCCAGCGCGCCCTGGGCTGCGGCGCCGTCGAGGCCTACGTGGCCGACGCCTCCGACGAGTTCGCCAACGAGTACTGCGTCCCCACGCTCAAGGCCAACGCCCTCTACCAGGGCCACTACCCGCTGGTCTCGGCCATCTCCCGCCCGGTCATCGTCAAGCACCTGGTCAAGGCTGCCCGTGAATTCGGCGCCACCACGGTTGCCCACGGCTGCACCGGCAAGGGCAACGACCAGGTCCGCTTCGAAGTGGGCATCCAGACCCTGGGCCCGGACCTGAAGTGCATCGCTCCGGTCCGCGACCTTGCCCTCACCCGCGACAAGGCCATCGCGTTCGCCGAGGAAAAAGGCCTGCCGATCGAGACCACCAAGAAGAACCCGTACTCGATCGACCAGAACGTCTGGGGCCGCGCCGTGGAAACCGGCTACCTCGAAGACATCTGGAACGCCCCCACCAAGGACATCTACGACTACACCGCCACCCCGGAGTTCCCGCCGGCACCGGATGAGGTCATCATTTCCTTCGAAGCCGGCGTTCCGGTGGCGATCGACGGCGTGAAAGTCACCCCGCTGCAGGCCATCAAGGAACTTAACCGCCGCGCCGGCGCCCAGGGCGTGGGCCGGATCGACGTCGTCGAGGACCGCCTGGTGGGCATCAAGTCCCGCGAAATCTATGAAGCACCGGGTGCCATGGCGCTGATCACCGCGCACAAGCACCTCGAGGACATCACCATCGAGCGCGAGCAGGCCCGCTTCAAGGCAACCGTCGGCCAGCGCTGGGCCGAGCTGGTGTACGACGGCCAGTGGTTCTCCCCGCTCAAGCGCTCCCTGGACGCCTTCATCGAGGACACCCAGAAGTACGTCTCCGGCGACATCCGCATGACCCTGCACGGCGGCCAGGCCATCGTGAACGGGCGCCGCTCCGACACGTCGCTCTACGACTTCAACCTGGCCACCTACGACACCGGCGACACCTTCGACCAGTCCATGGCGCGCGGCTTCATCGAGCTGTGGGGCATGTCCGCCAAGGTTGCCTCCGGCCGCGACATCCGGGTCGCAGGTCAGTGACAAGCGCTACAAATACCGGTGCACTGTGGGGCGGCCGGTTCGCCGGCGGCCCCGCCGATGCCCTGGCGGCCCTGAGCAAGTCCACCCACTTCGACTGGCGGCTGGCCCGCTACGACGTCGCCGGCTCCAAGGCCCACGCGCGGGTGCTGCACAAGGCGGGCCTGCTGGACGACGCCGAGCTGGAAGGCATGCTGGCGGCCCTCACCCGGCTGGATGAGGACGTCGCCTCGGGCGCCTATGTGCCGGCCGAATCCGACGAGGACGTGCACGGCTCGCTGGAGCGCGGGCTGATCGAGCGCGCCGGCGCACAGTTGGGCGGCAAGCTCCGCGCCGGCCGGTCCCGCAACGACCAGGTTGCCACGCTGGGCCGGATGTTCCTGCGCGACCACGCCCGGATCATCGCCCGCGGCGTGCTGGCCACCGTGGATGCCCTCGTTGAGCAGGCCAAGGCGCACCACGGCGTTGCCATGCCGGGCCGAACCCACCTGCAGCACGCCCAGCCGGTGCTGCTCAGCCACCATCTCCTGGCCCACGCCTGGGCGCTGCTGCGCGATGTGCAGCGGCTCCAGGACTGGGACAAGCGCGCGGGCGTTTCGCCTTATGGCTCAGGTGCTTTGGCGGGATCTTCACTGGGGCTGGACCCCGAGGCCGTCGCGGCGGACCTGGGATTCTTCTCGGCGGCGCACAACTCGATCGACGGTACCGCGTCCCGCGACGTCTTCGCCGAGTTCGCCTGGGTCTGCTCCATGATCGGGGTGGACCTGTCCCGGATCTCCGAAGAGGTCATCCTGTGGGCCACCAAGGAGTTTTCCTTCGTCACGCTCCATGACTCGTACTCCACGGGGTCGTCCATCATGCCGCAGAAGAAGAACCCGGACGTGGCGGAGCTGGCACGTGGCAAGGCGGGGCGGCTGATCGGCAACCTGACCGGGCTCCTGGCCACGCTCAAGGGCCTGCCGCTGGCGTACAACCGCGACCTGCAGGAGGACAAGGAACCGGTCTTTGATGCCGCGGATACCCTTGAGCTCCTGCTCCCGGCGGTCTCCGGCATGATCGCGACGCTCAAGTTCAACACCGAACGGATGGAGTCGTTGGCGCCGCAGGGCTTCGCCTTGGCCACGGACATCGCGGAGTGGCTGGTCCGCCAGGGCGTCCCGTTCCGCGAGGCGCACGAGCTGTCCGGCGCGGCCGTCAAGCAGGCGGAATCCCGCGGCGTGGAGCTGTGGGACCTGACGGATGAGGAATACGCCGCCATCTCGGAGCACCTCACGCCGGAGGTCCGCACGGTCCTGTCTACTGAGGGATCGCTCAACAGCCGCAACTCCCAAGGCGGAACGGCACCGGCCGCCGTCGAACGCCAACTGGCTGCGCTGGAGGCGGAGCTCGCGGGCGCCCGGGAGTACGCAGCCTGACAGCGACGCTCTCTCACTTAACGTGCCTTTCCAGCCAACGCTCTCTCACTTTCCCCGAGAAAGTGAGAGAGCGTTGGCCATTTTCACGCATCAAGTGAGAGAGCGTTGGGGCGGTGCCGGGGAGGAGGCCCGGGCTACCATGGCCGCATGAGCGAAACCTTCCGGAAGTTCCTTCGCACCCTGCCCGACTTTCCCTCTGACCTGCCCGGCTTCGATCCGGACAAGTCGCCGCAGGACCCGGTCCTGCTCTTCAAGCAGTGGCTGGACGAGGCCCTGGCGGCGGGAGAGCTGCAGCCGCATGCGTGCAGCCTGGCCACGGTTGGCCCCGGTTCCGGCGGTGGACAGCAGCCCTCGTCCAGGATGCTGATCCTGAAGAACATCGACGACGACGGCTGGCACTTTGCCACGTCCCGCGCGTCGCGCAAGGGCAGGGAACTGGGCGGCAACCCGCACGCCGCCCTCAACTTCTACTGGCCATCGCTGGGCCGGCAGGTCCGCGTGGCGGGTCCCGTCGTCGTGCTGTCCGCCGAGGCCTCGGCCAGGGACTGGGCCGAACGGCCGCGTGCGGACGGCAGGGACAACCCTGAGTGGCAGCTGTACGCCATCCGCCCCAGTGAGATCGAGTTCTGGCAGGCCAGCAACGACGGCAACCATATCCGCCACCGCCTGGGCGCGGACGGCGCGCGGCTGGACTAGGCTGGGCGCCATGACCGCCCCCGCACCTGACGCACTGCTCGCCGGAATCCATCAAGCTGCCGATGACGTCACCGCCGACGCCGCCAAGCTCACCGATGCGGACGTGAAGGCTCCGTCCGCCCTGCCCGGTTGGACGCGCGGACACGTCCTGGCCCACCTCACGGGCATCTCGAACGCCATGGCACGGCAGCTTGAGTACGCGGCGCGCGGGGAAAAAATTGAGCTGTACGACGGCGGCATGGACGGCCGGAACAAGGCGATCGACATGGCGGCGGGCCACGATGCCGCTACGCACCGGACGGACCTGGCCGCGGCCCTGGAGCGTGTCCTGCGGGCGTTCGATGCGCTGCCGGGCATCAAGGATTCTTCGGCCAACCGCACCGGCTGGTGGGCGCCCATTTCCTATCGGGGCGGGGTGGTCCTGGACGGTGGCCTGGCCCTCTGGCGCGAGCTCGTCATCCATAACTCCGACCTGCTGACCGGCAGGGGACCGGAAACCTGGAGCCGGCCGTTCTGCGAGCACCTGTTCGACTTCCTCGCAGCCCGCGTCCCGCCGGAGGAGAAGCTGGTCCTGCAGCCGCTTGGCCTGCCGCCCGTCTCTATCGGCAGCGGCAACCGGTCCACCGTGGTCAGCGGCATGGTCACCGATATCGCCGCCTGGCTGGCCGGCCGCACACCCACGTTGGGGAGCCTGCGGGCTTCCGCCGCGGCCGACGGCGTCGACCTGCCGCCGCTGCTGCCCTGGCCGGCCGGGACCCCTGCATCCAAATAGCAGGGTTCCCGTTCGTCAGGCGGCTTGTCAGGCGGCTTCGCGCGCCAACAGGCTCTGTTTGATGGGCAGTCCCCACCGGAAGCCGCCCAGCGACCCGTCCGTCCGGATCACGCGGTGGCAGGGAACAAACAGGGCAGCGGCATTGAAGGCGCAGGCGCTGGCCGCCGCCCGGACGGCCTTCGGGTTGCCGGCCAGCCCGGCATACTCCGTGTACGTCACGGGGGATCCAGGCTGCACCAGCCGGAGCACGTCCCAGGCGTGGGCGCGGAACGGCCCGGACTTCTGCCTCACCGGCACCTGCATGGCCGGCGCCGGATCGCCCGCGTAGAACGCCTCCACGGCAGCCGAGATTTCCCCAAGGTCGGTGACCAGTTCAACCGAAGCGGGCCGCAGGGAGGGGTGGATCTGCCCGGTCAGGTCGCCGGACTTGCCGGTCCAGCCGCTGGAGAGGACCACGCCGTCCTGGGCCAGGATGGTGAACGGTCCGTCCGGGGTGGACATCTGGAGCAACTGGGCCTTCATCGGTTCGCTTTCTCTGCTGTGCTGGTGCGTGCTCTGCTGGTGCCTGCCGCGGCAAGCGCTGCCCGCGGACGCGCGCCGGCAGTGGGCGGGGCCGCCGCCCGCCACAGGTGCATGGTGGCATAGGAGCGCCACGGGCTGACCTCTCGGAAGTCCGGGGTTCGGCCCGCAGCACCCGGGAGACCAGGTCCCGCATTCGCCACGGCCTCCGCCATGCCGCTCAGTGCCTTGATCCCGTTCCGCACCGCCGCGTCGTTGGCCAGGAATACGTCCGGGGCGCCGAGCACCCGCATGGTGAGGTAGCCCACCGTCCACGGTCCAACCCCCGCCAGGGGCAGCAGCTTGGCGGCCAGGCTGGCCGGGTCGTCGCCGTAGCCGAAGTCGAGCCTACCCTCCGCGAGGGCGGAAGCGGCTGCGAGGAGCGCCTCGGTGCGCTTCCGGGGTCCGCGCAGGAGGGCGTGGCCGTCTGCAGCGATCTCCGCTGCCGTGGGGAACATGCGGTCAAGGCCCTCGCCGGGGCTTTGGCTGGGGCGTCCGACGGCGGCCAGTTGGGTGAGTGCGGTCCGCGCCGCAGCGACGGTCACCTGCTGCCCAACCATCGCCCGGACCAGCATTTCCGCGGGATCCAGCGCTCCGGGCATCCTGATTCCGGGGGCACCTGCCACCGCATCCGCAAGCCGGCTGTCCCCGGCCAGCGCGTTGTCAATGGCAAGCGGGTCAGCGTCCAGGTCGAACAGCCTCCGGACGCGGCTCAGCAAGGCCGGCAGGTCGCGGAGGTCCACCGCGCCGATGGTGAGGGTCAGCGGCCGCCCGGGCCCGCCGTCGTCGTAATCCACCCGGAACCGCGCGTCCCCGTGGGGAAGCCGCAGCGTTCGGGCGTAGGACGCCGTGGTTCCAACTTCGATTCCAGGCACGGCGCGCACGGCCAGGAATGTGAAAATCCCGGGGTCGAAAGGTTCCCGGTAGGGGAGGCGGAGGGTGATGGCCGTGGACCCGGCGGGGGCCTTCGGCTGCCGGGCCGCCCGCAGCGCAGTGGGGGTCATGCCGAAGACCTCAAGCATGGTTTCGTTGAACTGCCGGACGCTGCTGAAGCCCGCCGCGAACGCGACGTCCGCCAGCTTCATGGTGGTGGACACCAGCAGGGTCCGGGCGGTCTGCGCCCGGCCGGCCCGGGCCAGCGACAATGGCCCCGCGCCCAGTTCCTGGGTGAGGATGCGGTTGAGCTGGCGGGACGAATAGCCCAGGCGGGCGGCCAGGCCCTCCACGCCGTCCCGGTTGATCACGCCGTCGTTAATGAGCCGCATGGCTCGCCCGGCAATATCCTGGCGCAGGTTCCAGGCGGGTGTCCCCGGAACCGCCTCCGGAAGGCAGCGCTTGCAGGCCCGGTAGCCGGCGTCGTGGGCTGCGGCGGAGGTTTCGTAGAACGTGACGTTGGCTGCTTTGGGGGTCCTGGCCGGGCAGGAGGGGCGGCAGTAGATGCCCGTTGTCCGGACGGCAGTGTAGAACTGCCCGTCGAACCGGGTGTCCCGGGCATCGATTGCCCGGTAGCGCTGCCAGAAGTCCATTCCTCCATCCTGCCAGCCGGGCAGTGCCCCGGCTAGCGGAAATCGGACACGGCCGTTTCCCCTGCTGATACCGGAATTCCCGGTTTTGGCGTCCGGCTTTGGATAGAGTCTCGCCATGAGCAGAAATCCGCTGGCCGGCGCATCGCTGAGGGATTTCCTGTCCGGGGATGCCCGCGAGCTGGCCCCGCTGCTGCTGGGCGCGGTGCTGACGCACGAGTCGCGGGAGGGCACGGTGTCCGTCCGGCTCACCGAGGTGGAGGCCTACCTGGGGCCCGAGGATTCCCTGCATCCTGACCCCGGATCCCACACCTACCGCGGGCCCACGCCCCGCAATGCACCCATGTTTGGCCCGGCCGGACACCTCTACGTCTACTTCACCTACGGAATGCATCACTGCACCAACCTCGTGTGCGGACCGGAAGGAACGGCCTCGGCCCTGCTGTTGCGGGCCGGGGAGATCGTGGACGGCGTGGAACTGGCGCGGCGCCGGCGCCCCACCTCCAAGGGCCCCGCCGACCTCGCAAGGGGCCCCGCCCGGCTGGCCAAGGCTATGGGCATGACGACGGCGGACAGCGGACGCGATGCGCTGACCCCGCCTTTCGGGCTGGTGCTTCCGCCCCGCCCCAGCCAGCCGGTCAGTTCAGGCCCCCGGGTGGGGGTCTCCGGTGCAGGCGGAACGGACCGGTACTCGTGGCGCTTCTGGATCACCGGCGACCCCACCGTCTCCCAGTACAAGGCAGCCAAGCCCAAGAGGGCAAAACCGGATCCGGCCGGGTTTCACAGGCATTAACGGAAATGGTTGTAGAATGGTAGGTCTGTCTTTTGCGATAGGGGAACGTTAAATGCTCGACGCCGATTTGGCCCACGAACGGGACTATGTTGCCGGCCTGTATGCGCGGCTGGAAGAGCTGCGCGAGGAAAAACGCCGCCAGCTGGCGCAGGTCCGCCGGGCCGGGGCCGTGGGCACCATGCAGAACGTCTCCGAGCGTGACGCATTCGCGGCCCTGTATGAGGACCGCCTGGCACAGCTCGATGCCGTGGACGACCGGCTGGTCTTCGGCCGCCTGGACCTGGACTCGGGGGAAGCGCAGTACATAGGCCGTATCGGCCTCACCACCGAGGACCTGCAACGGCTGATGGTGGACTGGCGCGCGCCCGAGGCCGGCCATTTCTACCAGGCCACCGCGTTTGACCGGCAGGGCGTGCGTCGCCGCCGGCACCTCATTTTGCAGGGGCGTGAGGTGAAGGCCATCGAGGATGACGTCCTTGATGCGGGCATGCTTGCCGACAACGAATCGCTGCAGGGCGAGGGCGCCCTCCTGGCCGCGCTGAATTCCAAGCGCACCGGCCGGATGTCGGACATCGTCAGCACCATCCAGTCCGAGCAGGACCGCATCATCCGCTCCTCGATTTCCGGTGCGCTGGTGGTGCAGGGCGGGCCCGGCACCGGCAAGACCGCCGTTGCCCTGCACCGCGCCGCCTACCTGCTCTACACCCACCGCGACCGCCTCAAGACCGCCGGCGTACTGCTGGTGGGCCCGTCGTCGTCGTTCATGAAGTACATCGAACGGGTGCTGCCATCCCTCGGCGAGACCGGCGTGGTCATGGCCAGCCTGGGCCGTCTTATGCCCGGAATCCACGCTGTGCCCGAGCCGGACGCCGCAGTTGCCGCCATCAAGGGGCGGCTGGACATGGCCGGCGTCGTGGCAAATGCCGTGGCCAACCGGCAGCGGATGCCCGCCGAGGACCGGATCCTCGAAGTCGACGGCCGCAAACTCGTGCTGACCCAGCGCCAGGTGCGCCGGGCACGGGAACGGGCACGCTCCACCGGCAAGCCCCACAACGAGGCACGCGTGACGTTCGTCAAGATCCTGCTGCGGGAACTGACCGAACAGATGACCGAGCTCGTTGAGGCCGGGAACATCGGCAACAACGCCGACCGCTCCTACCTGGCTGAAGATGTGCGCAGCGCGCGTGACGTGCGGATCGCCCTCAACCTTTGCTGGATGCCCATGACACCGGAAAAGCTGATCTCCGAGCTCTTCAGCAAGCCGGCAATCCTGGAAGCCTGCACGCCCAAGCTGACCGCCGCGGAGCGTGCCCTGCTGCTGCGCCCCGCGGACGCGCCCTGGACGGAATCCGACGTGCCCCTGCTGGATGAGGCTGCCGAGCTGCTCGGCGAGCTTGATGCGGCGGCCGGGCGTGGACTCGCCCAGCAGGAACACGACCGTGCCCGGGACCTTGCGAACGCGAAGCAGACGCTGGTCAACATGGAGGCGGCCGGCGTGGACCCGCTGATGTCTGCCGAGGAACTGGCCGAGCAGAACCAGGAGCAGGAAGCGCGGCAGACCGCGGCCGAGCGTGCCACCAGCGACCGCACTTGGGCCTTTGGCCACATCGTGGTGGACGAGGCGCAGGAGCTTTCGCCCATGCAGTGGCGACTGCTGGTCCGCCGTTGCCCCCTGAAGTCCTTCACGATCGTCGGGGACATCGCGCAGACGAGCTCAGTTGCCGGGGCCAATTCGTGGCAGGGCGCGCTTGCTCCGATGTTCGGTGAGCGCTGGCAGCTGGAGGAGCTGACGGTCAACTACCGGACTCCCTCACAGATCGCCGAAGCCGCGGTCCGGATGGCCAACGCTGCCGGACTGGTGGTCTCGGCGCCCAAGGCTGTCCGCGAAGGGCGCTGGTCGCCCATCATTGATGAGGTGGAGCGGGGCCAGGTTGTCAGCCGCCTTGTTGAGGTCCTGTCCGAGGAACTGGACGCGCTCGACGGCGGGCTCCTCGCCGTCATCGCGGACGGCGCCTTCCTGCCGGAAGCCACCGCAGCCCTGCGCGCCGCCTACGGGCGCCGCGTAGGAACAGGTGCCGGCAGCTATGAGCAGGACATCGTGGTGATCAGCCCGCGTGAAGCGAAGGGCCTGGAGTTCGACGGCGTCGTGGTGCTTGAGCCGTCCATGATGCTCAACCACGAGCACGGCAAGGTGGGGGACCTGTACGTGGCGATGACCCGTGCCACCCAGCGGCTCCGGCTTATCGCATCGGAACCTGTGCCGGCCGGGATCAAGCGCTGATCCGGCGTGGCGCAATACTGCTAACTTAGAAGGCGTGCCAGAACTCAACAGCCTCGAATCGCAGCAGAACGACCCCACTTTTGCCAACGTGTGGCAGGAGCTGAAATGGCGTGGCCTGGTCCACGTCTCCACCGATGAAGCAGAGCTCGAAAAACTGCTCGCCGGTGGGCCGGTGACGTACTATTGCGGCTTTGATCCCACCGCGCCGAGCCTGCACTTGGGCAACCTCGTCCAGCTCCTGCTTATGCGGCGGCTGCAGCTGGCCGGCCACAAGCCGCTCGGGCTTGTGGGCGGTTCCACCGGGATGATCGGCGATCCCCGCCCCACCGCCGAGCGCACCCTGAACACCAAGGACACCGTGGCCGAGTGGGTGGGCTACCTCCAGGCGCAGGTCCGCCGGTTCCTCAGCTTCGAGGGCGACAACGCAGCCCGGATGGTCAACAATCTGGACTGGACAGCGCCGCTGAGCGCCATCGACTTCCTGCGCGACGTGGGAAAGCACTTCCGCGTGGGAACCATGCTGCGCAAGGACGCCGTGGCCTCCCGGCTGAGCTCGGATGAGGGCATCAGCTACACAGAATTCAGCTACCAGATCCTGCAGGGGATGGATTACCTCCAGCTTTACCGCGATTACGGCTGCGTGCTGCAGACCGGCGGCTCCGACCAGTGGGGCAACCTCACCAGCGGAACCGAGCTGATCCGCAAGGTGGAGGGCAAGAGCGTCCATGCCCTGGGAACCCCGCTGATCACCAATGCTGACGGCACCAAGTTCGGCAAGAGCGAGGGCAACGCCATCTGGCTCGACGCCGGCATGTGCAGCCCGTATGCCTTCTACCAGTTCTGGGTCAACACGGCGGATGCCGATGTTGTGAACCGGCTGAAGGTCTTCACTTTCCTTACTCGGGCTGAGATCGAAGAAATTGCCGTAGCTGTGGCTGAGCGCCCCTTCGCCCGTGAAGGCCAGCGCAAGCTCGCCTACGAAGTGACGTCCCTCGTGCATGGGGTCGACGCCACGGAAAAGGTTATTGCGGCATCCGCAGCGCTGTTCGGCAACGGTGACCTTACTGCCCTCGACAAGTCCACCCTCCAGGCGGCCACCTCCGAGCTTCCCTCCGCCACCGTGCAGGTGGATGCCATGGGAATCGTGGACCTGCTGGTTGCTTCGGGTCTTTCCGAAAGCAAGTCGGCGGCTCGACGCACTGTAGGCGAAGGCGGAGCCTACGTCAACAACGAGAAGGTCTCCGACCCTGAAGCCGTGATTTCAGAGTCCGAACTCCTGCACGGGCAGTACCTCCTTTTGCGCCGCGGAAAGAAGAACCTTGCCACGGTGGAAGTCCTGGTTCCCTAGGCTTTCACCCGCCCGAGAAGACGCCTTGCACGCTCCTCCGCAGCCGATTTGCACGGCCGCGGGGGAGCGTGTAATGTTTTCTGAGTCGCCGCCGCTGAAGCGGAAAAATAGCGACAAACCCCCAAACAAAAAGTGAAGCAGCTTCACGATGTGCGGAAGCACTGAAGGAAGAAATGCTTCACTTTCTGATGGGCGGATTCATTCTCCAGAGTGAATTCCGGGAAAACAACCGGATTTGCAAAGTGAAAATGAATGAAATAAGATTGAAACATCGCAGCGAAGAAATACGAAATAGAAATTCATTGAATGAATTGTTTCGGGAATATTCGAA
>NZ_VDEV01000013.1:0-39082 GCF_006151685.1 Arthrobacter sp. BB-1
CACCCGGGACCCCCTCCCACTCACCGCTCCCCCCGCGGGACGCTCTCCCACTCACCGCGCCCTCCCCCGGGGGGACGCTCTCTCACTTAATGTGCCCTCCCGGGGGGACCCTCTCTCACTGCTCTAAGGGGCGGGTGCCCGCGGGCCGGCTTGCCCACGTGACGCACCGGCGGAAGCCCGAGGGCTGGGACTCCGAGGCGCCGTTTAATTGTCATCGACGGCGTCAGGCAGGCATGGCCACAGCGCAAGAGCTTTGCTGGTAACCGTATCGTCGAGGTCGCCGCTGGTGGCGTCGGTGGCCAGGTGCTTGCCCTGGGCCTGGTCGAGGAGGTGCGGATGGACGTCGTGCCCGTCGTGTTCGGGTCCGGCAAGCACTACTTTGGGTGGACGACGTACAGCACCTGTTGGAGGATCCCTACGCAGTGATTCAGGGCAAGCGGGTGCTACTACACCTGCTTTACCGAGTGCGCCGTGGACGTGTGTGAGCGGGTACGCGAAAAGTCCTCTGTGAACGATGGCCCAAGATCGGGACGTGGGCTGCGTTTGCGCATCGCTGACCCGGAACCGACGCACCCACCGATCTTCGGCCACAAATACGCCCTCAGGTGTGAAGAGCAATAGACACACGCTTTTCTGCGTCCTCTTCCACTCCCTCAAGGGAACAGGCCCGGGCCCTCTACCAATCCCATGGGACCTGACAGAGCGTTGGTAGATACCCCACATCGAGTGAGAGAGCGTCCCCCGAAACCCCGCATCGAGTGAGAGAGCGTGTGAATATTGCCACGATGCCGGTGCCGGGGCTGTTCTCGTCCTGCCCCGTTGGGCGGCTCCACTAGAATTGATGAAGATGTACGGACTTCGAAGCGCTTGATTTCGGGTTGCGTAGGAAACGAAACACGGATACGAGCGGCTGCAGTTGCGCCAGTGGTCGGCTCACAACAGGAGGAATCCACATGGCTGAGCACAACGGCGGCGGCAACCGGGGCGGAAATGACCGCGGCGGGTTCCGTGGCAACAACAATTCAGGCGGGGACCCCCGCGGTTTCCGCTCCCGCACCAGCCGCGGCGGCGAGTCGTCCGGACGTCCCTCCGGCGGTGGAGAGCGGAAGCCTTTTGGTGACCGTGACCGGAAGCCGTATGGTGACCGTGACCAGAAGCCTTTTGGTGATCGTCCGCGCCGTGACGGTGAAGGGGACCGGCGTGGTTTCGGCGGTGGAGAGCGGAAGCCTTTTGGTGACCGTGACCGGAAGCCTTTCGGTGACCGTGACCAGAAGCCTTTTGGTGATCGTCCGCGCCGTGACGGTGAAGGGGACCGGCGTGGTTTCGGCGGTGGAGAGCGGAAGCCTTTTGGTGACCGTGACCGGAAGCCTTTTGGTGATCGTCCGCGCCGTGACGGTGAAGGGGACCGGCGTGGTTTCGGCGGTGGAGAGCGGAAGCCTTTTGGTGACCGTGACCGGAAGCCCTTCGGCGGCACTGGTGACCGGAAACCGTTCGGCGATCGTGACCGCAAGCCGTTCGGTGACCGTGACCAGAAGCCCTTTGGTGACCGTCCTCGCCGTGACAGCGAGGGGGACCGCCGCGGCTTCGGCGGAGGCGAGAACCGGAAGCCTTTCGGTGACCGGACTGACCGTGGGGACCGGGCCGCCCGGGACGACCGCCAGGACCGCGCGCCCCGCAGCTTCGATCGTGGTTCCAGCCGGGACAATGCCGGACCACGCAACTTTGGGCGGGACCGCCAGGAAGAACGTCCCGTCCGGGTGCCCAACGCCCGGGACCTGCGGAGCGCCAACCGTCCGGACCGGGAGCGTTCCCCGGAAATCGATGAAGACGTCACGGGCAAGGAACTGGACCGCGCAACCCAGCACCAGATCAAGACCCTCGAAGCCAAGAGTGCGGAGTGGGTTGCCCGCCACCTGGTGATGGCCGGCCGGCTGATCGACGAAGAACCGGAACTCGCGTTCCAGCACGCGCTGGCTGCCAGCCGGCGTGGTGGCAGGCTCGCTGCGGTCCGCGAAGCCGTCGGACTGACAGCTTACGCAGCAGGCCACTACGGCGAAGCCCTACGGGAATTCCGCACCTACCGCCGCATCAGCGGCTCCAACGTCCACCTCCCGGTCATGGCTGACTGCGAGCGTGGGTTGGGCCGCCCTGACCGTGCGCTGGATGTAGCCCGGTCCGAGGAAGCCCAGGACCTGGATGCCCCCGGGAAAGCCGAACTTGCTATCGTCGCCGCCGGTGCCCGGACCGATCTTGGCCAGCTGGATGCTGCGGTAGCCGAACTGGAAATCCCGCAACTGGACATCAACCGGGCGTTCTCCTACAGCCCCCGGCTTTTCCGTGCCTACGCTGACGCCCTCGCCGGCGTGGGCCGCGAAGCTGAAGCCGAGAAATGGCGGAAGCAGGCCGTCGTAGCGGAGAACGCACTGGGCCAGGGCGTGGACGAAGAGCCGGACATCATTGACCTCGGCTGGGATGAAGAGGAAGAGGCCAGGGAGGAAGCCGAGCGCCGCCGCCTGCTGGACCGTGCTTCCCAGGCATCAGAAACCGCCAAGGGCGCCACATCCTCCACCGATACGGCATCAGGCGCCAGCGCAGCTGAGGCCGTTACCGCTGCAGAGTCTTCTGAACCACAGGACGCCAGCATCGACGACCAGGAGACCGACTATTTCGCCTCCGACGACACCGAATCCGACGAGGACTCGGTGGAGCCGGACGAGCTGGACACCTCCGAGGAGGCCGAGTCCGGAGCCGAGGCCGAAGCTGGACACGATGGTGAACCCGGACTGGAATACCAGGCCGGGGACCAGCAGGACCGCCGGGAAGACTGACGGATGAGTGACGTTCCCCTGATTTCCCTGTTCGATGCACTCCTGGCCGACCTGGATGGCGTGGTTTACGCCGGACCGCACGCCATCCCCGGTGCGGTTGAGTCCCTGAAGCAGCTCTCCGGCCTTGGCGTGGGGCTGGGCTATGTGACCAACAATGCATCCCGTTCACCCGCACAGGTGGCTGCCCACCTCCGGGAACTCGGGGCGCCTGCGGAGGACCGGCAGGTTGTCAGTTCCTCGCAGGCCGCCGCGGACCTGCTCGCCTCCCTGCTGGCTCCGGGCTCCAGGGTCCTGATCACCGGCAGCCCGGCGCTGGCCGCGGAAATCGAGCTCGTGGGCCTGGTGCCGGTGTACGGCCAGGACGAGGACCCGGTAGCCGTGGTCCAGGGTTTCAACCCCGAGATTGGGTGGAAGGACCTCGCCGAAGCCACCTACGTCGTGAATGCAGGGGCTCTTTGGGTGGCCACGAACACCGACATGTCCATACCGCAGGCCCGCGGCATCGCCCCGGGGAACGGCACGCTGGTGCAGGCTGTTGCAGCCGCAACAGGCCAAACCCCGCAGGTGGCCGGCAAGCCCGAAGCGCCTCTGTTCCACTCTGCAGCCAAGCGGCTGGGAGCGGAGCGCCCCCTGGTGGTGGGTGACCGGCTGGACACGGACATCCTGGGCGGGAACAACGCGGGCTTCGCTACCGTGGCGGTACTGACCGGCGTCGATACCCGGCAAACCATCCTGGCTGCCCGCGCCGCCGAGCGCCCGGACTACATCATCAGCTCCCTTGCGGACCTGCACAGGGCGTACCCGGAAGTCACGCACGACGACGGCACGTACGCCTGCGGTGAGGCCACCGCCCGCGTGGCCAACGGCGCAGTAGGCATCATAGGAAGCCAGGACAACTTGGATTCCTGGCGTGCCGCGTGCGCAGCCTGGTGGGCAGCCACCCCGGACGCGGCCGCACCCCAGGCGCCCGAACTCGTCTGGTTGGATCACTAGACTGGTGGAATGACTGAGCTGACCGAACCCGAATCCGCAGCAGCCCAGCCTTCCCTGGATTGGCCTGAAACCGGCGACGCGGGTGTCTCGGACCCGGCGGTGGCGCACGCCCTGGCTAGGCTTGTGGCCTTGCCCCAGGTCCCGGTGGCAGAGCATGAGGCCGTCTACAACGAACTCCACGATGAACTGCTCGCCGCACTAAACAGTGATCCCGCCAACAGTGATCCGGGCAGCGGTCCGACTGACGGTGCCGCCTGATGCCGGTCCGCCTCGACCAGGCGCTGGTTGCCCGCGGCCTTGCACGGTCCCGCACCCACGCCGCCGCCCTGATCGCCGAAGGCAAAGTCAGCTCCGCCGGTCAGGTCCTCGCCAAGGCGTCCCTCCAGGTTGATGAGGACAGGGACCTTGCCGTTCAACATGACGAACATGACGCCTATGCCAGCCGCGCAGGATACAAACTGGCCGGCGCCCTTGACGCTTTCCCCGAGGTTTCGGCAACGGGAAAAAGGTGCCTCGACGCCGGAGCCTCCACCGGGGGCTTCACGGATGTGCTGCTGAGGCGCGGTGCGGAACAGGTGGTGGCGGTCGACGTCGGGCACGGCCAGCTGGTGCCGCAGCTCCGGGAGGATCCGCGCGTGGAGGTCCACGAGGGACTGAACGTCCGCTACATGGCGCCCGCGGACATAGGCGGTCCCGCCGAGCTCACAGTGGCTGACCTGTCCTTCATCTCCCTCACCCTCGTGGTCCGTCCACTTGCGGAATGCACTGAACCCGGCGGGGACCTGGTGCTGATGGTGAAGCCGCAGTTCGAAATCGGGAAGGACCGGCTGGGACGCACCGGCGTGGTGACCTCCGAGCGTGAACGGCGGCTGGCGGTGGAGAAGGTGGCCAAGGCGGCGCTCGACGCCGGGCTCGACCTAAGGGGCCTCGCGCAAAGTCCGCTGCCCGGCCAGGACGGAAACGTTGAATACTTCCTGTGGATAAAACGCAGGATGACCCAAGACTTGCCTAAGATCGAAGAGCGGGAGGCAGCGGCCGCTGCCTTGCTCGGACGTATCTGGCCAAACCACTAGAGAGCGGAACCTGATGAGCAGGCGTGTACTGGTCCTCGCCCATACCGGCCGCGAGGACTCGCTGAAAGCCGCCTGGGAGGCGTGCGCCCTGCTTCATGCCTCGGGCATCGTGCCCGTCATGCAGGAGTCCGAACTTGGGGACATGGAGCGGTTCTTCGGGCACCTGGCGCAGCCCGTGGAGGTCCTCCACGACCATGTCCAGCTCCCGGACGTTGAACTCGTCATGGTCCTCGGCGGCGACGGCACCATCCTGCGCGCGGCCGAGCTTGTCCGCGAGGTGGATGTTCCGCTGCTCGGCGTGAACCTTGGCCACGTGGGATTCCTCGCCGAAAGCGAGCGGGCGGACCTGGCCCAGACGGTCGAATGGATCGCCAGCCGTGAGTACACAGTGGAAGAGCGCATGACCATCGATGTCCAGGTGTGGGTCCGCGGCCAGAAGATCTGGCACACGTGGGCGCTGAACGAGGCCGCCATCGAGAAGGCCAACCGCGAACGCATGCTGGAGGTGGTCACCGAGGTGGATGAGCGTCCGCTGACATCCTTTGGCTGCGACGGCATTGTGCTGGCCACGCCTACCGGTTCCACGGCCTACGGCTTTTCTGCCGGCGGCCCCGTTGTCTGGCCTGAGGTGGAGGCCCTGGTCATCGTCCCCATCAGCGCCCATGCCCTCTTTGCCAAACCCCTGGTGGTCTCGCCCCGTTCCCGGCTTGCGGTGGAGGTCCTTGGCCGCACTGATGCCCAGGGCGTCCTGTGGTGTGACGGCAGGCGCTCGGTGGACCTGCCGCCGGGCGCAAGGGTCGAAGTGACGAAATCCGCCACCCCGGTGAGGCTGGCGCGGACGCACCAGACGCCGTTTTCCGCGCGGCTGGTGCGTAAGTTTGAGCTGCCGATCCACGGCTGGCGCGGCCCGGTTCCCAAGGCTGAAGCCGTCCACACCGGCCCTATCCCCATCATCCGGACGCCGCGCCCCATGCCTCCGCTCCAGGTGCCGCAGGCTGAGCTGCCTGATGTAGAAACCGATCCGCCGACCGCAAAGTGAAGCCATGCTTGAAGAACTGAGAATCCGCGATCTTGGCGTCATCACTGACGCAACGCTGCCGCTCGGGCCAGGCCTGAGTGTGGTGACAGGTGAGACAGGTGCGGGCAAGACCATGGTGGTCACCGCCGTCGGGCTCCTCCTCGGTGCCCGCTCCGACGCCGGCGCCGTCAGGAGTGGCGCCAAAAGTGCCACGGCTGAAGCAGTGCTGAAGCTCGACGCCGGGCATCCCGCCATTGCCCGGGCACAGGAGGCAGGTGCCGAGGCGGAAGAGTTCGACGGCGGCGCCGAGCTGATCCTGGCCCGCCGCCTTGGTTCGGACGGCCGCAGCCGTGCCTTCCTGGGCGGCAGGGCCGCGCCGGTGGGCGTCCTTGCCGAGATCGGCGAGACCCTCGTGGTGGTCCACGGACAGTCGGACCAGATCCGGCTCAAGGGGGCCGCCGCCCAGCGCGGTGCCCTGGACAAGTTCGCGGGTGACGCTCTGGCTGGCCCGCTGGCCGCCTACCAGGACCTCTACAGCCACTGGAAGGCCAGCCAGGCGGAGTTGGACACGCTCCGCAGTGCTGCCAGGGACAGGCTGCGCGAGGCCGAATCGCTTGAGGCGGCCCTCGCCGAGATTGACGAGGTGGATCCGCAGCCGGGGGAAGACGAGCTGCTCAAGGCAGAGGCCGTCAAGCTCGCCAACGTGGAGGAGCTCCGCATCGCAGCAAGCACCGCCCACCAGGCCCTCATTGCCGAGGACTTCGGCGAGGCGGGGGACGCCACCACCCTGGTGGACGCAGCCAAGCGGACGTTGGAGCAGGTGGCAGAGCACGACGCCGAGCTGGGTTCGGCGGCTGCGCGGCTGGCCGAGGTGGGCTTCCTGCTGAACGATATCGCTACGGAGCTGGCCAGCTACCAGGCCGGCCTGGATACGGAAGGGCCGGAACGGCTCGCCGAAATTGAGGACCGGCGGGCAGCCTTGGCCAAACTGGTCCGCAAGTACGCACCCACCATCGACGAGGTCCTGGCCTGGGCAGAGAACGCCCGCGTCCGCTACGACGAACTGCAGGACGATTCCACCCGGATCGAAACCCTGGACGCGGAAGTGGTGAAGGCCGAGGCGGACCTGCAGAAGCAGGCGGCCGCCATCAGCAAGATCAGGGGCAAGGCCGCCAAGGACCTCTCGGCCCGGGTCAGCGCGGAGCTTAAGGCGCTGGCCATGGCCGATGCCACCATGATCATCACCATCGAGCCGGCCGGCCAGCTAACCCCATACGGCGCTGACGAGATCAGTTTCCTCCTGCAGCCCCACTCCGGCGCGCCGGCCCGGCCGCTGGGCAAGGGTGCGTCCGGCGGTGAACTCTCGCGTGTCATGCTCGCCATTGAAGTGGTGCTGGCCGCCGTGGACCCCGTCCCCACCTTCGTTTTCGACGAAGTGGACGCGGGAGTGGGTGGACGTGCCGCCGTCGAGATCGGCCGCAGGCTGGCCATGCTGGCACGCCACGTCCAAGTGCTGGTGGTCACGCACCTGCCGCAGGTGGCCGCCTTCGCGGACCAGCACATCACCGTCACCAAAACCTCTGTCAGGGGAGCCGACGGCAAAACAGCCACCGGGTTCACCTCAAGTGATGTCCGCCTCCTTGACGGTTCCGAACGCGTCCGCGAACTGGCCCGCATGCTGGCAGGCCAGGAGGATTCTGAATCGGCGCAGGCCCACGCCCAGGAACTGCTGGACGACGCGAAACTCCTGCCGCAGCGGGCCTGAATCCCGTCCCTGCCGGGGTGCCAACCACCGGCCACCCCTTGCTCCGGGGGCGGCCGGACCGGCAGACTGGGGCATTTGGGAAGCACTCCCAGCGATCCGTGGAAGGCTCAAATGATGATAGGCTCGAATTCCGTGGTGCAGCGATCAAATTCCCGTGTAAATTCCCGGTTCCCGGGCTCGTCCAAGACGACCAAACACATCTTCGTAACCGGTGGTGTGGCGTCCTCGCTCGGTAAGGGACTGACGGCATCTAGCCTCGGCCACCTGCTGCGTGCGCGTGGCCTGTCTGTAACTATGCAGAAGCTCGATCCCTACCTGAACGTGGATCCGGGCACCATGAATCCCTTCCAGCACGGCGAAGTCTTCGTCACCGATGACGGCGCCGAAACGGACCTGGACATCGGGCACTACGAGCGCTTCCTGGACGAGAACCTGGAAGGTTCGGCGAATGTGACCACCGGGCAGGTGTACTCCACGGTCATCGCCAAGGAACGCCGCGGCGAGTACCTCGGGGACACCGTCCAGGTCATCCCGCACATCACGGACGAGATCAAGCGCCGGATGCGCCTGCCCGCCGAAGGCAAGAACGCCCCGGACGTCATCATCACCGAAATCGGCGGCACCGTGGGCGACATTGAGTCCCAGCCGTTCCTCGAATCGGCCCGCCAGGTACGCCAGGACATCGGCCGCACCAACGTCTTCTTCCTCCACGTCTCGCTGGTCCCGTACATCGGGCCGTCCCAGGAACTGAAGACCAAGCCCACCCAGCACTCCGTTGCCGCCCTGCGGTCCATCGGCATCCAGCCCGAAGCGATTGTTATCCGCTCGGACCGCGAAGTTCCTGACGCCATGCGCGAGAAGATCGGCCGGATGTGCGACGTCGACATCGACGCCGTGGTTAACGCTGCGGATGCGCCGAGCATCTACGACATCCCGAAGACCCTCCACACGCAGGGCCTGGATTCCTACATCGTGCGCGCCCTGGACCTGCCGTTCAAGGATGTGGACTGGACCAGCTGGGACAAGCTGCTCGAAGCCGTCCACAACCCCAAGCACCACGTGGAAATCGCCCTGGTGGGCAAGTACATCGACCTGCCGGACGCCTACCTTTCCGTCACGGAGGCCCTGCGCGCCGGCGGTTTCGCCAACGATACCAAGGTCAAGATCCGCTGGGTGCCGTCAGACGAATGCGAAACCCGCGAGGGCGCCATTAAGGCGCTCGACGGCGTCGACGCGATCTGCGTCCCGGGCGGCTTCGGCATCCGCGGGCTCGAGGGCAAGCTGGGCGCGCTGAAGTTCGCCCGCGAAACCAAACTGCCCGTCCTGGGGCTGTGCCTCGGCCTGCAGTGCATGGTCATCGAGTACGCCCGCAACGTGGTGGGACTCGAAGGTGCTTCCTCCAGTGAGTTCGAGCCGGACTCCAAGTACCCGGTCATCGCCACCATGGAAGAGCAGCTGGAGTTCGTCGAAGGCCGCGGCGACCTGGGCGGCACCATGCGCCTGGGCCTCTACGAAGCCAAGCTCGACCCCGGATCCGTCATCGCCGAAACCTACGGCAAGACCACCGTCAGCGAACGCCACCGCCACCGCTACGAGGTCAACAACAAGTACCGCGAGCAGATCGCAGCCCAGGGCCTGGTCTTCTCCGGCACGTCACCGGACGGCAAGCTTGTGGAGTTCGTCGAACTGCCCGCCGACGTCCACCCGTACTACGTGGCCACCCAGGCGCACCCCGAGCTGAGCTCGCGCCCCACCCGGCCGCACCCGCTGTTCGCCGGCCTGGTGAAGGCAGCCCTGGACCACCAGCAGGGCTCCGACACGGCCGCCACCGTGGGGGCCGGCGCAGCGGAGGCCGGGCATTCCGGTACGGTAGCCGCTAAGTAGTTCCGCACGACACAAAGGACGGCGCGATGCCCGGTACACACGAAGCCACCCATGTAGTAAAGGTTTCGGATGCACCGAGCCCGCGCCGTCTTTTGTCCACCAAGAAGGTGTACGAAGGCCGAATCTGGGACGTCGTCAGCGACACCTTCCAGCTGCAGGAGACGGGCGAAGCGCTCACCCGGGATTACATTGACCACCCCGGCGCCGTTGCCGTCCTGCCCATGAACGACGACGGCGAGATCCTCCTCCTGAAGCAGTACCGGCACCCTGTGGGCATGGACCTTTGGGAAATACCCGCCGGGCTGCTCGACGTCGAGGGCGAAGGGTTCGTGGTGGGTGCGGCGCGTGAGCTTGCCGAAGAGGCCGACCTGGCCGCCGGCACGTGGAACGTCCTGGCTGACGTCTTCAATTCTCCGGGGTCCTCCAGCGAGGCCATCAGGATCTACTTGGCCCGCGACCTCTCGGAGGTCCCGCACCATGAGCGGCACGAGCGGACGGACGAGGAAGCCGAGATCGAGTTCCACTGGATCAACCTGGATGACGCCGTGGAATCCGTGCTGGCCGGCAGGCTCCACAACCCGTCCGCCGTCGTCGGAATCCTGGCGGCGGCCGCGGCACGCACCGACGGGTACGAACGCCTCCGTCCGGGGGATGCGCCGTGGCCCGAGCACCCCAGCCAGCGCTGATGGTCCCTGGTCCTTCCACCGGTCTTGCCCCGGCAGGTGCCGTTCCGGCCGCTTCCGATTCGGCAAACCCCGCCCCGGCAGCACCGGTCCAGGACTCCGCACCACCGGCAGCCCCGCCGACAGCCATTGACCGCGGCATCACCGACTACCTCCAGCACATGGGCGTTGAGCGCGGGCTCGCGGCCAACACCCTGGCCGCCTACCGGCGCGATCTTGCCCGCTACTCCCGCTACCTAACAGCTGCCGGTTGCCGGCGCCCGGAGGAGGTCACCCGCCGTCACGTAACAGGATTCGTCCAGGCCCTCTCGGATGGTTCCGACGGTGGCACCGCCCTGGGTGTGCGGTCCGCGGCCAGGACTGTGGTGGCAGTCCGTGGCCTCCACAAGTTCTGGGCCCTGGAGGGGCAGACCCCTTCCGACCCCGCCAGTGAGGTCCATCCGCCGATGCCCGGGAAGCGGCTGCCCAAGGCCATCAGCGTGGACGAGGTGACCAGGATCCTTGAGGCGGCGGGAACGGATACGGCAACGGGGCTGCGGGACCGGGCCCTCCTTGAGTTCCTCTATTCCACCGGTGCCCGGATCAGTGAGGCCGTGGGCCTGGACGTTGACGACGTTTCCCTGGCGGAAGCCGAATCGGGCCCGGCCATCGTGCGGCTCTTCGGGAAGGGGTCCAAGGAACGCCTGGTGCCTCTTGGCTCGTACGGCGCCCGGGCGCTGGACGCCTACCTGGTGCGCGGCCGTCCCCTGCTGGCGGCCAAGGGGAAAGGCACGCCGGCACTGTTCCTGAACGCCCGCGGCGGCCGGATCAGCCGCCAGAGTGCCTGGACCATCCTCAAGGCGGCAGCCGAAAAGGCGAACATCACCAAAGACGTTTCTCCGCACACCCTTCGGCACTCGTTCGCCACCCACCTGCTCGAAGGCGGCGCCGACGTCCGCGTGGTCCAGGAACTCCTGGGGCATGCCTCGGTGACCACCACCCAGGTGTACACACTGGTCACGGCCGATACACTGCGGGAGATCTACGCCGCGGCGCATCCCCGGGCGCTGGGCTGACCATGGCTGGAGCCGCAGTGGCCCTGTGTTTCCTGCTCCGGGAAGTCGACGGCGCCCCGCAGGTGCTGCTGGGGCTGAAGAAGACCGGCTTCGGGCGGGGAAAGATCGTCGGCATCGGCGGCCACGTCGAAGCGGGGGAGACCGACGCGGACGCAGTGATCCGCGAGGTACGGGAGGAAGCCGACGTCAGGCTCCGCCACGAAGACCTCAGGGACGCGGGGGTTGTGCGGTTCGTGTTTCCTGCCAGGCCGGAATGGGACATGGACACCCGCCTGTTCACCGCCCGGAGCTGGGAAGGCGAACCCACGGAAAGCATCGAGATCGCCCCCGCCTGGTTTGATGCCGCAGCGCTGCCCGTGGACCGGATGTGGCAGGATGCGGACCACTGGCTGCCGGTGGTGCTGGAGGGCGGCAGGGTGAACATCGTGGTCACCATGGACAACGACAATGAAGCTGTGGCCTCCTCGGAGAGCCTCTTGTTCTGAAGCGGCGGGGCCCCTAAAGGACGACGGCGGCGCGGCCACCTTGGAAGGTGACCGCGCCGCCGTGGCTCCCCGCCGTCGTCGTGCTGCCCGCAGGGGCGGGGGTTACGGCAGGTGCCGCTCCTCGGGCCCGTTGTACTCGCTGAGCGGCCGGATCAGCGAATTGGAGTCCAACTGCTCCATGATGTGAGCCGTCCAGCCCGTGATGCGGCTGGCAACGAACAGGGGAGTGAACGTTGCCGTATCGAAGCCCATTAGGTGGTAGGTGGGCCCTGCCGGGTAGTCGAGGTTGGGCTTGATGGCCTTGGCCTCGTCCATGGCCATTTCCAGCCCCTGGTACAGGCCCAGGATTTCCGGACGCCCGTAGTGGGCGATCATCTTGTCCAGCGCAGCCTTCATGGTGGGCACCCTGGAGTCGCCGTGCTTGTACACACGGTGGCCGAAGCCCATCACCTTCTTCTTCTGGGCGAGCGCGTTTTCCATCCACGCCTTGGCGCGTGCTGCCGCCTCCTCAAGGGACTCCTCCGGCCGGATCCCGATCTCGTCAAAAGTGTGCATGACGGCCTCGTTGGCGCCGCCGTGCAGCGGTCCCTTCAGCGCACCGATGGCTCCGGTGACGGCCGAGTGCAGGTCCGAAAGCGTGGAGGTGATGACCCGTGCCGTGAAGGTCGAGGCGTTGAAGCTGTGCTCCGCATACAGGATCATGGAAACGTTGAAAGCCTCCACCACCTCCGGCACCTGCTCCTCGCCGAAGGCCATCCAGAGGAAGTTTGCCGAGTAGCCAAGATCGTCCCGAGGCTCCACGACGCCGTGGCCGTGCCGCCGGCGCTGGTCGTAGGCCACAACGGCCGGCATCGCCGCGAACAGGTCCACCGCCTTGGCCATGTTGGCCTCCCGCGACGAATCCTCCGCCAGCGGGTGCCTCGCCCCCATCACGGAAGCTGCCGTGCGGCACACGTCCATGGGGTGCGAACTGGTGGGCAGCGCATCGACAACCTGCTTGACCACCGGGTCCAGGGCGCGCCCGGCCTTCTCCCGCGCGGTGAATTCGGCAAGCTGGTCCTGGCTGGGCAGTTCCCCGTTCCAAAGCAGGTACGCAACTTCCTCGAAGCTGCACCGGGCGGCGAGCTCCTGGACCGGGTAGCCGCGGTACAGCAGTGAGTTGGTGTCCGGGTTGACCTTCGAGACGGCTGTGTAATCCACTACGACGCCGGCGAGACCCTTTTTGATGTCCTGTTCAGCCATGCTGAAACTCCCTTGTTCCTGTCGCCTTTCGGATGCCGGCCGCGGCCGGCGGTGGTCGTTTTAGTGCTTCCCGGGGACTTGGAAATTGAAGACCCCGGTGTCGAAGCGGTTGTAGGCCTCGTAGTCAACGAGGTCGTACAGCCGCGCACGGGTCAGCATGCTGCCCACCTGTGCCTCCTGTGTTCCCTCAGCCTTGATCGAGTCCAGCGTACGCTCAGCAGCGCCCATGGCACTACGGAGCAGGGTCACCGGATAAATCACCATGTTCACGCCCACCCCAGCCAGCTGGTCCACGGTGAAGAGTTCGCTTTTTCCGAACTCCGTCATGTTGGCCAGGATCGGCACGTCCACGGCGTCGCGGATGGCCTGGAACTCGTCCAGGGTGGCCATCGCCTCGGGAAAAATGGCGTCCGCGCCGGCGTCCACAAGGGCTTTTGCGCGGTCCTGGGCTGCTTGGAGGCCATCCGTGGCGCGGATGTCGGTGCGGGCCATGATGAGGAAGTTCGGGTCCCGCCGTGAATCCGCTGCCGCACGGATGCGTTTGGTGGCGGTCTCGAGGTCCACCACGTTCTTGCCGTCCAGGTGGCCGCAGCGCTTGGGGTTGAACTGGTCCTCGATGTGCAGCCCGGCGAGGCCGGCATTCTCGATCTCCTGGACAGTGCGGGCCACGTTCATCGGTTCACCGAACCCGGTGTCGGCATCCACGATCGCGGGCAGGTCCGTCATGCGGGCGATCTGTCCGGCGCGGGTGGCGACTTCGGTGAGGGTGGTCAGGCCGATGTCCGGCAGGCCGAGGTCGTTGGCCAGCACGGCGCCGGAGATGTAAACGCCGGCGAACCCCTTTTCCTCGATGAGCCGGGCCGAGAGGGGGTTGAAGGCTCCGGGGAACTGCTGGATGGTTCCGGAGGCCAGCAGCTCCCGGAACCGGATCCGCTTCTGCTCTGGCGTGGTCTTGGAGTACAGCATCAGAAGAGGCCCTTCGGCGCGGCCGCGAAGTCGATGACCCCCGGTGCCGCAGTGATGTTCAGCTGGTCCAGCTCACCGGCGGCGAGTTCCGGGAGGCGTTCGACGGCGGCCAGGAACCTTTCGATTTCGGCCTCCTCCACGAGTCCGGCGGCGAGGGTGCGGAACTTGTTGACGTACTGCTCGCGGCCGAAGGGCCGGGCGCCGAGCGGGTGTGCATCCGCCACGGCGATCTCGTCCGTGATCACGGTGCCGTCCGCCAGGGTGATCTCCACGGAACCGCCGAAGGCCTTCTCGGCAATGTCCAGGGAGTGGTAGCGCCGCGTCCACTCGGGATCTTCCTCGGTGCTCACCTTCTGCCACAGGTCCACCGTGTCCGGCCGGGCGGCGCGTTCGGGGGCGTAGGAGTCCACGTGGTGCCACGCCCCATCCTGCAGCGCCACGGTAAAGATGTACGGGATGGAGTGGTCCAGGGTTTCCCGGCTGGCCTTGGGATCGTACTTCTGCGGATCGTTGGCGCCGGAGCCAATGACGTAGTGCGTGTGGTGGCTCGTTTTGATCAGTACGGACTTCACGTTCGCAGGATCGGTGGCTTCCGGGTGCTCACGGTTGAGCTTCCGGGCGAGGTCGATCCACGCCTGGGCCTGGTACTCGGCGGAATGTTCCTTGGTGTAGGTGTCCAGGATGGCGCGCTTGGCTTCCCCCGCCTCCGGCAGGGGGACCAGGTAGGACGCGTCCGGGCCGTCCAGCATCCACGCGATCACGCCGTCCTCGCCCTCGTAAATGGGAACCGGGGAGGTCTGGCCGCGCATGGCACGGTCCGCCGCCTCTACCGCCATCTTCCCGGCGAAGGCAGGAGCATGCGCCTTCCAGGTGGAGATCTCGCCCTTCCGCGACTGCCGCGTGGCGGTGGTGGTGTGCAGTGCCTGGCCGACGGACTGGAAGATGGTTTCGACGTCGAGCCCCAGCAGGGTGCCGATACCCGCCGCTGCCGACGGGCCAAGGTGGGCGACGTGGTCGATCTTGTGCTTGTGCAGGCAGATGGCCTTGACCAGGTTCACCTGGATCTCGTACCCGGTGGCGATGCCCCTCACGAGGTCGTGTCCGCTGGCTCCGGTGTGCTGGGCAACCGCAAGGATCGGCGGGATGTTGTCCCCCGGGTGTGAATAGTCGGCGGCCAGGAAGGTGTCGTGGTAGTCCAGTTCGCGCACCGCCACCCCGTTGGCCCACGCCGCCCATTCGGGGGAAACGCGCTCGCCGATACCAAAGACCTTGGCTCCCTGGCCGCCCGTGCTGGGACCATGGGCCAGGGCCTGGGCCCGGGCCGCCACGATGGGGCCGCGGTTCAAGGACGCGATGGCCACCGATGCGTTGTCGATCACCCGGTTGATCACCATGTCCGTGACCTCGTCGGTGACGGCGACGGGATCGGTGGCAACCTTGGCGATCTTGTAGGCGAGCTGCTCTTCGCGGGGCAGGTTCTCCTCGCTCTTGTAAACGCGGACGTGGTGTTCCTTAACCATGGTGCTCCTTGTCATGAGGCGTGTGCGTGTTTTTGACGTGTGAAAGGCTTCTGTGCAGGTGGAGGGTGGTGGCTGCCTCGGCCAGCCGGGGATTGCCGAGGGCTATCGCTTCAGCGATGGCCGCATGCTCGGCCGCGGCGGCAGTGAGCCGCTGTGCGTCATCCGCGGCCAGCCTGCGCACCCGGACCAGGTGCACGCGCAGTCCGCGCATGGACTGGGCCAGGTAGGAGTTGGAGGCAGCAGCGTCGATCGCCGCGTCGAGGCGCCCCGCGAGGTCGTAATAGGCGTGGCGGCCCGGATCGCTGCCGTCGATGAGGGCCGGTGCTTCCAGGAGTTCCTTCTGCAGCTGCAGAAAGACGGCAGAGTCGCCGCGTTCGGCGGCCAGGGCGGCGGCTTTGCACTCCAGCGTTTCGCGGAGCTCGAACAGTTCGTCGATGTCGTCGAGTGAAACATCGGTGACGACGACGCCGCGGCTGCCTGCCGTCGTCGTCAGCCCTTCCGCCGTCAGCCGGCTCAGCGCCTCCCGAAGCGGGGTGCGCGAGACACCAAGGCGTTCCGACTGCTCCACCTCTGCCAGAACGGTCCCCGGCAGGAGGCGCCACTCCGTGATGTCATCACGCAGCGCTTCATAAGCCCTGTCGCTGGCGCGCATCCTTGCCTCCTTCGATGGTTTGCCTCTCCAGTGTATACAGAAGAGCGCAAAAAGCCACAGGTCCGCGGATCTAGACCCTACACTTCTTGACGAGTGTATACATTGCCCTTGTTTTCCCTCCAACGGGCGGGCTAGCATGGCGTCATCACAATGTCGTGGATGGGATGCACTTTTATGGTCACCAACAGCTATCGGGACACGTACGAACAAAGCCTCCGGGAGCCGGAGGAGTTCTGGCTCAGCACCGCCGGCAAGGTTTCCTGGTCAACGGAACCCCAGCGCGCCCTGGATTCAGGTAACGCTCCGCTGTACGGCTGGTTTCCGGACGGCGTCCTGAATACTTCCTACAACGCCCTGGACCGCCACGTGGAGGCCGGCCGGGGGGACCAGGATGCGCTGATCTACGATTCGGCCATGCTTGGCGTCCAGCGGCGGTTCAGCTACGCGGAACTCACCGGGCTGGTGGAGCGCTTTGCCGGTGCCTTGCGCAACCGCGGTGTTGGCAAGGGTGACCGGGTGGTGATCTACATGCCGATGATTCCCGAGGCCGCCATTGCCATGCTCGCAACTGCGCGGCTTGGGGCGGTGCATTCCGTGGTGTTTGGCGGCTTCGCCCCCAAGGAGCTCGCTTCGCGCATCCGGGATGCCGCCCCAGCGCTGGTGGTCACTGCCTCGGGCGGAATCGAGCCCTCACGCCGCATCGAATACCTCCCCGCCGTCGCGGACGCCCTCGCCCTGGCAGGTGCGCCGGATCTCCCCGTCATTGTCGCGGCACGGGAAGGTTTCGCCGCCACGGCAGCGGACCACGGCTGGCTGGACTGGGATACTGAAATGGCCGCCGCGGAACCGGCCGGGCCCGTGGACGTCGCTGCCACGGATCCGCTGTACATCCTGTACACCTCCGGTACTACCGGTACGCCCAAGGGCGTGGTCCGGGACAACGGCGGACACGCCGTCGCCCTCAGCTGGACGCTCGAAAACATCTACGGCATCGGTCCCGGGGACGTCATGTGGACCGCGTCGGATGTCGGCTGGGTAGTGGGGCACTCCTATATCGTGTACGGCCCGCTGCTGGCCGGCGCCACAACAGTCCTCTACGAGGGAAAACCGGTGGGAACCCCGGACGCCGGTGCTTTTTGGCGTGTTGTCCAGGACCACGGCGTCAACGTGCTGTTCACGGCGCCCACGGCGCTGCGGGCCATCCGGAAGGCGGACCCGGAGGCTGCCCTGCTCGGCGCATACGACATCTCCAGCCTGCGCACCCTCTTCACGGCAGGGGAGCGCCTGGATACGGACACGTTCCACTGGGCCTCGCAGACGTTGCATGTTCCGGTGGTGGACCACTGGTGGCAAACGGAGACGGGCTGGGCCATTTGTGCCAATCCCCGCGGACTGGAAGAACTGCCCATCAAACCTGGTTCGCCCAGCGTTCCCATGCCGGGGTTCAAGCTCCGCATCGTGGATGGCCTCGGGGAGGATATGGGGCCGGGAAGCGAGGGCAACATCGTGCTGGGGCTGCCGCTGCCGCCCGGGACGCTGGCCACGCTCTGGGGCGACGACGAACGCTACATCTCCTCCTACCTGCAGGCTTTCGAAGGCTGCTACGCCACGGGTGACTCCGGCTACCAGGACGGCGACGGCTACGTGTTCGTCATGGGGCGGACTGACGACATCATCAACGTTGCGGGGCACCGGCTCTCCACCGGTGCCATGGAACAGGTCATTGGGCAACACCCGGCAGTGGCTGAGTGCGCGGTGATCGGCCTCGCGGATCCGCTCAAGGGCCAGCGTCCCAGCGGCTACGTTGTGCTGAAGTCCGGGGTCGAGGTGCCGGAGGACGTCCTGGTCAAGGACCTGGTGGCGCTGGTCCGCCGGGATATCGGCGCCGTTGCGGACTTTAAGCACGTCACCGTTGTTGAAGCCCTGCCCAAGACCCGGTCCGGGAAAATCCTCCGCAAGACCATGCGCCAGATTGCGGACGGCGAGGAGTACACAGTGCCCTCAACGATCGAGGACGCCGGGGTGATAGACCAGCTCATCGGCACCCTCCGTCCCACGGCGGGTTGAACCTTCCGGAACCCCGGCGCGGCTCAGCGCCCGTTCCAGCGGTATTCGTTCTCCGGCCTGCCCGGGGTCCCGTAGCGGGCAGTCCTGGCGACCGTCCCCGCATCGGCAAGGTACTCCAGGTAGCGCCGTGCTGTGACGCGGGACATGCCCAGGGCGTCCATCACTTCCGTGGCCGAGACGGCATCGCTCTGCTGCTTGACGAAGTCCTGCACTGAGCCCAGCGTGGAAACCGAGAGGCCCTTGGGCAGGGGGAGTTCCGAGGGCGCCCGCAGGCTGGCGAAGGCCTGGTCCACTTCGCTTTGGGACGCGCCGGTCTTTCCGGATCCCGCGTTCGGGCCGGCGAGCTGCTGCCGGAACTGCCGGTAGCTTTCCAGCTTGTCCGCGAAGGTGGCGAACGTGAACGGCTTGATCAGGTACTGGACCACCCCGATGGCCACCGCGTTCCGGACGATCGCCAGTTCCCGCACCGCCGTGATGGCGATGATGTCCGCCAGGATACCGGCCGCCCGCATCCGCCGAGCAATGTCCAGCCCGTGGAGGTCCGGAAGGTTCATGTCCAGGAGGACCAGCTCCACAGGGTTTCCTGCCGCGGACAACTCACTGAGCAGGCGGAGGGCAGACTGGCCGTCAGGGGCGCTGCCGGCCAGCTCAAAGCCCGGCAACCGCCCGATGTAGGCAGCGTGCGCGGCTGATGCGATGGCCTCGTCCTCAACGACGAGGACCCGGATGTTGCTCACGGGGTGTGCTCCTTCTGCGGGGACACCGCTGCGGGAAGAAATACTTCGAACTTCGCTCCGCGCCGTCCGTTGATGGTCAGCGTACCTCCCAGGCGCTGTACCGCCTGCCGGACCAGCGCCAGCCCGATGCCCCGTCCGCCCGGTCCGGAAGGCTTCGTGCTGAAGCCGTGCCGGAAGATATTGTCCGCGGCCTGGGCGTCCAGGACGGCGCCGGAATCGTGGACGGCGATGTCCAGCCCTTCCTCGTCCGACTCCACTGTCAGCTCCACCCGCCGCGGCGGCGGAGCGTCGGCGGCCGCATCAATCGCGTTGTCCAGCAGGTTTCCCAGGATGGTGACCAGGTCCTGCACGGCGACCCCCGCCACACTACCGGAACCCAGCGTCGCAACGTCCAGCTGGACCCCCCGTTCGTGCGCTTCGGCCACCTTGCCCATGACCAGGGCGCCCAGCACGGGCTCATCCACCGAGCTGACCATGTCATCGGTCAGCTGCTGGCTCAGTTCCAGGTCCCGGGTGGCAAAGTCCAGGGCTTCCTGTGTCCGGCCGAGCTCCAGAAGGGAGACCATGGTGTGGAGCCTGTTGGCGTGCTCGTGCGTCTGGGCGCGGAGCGCGCCCGAAAGGGTGCGCATGGTTTCCAGTTCGTTCCCCAACGCCTCGATCTCGGTCCGGTCCCGCAGGGTGGCCACCGTGCCGTAGACAGCTGTCCGGCCGCGGTTCCCCGGCGCCCCGGGCGCCTTGGCCGGTCCCTGGTTAACCACCAGGACCCGCGAACCAGTGAGGACAATCTCGTCCTTGGCAGTCCGCCCGGACTCGAACAACTCCCGGAGCTCCTCCTCAAGCGGCAGTTCCGCCAGCGACGGCGGCCGGGTAGGGTCCTTGCTGCCGGCACCCTCCAGGCCCAGCAGTTCTGCCGCCTGGTCGTTGTACATCACCACACGGCCCTTGGCATCGATGAGGATCAGCCCTTCCCGCACCGAGTGCAGGACGGACTCGTAGTACGCGAACAGCTGCGAGAGCTGCTCCGGCCCCCAGCCGCGCGTGACCCGCCGGAGATACCGGCCCAGCAGCCAGGAGGCCAGCGAGCCTCCCACCAGCAGGGCAAGGCCGATCGCCAACAGGGCAGGCAGGCGTCCGGCAACGGCAACATCCACAGTGCGTACCGTGACACCCACCGCCACCAGCGCCTTCACGTCGCCCGCTTCATCCTTGACCGGGACGATCGTCCGCACTGACGGGCCCAGCGTCCCCGCCGTCACTTCCGTGTACTGCTCACCCCGCAGCGCAGCGTCAATCGAGCCGATGTATGGCCGTCCGATTTCCTCCCCGCGCGGGTGCGTCCAACGGGTCCTGTCGGGAGCCATGATGGTGACGAAGTCGACGTCGGCTGCGGACATAACGTCGCTGGCGTAGGGCTGCAGGACTGCTGAGGGGTCCGGCCCGCCGGCCGCCTCCAGCACCAGAGGGCTCGCCGCAATCGAAGCGGCAATCCCCGCCATCCGCACGCCGGCCTCGTCATAGGCGCGGTCACGGGCATCAACGAACGTGGCCGAACCAACAATCGCGATGAACACCACCACAATCAGCAGGTTCGCCACGAAGAGCCGGCGGGCGATACTCCAGGGGTGGATCATCCGTACCTCCCACGCGCCTTCCACGACCAATATGAACGCAACGGTGAGCTGGGTCACGGCGTACCCAATGATGGATATCACACCGGAGGACGTGTTGAGCCCAGAGACTGTGCCGCAGCGTCTATCAGATTATCCATATAAGGAGACACACCATGGCTTCTCAACGAGGAGAGTCGCTTGACACCGTGAAGACGCGGCGCAAGGGCATCGACAAATCCCACTACCTCTACATCGCCGTCATCGCCGCCGTGATCCTCGGCGCCGTGGTGGGCCTGATGTTTCCGGAAGTCGGCAAGTCCCTCAAGCCGCTCGGCGACGGATTCATCAAACTCATCAAGATGATGATCGCCCCGATCATCTTCTGCACCATCGTCCTGGGCATCGGCTCGATCGCGAAGGCTGCCACGGTAGGCAAGGTAGGCGGCCTGGCACTGGGCTACTTCGTCCTGATGTCGACGTTCGCGCTCGCCATCGGCCTGGTGGTGGGCAACCTGATCCACCCGGGCGAGGGCCTGAAGCTTGCCCCCTACGACCCCAACAAGAAGGCGGAAGTAGACAGCACCGTTGCCTTCCTCCTCGGCATCATTCCCGGAGACATCCCCGTCCTCCCCACCCTCTTTGCCGCCCTCCTCGTAGGGTTCGCCCTCCAGAAGATGGGCCCCCAGGGCGCCCCCATCCTCAAGGCCATCGGCCACGGCCAGGTCCTCGTATTCCGCATCCTGATCATGATCATGTGGCTTGCCCCCGTGGGCGCCTTCGGTGCCATCGCCGCCGTCGTGGGAGCCACCGGCTTCCAGGCCATCGTTAGCATGTTCACCCTGATGGCCGCCTTCTACATCACCTGCGCACTGTTCATCGTGATCATCCTCGGCGGCCTGCTCAAGGTTGTCACGGGCGTCAACATCTTCAAGCTGATGAAGTACCTGGGCCGCGAATACTTGCTCATCTTCTCCACGTCCTCCTCCGAAGCTGCCCTGCCCCGCCTGATCGCCAAGATGGAACACCTCGGTGTCTCCAAGCCCGTTGTTGGCGTCACGGTGCCCACCGGCTACTCCTTCAACCTTGACGGCACGGCCATCTACCTGACCATGGCCTCCCTGTTCGTTGCCAACGCCATGGGCACGCCGCTGGACCTGGGCGCCCAGGTCTCCCTGCTGATCTTCATGATCATTGCCTCCAAGGGTGCAGCCGGTGTCACCGGTGCCGGCCTTGCCACGCTCGCTGCCGGCCTCCAGGCACACAAGCCCGAGCTGCTGGGCGGCGTGGGCATGATCGTGGGCATCGACCGGTTCATGTCCGAGGCCCGCGCCTTGACCAACTTCACCGGCAACGCCGTCGCCACCGTCCTGATCGGCACGTGGGTCAAGGAGATCGACGGCGACCAGGTCAACCAGGTGCTCTCCGGCGAACTGCCCTTCGACGAGCAGACCATGATTGCCGGCCACGGCCACGCGGCCCCCGCAGACGAGGCGCGCCCCGTTCCCGCCGCCGTCTAGCACCAGTCCGGATTCCACTCCGGATAACCACAGCAGCCCCCGCAGCCCTGGCCGCGGGGGCTGCCGCATGTCCGGAACGCTACCAACCTTCGACCTCAGCTAGAGGGTAAAGGCTCAACATGGGCCGAAAGTCAAGTTCCCTCGAATGCCGTGTCGGTCGCTGTAACCTTGGGAAGAAGAAGGAACGGCGCTGGCAATCAGCGGCAGGAAATCACCGTCATCGAAAGTGTGGATAGATACGTGAGCAGCGAACAGGGTTCAGCAACTCTGGAGGGCACGGAATTTGACCTGGACAACGCGGTGATGGGCCCCACCGGGCGCCCATACCGCGAGTTCCCGGAACCCGCGCCGCTGTCCTCCCACGGTCCGGCCCGGGTCATCGCCATGGTGAACCAGAAGGGCGGCGTCGGTAAGACCACCTCAACGATCAACCTCGCTGCAGCCCTGGCAGAGTACGGCCGCCGCGTCCTCCTGGTGGATTTCGATCCGCAGGGTGCGCTTTCGGCGGGCCTCGGCGTGAACCCCCACGAGCTGGACCTCACTGTCTACAACGTGCTGATGGACCGCAAAGTGGATATCCGCGACGCCATCCACCAGACCGGCGTCGAGAACGTCGACCTCCTGCCGGCCAACATCGACCTCTCCGCTGCCGAGGTCCAGCTCGTCAACGAGGTGGCGCGCGAGCAGGTCCTGGACCGGGCCCTCAAGAAGGTCGAGGATGACTATGACGTCGTCCTCATCGACTGCCAGCCCTCCCTGGGGCTCCTGACCGTCAATGCCCTCACTGCGGCGCACGGCGTCATCATTCCGCTGATCTGCGAATTCTTCGCCCTCCGCGCCGTGGCGCTGCTGGTGGAAACCATCGACAAGGTGCAGGACCGGCTTAACCCGCGACTGCAGGTGGACGGGGTACTCGCCACGATGTACGACGCCCGGACGCTGCACAGCCGCGAGGTCATCACCCGGCTCGTGGAGGCCTTCGGAGACAAGGTCTTCGAGACCGTCATCAAGCGCTCCATCAAATTCGCGGACGCCACCGTGGCCGCCGAGCCGATCACCAGTTACGCCGGCAACCACGTGGGGGCCGACGCCTACCGCCGGCTTGCCAAAGAGCTGATCTCGCGCGGCGGCGCACCCTAGCCACGCCGTGGCCGAAACCAAGCCCGGCTTCGAGGTGCGGCTGGCCAACTTCACGGGTCCGTTCGACCTCCTGCTGGGACTGATCGCCAAGCACCAGCTGGACATCACCGAGGTGGCCATCGCCACGGTGACCGACGAATTCATCAAGTACATCCGGAAGCTGCAGGAACTGGGCGAGGACTGGGCCCTGGACGAAGCAAGCGAATTCCTGGTGATCGCCGCGACCCTGCTGGACATCAAAGCCGCAAGGCTCCTTCCTGCCGGGGAAGTGGAAGACGATGAGGACATGGCCCTGCTGGAAGCCAGGGACCTGCTCTTCGCCCGGCTCCTCCAGTACAAGGCCTTCAAGCAGGTTGCCGGGCTCCTGGGCGAAACCCTGCACCAGGAAGCCCGGCGTTTTCCCCGGCAGGTGGCGCTGGAGGAACACTTCGCGGCCATGCTCCCTGAACTCGTCTGGAAGCACACTCCAAAACAGTTCGCCGCCCTGGCCGAAGCTGCCCTGCAACCCAAGGCGCCCAAGCCCACGGAAGTCGGGCTGGGCCACCTCCACGGCGGCCAAGTCAGCGTCAAGGAGCAGGCGGAGATCGTGGGGCTGCGGCTCCAGAAGGAATCGCCGCTGACCTTCCGGGCCATCATTGCCGACGCCGAATCCACCCTGGTGGTGGTGGCCAGGTTCCTGGCCCTGCTGGAACTGTTCCGGGACAAGGCAGTGTCCTTCGACCAGCTTTCGCCGCTGGCGGACCTCGCCGTCCACTGGACTGCCGGCGGCCGGCAGTGGTCCGCTGAAAACCTGAGCGAAGAATTCGAGGAGCAGCTGTGACCAGTGAAGCTACGGAAAGCACGCGCCCGGGGGAGGACCTCGAAAACCTTCCCGGCGGGGCAAAAGCTGCCATCGAGGCCGTCCTGATGGTCATCGACCAGCCGGCAACAGAGGACGAGCTGGCTGCTGGCCTTGGGCTGACCGTTGAAACGGTCAGCGCCCTGCTGGCCGAACTTCAGCGCGAGTATACCGGCTATACTGTTAAAGCCCCGGATATGGAACAAGCCAGCGCCGCTGGTTTCGGCTCCAGCCCCCGGGGTTTTGAATTGCGGAACATCGCCGGTGGCTGGCGGATCTATTCCCGCGCGGAATTCGCCGACATTGTCGGCAAATACGTGCTGGAAGGACAAACGGCCAGGCTTACCCAGGCGGCCTTGGAAACGCTGGCGGTCATCGCGTACCGGCAGCCCGTCTCCAGGGCAAGGGTGTCCGCAATCCGGGGTGTCAATGTCGACTCCGTTGTCAGGACACTCGCCCAGCGCGGGTTGATCGAGGATTCGGGAACGGATCCGGAGTCCGGGGCCATTCTCTACCGGACCACATCGTATTTCCTGGAGCGGATGGGAATCGGCTCGGTGGCCGAGCTGCCGCAGCTGTCTCCACATCTTCCAGGTTTGGACGGCATCGCGGAGTACTACGACGCCGAAGGGATCTAGGTAGGTTCGCCCTGCCTGGGCAAAGAGTATTTATCAGGGCAGACTATTTCTGCACGGCTGGTTAAGGTTGTCTGTGGACACCTTTCCGGCCAAACAATTGAAGGACGGGTCATGACACAGGCGGGACGCCAGGGTTCACCACGTAACAGTTCGGGACGCAACGGTTCGGGACGAAACACAACACAGCGCAACACCTCCCAGGGGGGCAGTTCAGCGGGCGGATTCCGCGGCGGTGCCCCCAAGCGGGGCGGCGGGTTCGGCACTGACCGTCCGCAGCGCGCGCCCAAGCCGCGCGAGGAGCGCTTCATCGATCCGGATTTGGCCTCCGACGGCCCCCAGCAGGGCCGCGGCGCCGTCGATCCCAGGGCCGCCAAGCCTTCCTCCCGGAAGCCCGCAGCGCGCAAACCCGGTGCCAAGAAAGCACCGGGAACGCCGGGCGCACTCAAGCCGAAGCCGCGTACCGGCGCCCCCGGGGCCGCAGCCTCACGCGCCTTCGGAAGCGAACGCTTCGGCCAGAACCTGGGGCCCGTCCGCAGGCCGTCCCGCAAGAAGGGACCCCGGGGCGATGTTCCCCAGTCGGAGCTTCACGACGCCGACGGCGTACGCCTGCAGAAGGTCATGGCCTCTGCGGGGGTCGCCTCCCGCCGCGTCTGCGAAGAGATGATCGCCGAGGGGCGGGTGGAGGTGGACGGCCAGGTTGTCACCGAACTCGGCGTCCGCGTCGACCCCAAGACCGCCGTCATCCATGTGGACGGGCTCCGGATCCAGCTGGACGAGGACCTGGTGTACATGGTGTTCAATAAGCCCAAGGGCGTCGTTTCCACCATGGAGGACCCCGAGGGGCGCCCCTGCATCAGCGACTTCCTCAAGAACAGCAAGAACAAGGGCGAACGCCTGTTCCACGTTGGCCGCCTGGACGTCGCCACCGAGGGGCTGCTCCTGCTGACGAACGACGGCGAACTCGCCAACCGACTGACGCACCCTTCCTACGAGGTCCCCAAGACCTACCTCGTGCAGGTCCGCGGTCCGTTCCCGCAGGGCATTGGTGCCCAGCTCAAGGAGGGCGTGGAACTTGAGGACGGCTTTGCGTCCGTGGACTCCTTCCGGCTGGTGGACTCCACACCGGGCCACGTCCTGATCGAGGTGGTCCTGCACTCGGGCAAGAACCGTATTGTCCGCCGCCTGTTTGACGCCGTTGGCTTCCCGGTCCTGCGGCTGGTCCGCGTAAAGGTGGGCCCCATCGGCCTGGGTGACCAGCGCCAGGGCAGCATCCGCAACCTCGGCAAGCAGGAAGTCGGCCATCTGCTGGCATCCGTAGGGCTCTGAGGCATGTCCGCTTTCCACAGCCAGGGCCGCGGGCACCTGGACGGCCCGGTCGTGGTCCTCGGCACCGGCCTGTTGGGCACCAGCATCGGACTGGGCCTGCGCGGCCGGGGTGTCCCGGTGTTCCTGTCCGATCCCTCGCCCACCAACCAGGCGGTAGCCGTGGACATCGGGGCGGGCCGGCCGCTGGCTGAGCTGGGCGGCAGGGTTCCGCAGCTGGTGGTGGTCGCGGCTCCGCCCGACGTCACGGCGGATGTCGTGGCAGCGGCCCTGTCCGACTACCCTGACTCGGTTGTGGTGGATATCGCCAGCGTGAAGGCGGAGATCCTGGAGCAGCTGCGCCGCAGCGGCGTTGACCTGTCCCGCTACGTTGGCACGCACCCCATGGCCGGACGGGAAAAGTCCGGTCCCGTGGCCGCGCGGGGCGAGCTGTTCACCTCGATGCCGTGGGTGGTGTGCCCGTCTGAGGAGACGTCGGGCTCCGCCCTGCAGACGGCCCGTTCCCTGGCCACAGACCTGGGCGCCGTCGTCTCCCAGTTCACCCCCGACGAACACGACGAAGCCGTGGCCCTGGTCTCGCACCTGCCCCAGGTCATGTCCTCGCTGGTGGCGAGCCGGTTGCAGGGCACACCCCTGCACGCGCTGTCCCTGGCCGGCAACGGCCTGCGCGACGTCACCCGCATTGCTGCCAGTGATCCCGCCCTGTGGGTCCAGATCCTTGGCGGCAACGCGGCGAAGGTGGTGGACATCCTCTACGGCGTCCGGGAAGACCTCAACCGGCTGATCGGCACCCTGGAAAAGCCGACAGCCCCCGGGGCGCGGCTGGACCTGGCCCAGCTCATGAGCGAGGGCAACGCCGGCCAGGCACGCATTCCGGGCAAGCACGGCGGACCGCCGCAGGCATACTCCTGGCTGACGGTCCTGGTTGACGACAAACCGGGTCAGATCGCGCGGCTCCTGACCGAAATCGGTGAGATCGGCGTCAACCTGGAGGACCTCCGCCTGGACCACTCGTCCGGCCAAAACGTGGGTATGGTGGAAATATCCGTGTTGCCGAACAAGCACGACCACCTGATCGAAGCACTAAACGACCGCGGATGGCGGGTACTTCAGTAATGACACAGGAACTTCTCGACACCATGCCCGCGCTGCGCATCGGACGGCCGCTGGTGGTGGCCATTGACGGCCCCTCCGGGTCCGGCAAGTCCAGCGTCAGCAAGGAAGTGGCCCGCAGGCTCCGGCTCGCCTACCTGGACACGGGCGCGATGTACCGCGCCCTGACGTGGTACTGCGTCACCGAGGGAATCGACCTCGACGACGCCGCAGCCGTGGAACAGGCATCCCGGGACCTGGTGCTGGAACTGAGCACCAGCCCGCAGGACGAGTACGTCCGAGTGGACGGCGTGGACGTCACTGACGCCATCCGCGAACCGGCAATCTCCTCGGCCGTCAGCGCTGTGGCCACCACACTGGGCGCCCGGACGGAACTTATCCGCCGGCAGCGGGAACTGATTGAAAAGCACCACCGCCGCATGGTGGTCGAGGGCAGGGACATCACTACCGTCGTCGCGCCCGGCGCGGAAGTCCGCATGCTGCTGACCGCCAGTGAGGAAGCGCGGCTGCGCCGGCGTGGAATCCAGCTCGGCGGCACGCAGGACGCGGAACAGCTGGCCGCGCAGGTGACCCGCCGCGATGCCAGGGATTCCACGGTGGTGAACTTCACGAAGGCGGCCTCCGGTGTTGTCACCTTGGACTCGTCGGACCTCGACTTCGAGCAGACCGTCGCTGCAGCCCTGGTGATCGTCACGAAGGCCCTTAACCGTGACTGAGGGCGCGGCCACCACCTCCCGGCCAGGCATTCCGTCCGCGCTGACCATGACCTGGAGCCGGCCGGTGGGCTGGATCCTGGACCATATGGTGTACCGGACCACCGTCACGGGCAAGGACAACGTGCCCACGGGAGGCCCGGTGATTTTTGCCGCGAACCACATCAGCTTCCTGGACGGGCCGGTCATGTTCGGTGCCTCGCCACGGCCCATGCACATCCTGGTCAAACAGGAGATGTTCCAGGGATTCCTTGGCCGGGTCCTTACCGCCTCCGGGCAATTGCCTGTGGACCGGCGGGGCGACCGCGCAGCGCTGCAGCGCTGCAAGGAAGTGCTCGACGCCGGACGGTGCGTTGGGATCCTTCCCGAAGGTACGCGGGGGAGCGGGGCCGCGGCGGACATCAACAGCGGCGTGGCCTGGCTGGCGCTGAATTCCGGAGCCCCGGTGGTTCCGGTGGCGATCCTGGGGACCCGCAGGGGAGCGGAGCACCTCGATTCCGTGCCCCGGCCGGGCAGGCGCTTCCACGTCAGCTTCGGAAATGCCCTCACCCTTGCCCGCCGGGCAGGGGAAAGCGGGCGTGCTTCAATGGACAGGGCGGCGCTGGAAATCCGCGCCGCGCTGGCAGGGCACGTCCAGGACTCCATTCAACTCAGCGGGCAGCCACTGCCTTTCGCAGATGCCCGCCAAGACTTAACAGCAGTAGCCGGGACGCCGGCAGATGACCACTAAGGACAGTGCAATGAGCGATACGACTCAAACTCCCGGCCACCCCGGCGCCGGCGAAGACGAATACACGCCCACGGGCACGGACCAGGTGGCCGAAAGGCTGGCTGCCATTGACGACGACGAGGCAGAGCTCCGCGCCGCGTCCCTTCGGGCGGGCCTGGAGGACTACGACCTCGACGAGGAAGACGCCGCACTGCTCAGCGGCGACTACGGCGACGAGGACTTCGAAGGCCCCGTCAAGCTCGATCCCGTCCTGGCCATCATCGGCCGGCCGAACGTGGGCAAGTCCACGCTGGTGAACCGCATCCTCGGCCGCCGTGAAGCAGTGGTGGAGGACACCCCCGGCGTCACCCGCGACCGTGTCATGTACTCCGCCAACTGGAACGGCCGCAACTTCACCCTGGTGGACACGGGCGGCTGGGAGCACGATGCCCGCGGTATCCACGCCCGTGTTGCGGAGCAGGCCGAGATGGCCGTTGAACTCGCGGACGCCGTGCTCTTCGTGGTGGACTCCGCGGTGGGGGCTACCGCCACCGACGAAGGCGTTATGAAGATGCTGCGCCGCAGCAAGAAGCCGGTCATCATGGTGGCCAACAAAGTGGACGACTTTGCACAGGAGGCGGACTCGGCCACCCTGTGGGGCCTCGGCTTTGGCGAGCCGTACCCGGTGTCGGCCCTGCACGGGCGTGGGGTGGCGGACCTGCTGGACCACGTGATGGACGTACTCCCGGAGTTCTCCACCATTGAGGGAACTGACCGCTCCGGCGGCCCGCGGCGCATTGCCCTGATCGGCCGCCCCAACGTGGGCAAGTCCTCGCTTCTGAACAAGCTGGCGGGCACTGAGCGCGTGGTGGTGGACAACACCGCCGGAACCACCCGCGACCCCGTGGACGAGTTCATCGAGCTCGGCGGGCGGACCTGGCGCTTCGTGGACACCGCAGGCATCCGCCGCCGCCAGCACATGGCGCAGGGCGCCGACTTCTACGCCTCCCTGCGGACACAGGCAGCGCTCGAAAAGGCGGAGGTCGCCGTCGTGCTCCTCGCCGTTGATGAAGTCCTCAGCGAGCAGGACGTCCGCATCCTGCAGCTGGCCATTGAGTCCGGCCGCGCCCTGGTGCTGGCGTTCAACAAGTGGGACCTGCTCGACGACGAACGCCGGCGCTACCTGGAACGTGAAATCGAGCAGGACCTGGCCCACGTGAACTGGGCGCCCCGGGTGAACATCTCGGCCAAGACCGGGTGGCACAAGGACCGCCTGGTTCCCGCCCTGGACTTGGCCCTGGAGAACTGGGACAAGCGCATCGCCACGGGCCGCCTGAACGCTTTCCTCGGCGAACTCGTGGCCGCGCACCCGCACCCCGTCCGCGGCGGCAAGCAGCCCCGCATCCTCTTCGGCACCCAGGCGTCCAGCCGGCCGCCGAAGTTCGTGCTGTTCACCACCGGATTCCTGGACCCCGGATACCGCCGCTTCATCACCCGCCGGCTCCGGGAAACTTTCGGCTTCGAGGGCACGCCCATCGAGGTCAGCATGCGCGTGCGGGAAAAGCGCGGGAAGAAGCGTTAATTGCGACACACCTCGGGGCGGAATCCTGGAAAGTGTCACAGGCACCCTCCGGGATCGTGTAAGCTCTTCTAGGTGGTTCGGCCGGACTGCTGGTGGAAATCTTCGAATAAAACCGAAGATGCCGCACAGCGGAGAACGGCGGAACCAGCGGGCTGTAGCGCAGCTTGGTAGCGCACTTGACTGGGGGTCAAGGGGTCGCAGGTTCAAATCCTGTCAGCCCGACCAAAACACGACAGGCCGCCTTCGGAGACATCCGGAGGCGGCCTCTCGTGTTTAACTGGCAGGGTCCGGCAACCACCGCGGGCATCCCGCCCGATGAAACCTCAACCGGCACCATCGGGTGTGACCAAACCTGTCATCCTCTTTACTAAAACGCTCAGCAGGTTTCTCTAGCGTTTTGATTATTGCTGGCATACGTTTGGCCCAACTATCCGTACGCTTGCTGGGGAGCAACGATGCTTGTTGGGGGACGGCGCCCTGTGCGCCACGTTTTTTCATGTGAATTTGCCAGCGGTCCTGCGCTTACCATCACCACGGAATCAAGGGGCTGACGTGAAGCGGTCAGTTCTCAAATCCGGTGGGATCGGCTTTGCCCTCATCGTGGCGGCAGTTGCCCAGTCCCTCGGCCCTGCGTCACCGGTGCACGCTGCGAACAGCGTTGCCAGCGAAGTCGCTGCCGTGGCCAATGCTCCATTCGGGGTCAAGAGCTCGGGAGCCAAAGAGGCGCTGGTGGCCGCCCTTCGACCACATACATCGAAGCCTCCCGGACCGGACCGCCTCAATGCAGTCGCGGCGACGGTAGGCGGCTATGTCGATGGCGTGCGTTACCGCGAGGACTTCGACGGCCAGGAGGCGTTCCGCCAGGACCTCCAGCTGGTTTCCCACCTGGACGCCGCTGTGGGGAAGGAAACGGACACGGCGGCCAGGGCCATCGTATCGTCGGCCTTGACAAACCTGCTGTTGGCAGGTCGGCTCACGTCGGAGACCGCGGTAGCCGACGCCCGGACCGCGCTCTCGTCGCCGATACCCTCGGATCTCGGGCTCACAGCCGCCGATCGTACAGCCGCGGAGCGGGAACTGGCGTCCGCGGAGAAAGCTCTCGAACAGGCACGCGCTGCCCTCGCCGGAGGGCTGCCAGTTCCCGCCGAAACCCACTTGGGCGCGGCATGGCGTCACGGCACGAACGCGCTGGCAGAGCTCGGCATCATATACGACGGCGACCGTGACGGGGACGGCATACCTGACCGTGCCGAGCTTACCGTGGGTGCCTCGCCGCTGTCCCTCGACACCGACGGCGACGGGCTAGGGGACTCCTTTGAGTTCGATGCAATGGCTGTGTTGGCCTTGAACAAGGCGGACACCGACGCGGACGGAATTAGCGACGCCCAGGAAGACCACGACGGCGACGGGTTGACTGCGGGAGGGGAGCAGGCGGCCGGAACTTCTGCTGTCGACCCGGACACGGACGGCGACGGTATCACTGACGGCCAGGAGGCGGACCACCGGACTGACCCGCTGCTGGCCGACACCGATGGCGATACCTTGAGGGACGGCGTAGAACTTCGCGCTCACACGGACCCGATCAACCCTGATTCTGACGGGGACGGTGTCCGGGACGCGGATGAACTGCTCTCTGTTTCTGTGGAGGGTCCCGAGCGTGCCTCAGCGGAGGTAGCGGGAGCCGGTCAGTCCGTTCTTGGTGCCCGGATCGCCACTATCCCTGCCGATGACCTGCGCACGAGGGCGGCCGCTAAAGTGGGGCCGGCTTTCGAGTTCGAAGCCCCCGGTGAAGGGATGGTCCAGGCGCACATTACGTTGCCCTACGATCCCGCCTCTCTGCCTTCCGGTGAGGCCACTGCGCGTGCCCGCGTCTTCTGGTTGGATGAGGCCGCCAATGCCTGGGTTCCGGTCAAAACCGAACAACGCGTGGACGCTGCTGCCGGTACGGTCACTGTCACCGTCGACCACTTCTCCACCTATGCGGTCTTCGACATCGTCAACTGGGGCCAGACCTGGGAGGCGAAAGACAACCCGTGCAGGGCACGCACGGATGGCGGGGGAGACGACGTCGTCTTCCTTGACCTCGCCCTGTCCATCGATTCGTCCGGGTCCATGAGCTGGAACGACCCCGAAGGCCTGCGTCGGGACGCGGCGAAGATATTGGTTGATGCGCTGCTGCCCGAGGACCGGGCAGCCGTGGTCGACTTCGACAGCAGCGCCCGGGTCCTGCAGTCCCTGACCACGAACAAGGATGCGGTTAAGGGGGCCATCGACCGCATCGATGACTTTGGCGGCACGAACATCTCCGCCGGCGTCAGCACCGCAAACAGTGTCCTGATCAATAACAACGATCCTGACCGCGGCCGGGTCATGATCCTGCTGACGGACGGTGATGGATCCTGGAACCCCTACTACCTGCAGCAGGCCAAGCAGGGGTACATCACGATCTACACCATCGGCCTCGGAAGTGCCGTCAACACTGGTTTGCTCAGCACTATCGCTTCCGAGACGGGCGGCCAGTACTACCAGGTCGACAGTGCCGAGGAACTGCCGGAGGCCTTCCGCCGCATCAGCGATGACACCGGCGGGGATGAGGGCGTGGCCCTCGACAGTGACAAGGACGGCCTGAACGACTGTGTCGAGATCCAGGGTGCGTTCAGCCCCGGCACGGCGCTGCGCTACACGTCCGACCCCTTCGACCCGGATACCGACATGGACGGGCTGCTTGATGGCGACGAGGTCCGACCGCTCGGCGCTGGTTTCGGCATTCCGGCCGCGTCTGACACTTTCCAGGTCCTGTCCGATCCCGCTAAGGCCGACACGGACGGGGACGGGCTCACGGACCCGGCCGAGCTGGACGAGGGCACCTCGGTTTGGCGTTCTGACACCGACGCCGATGGTCTTGGCGACTCGGATGAGCTGAGCTGGCCCGCTGACCCCCTTGCCGGGGACACGGATGGTGACGGGTACGGCGACGGGACCGAGGCAGCCCAGGCAGGCGCAGGGTTCAGCCCGGTGGTCTTCGATGACCCCATGAGCCCGGACGAATGGGCCAGCGAGTTCGCCAAGGGGGCAGCCCTCGGCGATGCCGGTGACGGCACCACCGTCCCCTACCTGCTCGGGACCATCACGTCTTCCGCTACAAGCTTCATCCCGGTCGTCGGATGGATCGTGGGAGCGGTCCTCGACTTGCGCGACCTGCTTGCCAACACGGTGAAGGGGGACTGGGTCGCTGCGGGCATGTCCCTCGCCGGTGTGGTCCCGTACGTCGGCGACACCGCAAACATCATCGCAAAGGTCACCAAGTTCCTCGGCCGCAACGCCCACCTTCTGGATGACGTGGTCGCGGCGATCGCCAGGCTGGAGGAATTTCCCGCCAGCGCCCGTGCGCAGATCATTACCGGAATCAACAGCAACTGGGACGCGCTGCGCAAGGTCTCGCCGGGCATGAGTGAAGAGAGCTTCCTGCGGCTCGCCTCCTCGCGCCACGGGGCAGACCACATCGTCAATGCCCTCAACCGGACTAACGTTCGAGTTGGGGACTCCATCCCCTTCGTCAACCACTGGCGTGATGCGGAGAACGCAGTCGCCGGCCTTTTCGGCGTGGCGTCCGATCAGCGTCAGCTCTACCGGAAAGCGCCGGGCTTCAGTTCCGGACGAGTCGCAGACATGGTCGACGAGAACGGTATTATGCGCGAGGTCAAGTCCGGATTCGTTCCCTTCCGCTCCAGGGTCCAACGGCAAATCGAGAAGGACGCCGCGATTCTTGCCGATACAAGCAGCGAGAATGCCGACGTCATGGGCGTAGTTTGGCACTTTGTGGGTGGCCGCACCGGTTCATTGGGGGCAGATCCACGCGTACTGGACTTGCTCGACGCGAAAGGTATCCCCTACATTGTCCATCTGCCATGACTAACTATCGCGAACTGACTAAACCCGAAGCCGCGGCCGCCCTCCAAGAGTTTCTTAAAGAGCGCGGTCCCGCACTGACGCTGCTTCGGGAGCGCTTGGTGGAAGACGGGCAGGACCCCCAAGCACTTCTCGACGGAAGCCTTGAGAGCCTGGTGCCGGTGTGGCGTTGGTTGCTGTCCCGTCTGGCCAGGCGGGATGCCCCCGGCGCCACCGACCCCGCCTCCGTGCCGCCGGAGATGTGGCCATCGTGGGAACGCTTCACCACCGCGGAAGAGCGCACCCTTTCCTTGGAATCCCTGACTTTGTTGGACGGCCTTGTGTCCTACCTGGCGGAAGTCGTGCTCGGGCATGCTCCCAATGCACGGTGGGACGTTGCACGCGGTCCTCAAAAGCGCTACCACCTGAACAACCATCCGGTCCTCGTCAGCGGCACGGGAGAGACCCATAACTTCCTGCCCGGGCTGCCGGTAGTGGACGCGCGCGCCTCTCTGAACCGGGTCCGGGAATCGTCCGATGACAGGATCGAGGCGTACGCGCGGGCGCTAATCGGACAACTAAACCAAGAATCAGTGCTCACTGACGAAACCACGGAGCGTGAGCCCATTCTCGAGGTTGAGGACATCCGGGGCGAACCGGGCGGGTACGACTTCGAGATTGGTTTAAGCGATGAACTCTGTCATGAACGGTCGGCCGACGTGGAACGGCTGGTCCGCGAGTTATCTGGTGCTGAAGGCGTCAACCAGGTCCTCCATGAGGACCGGGATATGATCCTTGTCCGCGCACCATCATGGAACACTGAGATGCTTGAAGGCTGGTTCCTCCAGCGCCTCTAACAGCCGGTAAACGCACCGCTGCATTGCCTTTGCTACTTCAGGAACTTAGAGGTCCTGCGGTCTGCCAGGATCTTCCCCTTGGTCTGGCAGGTGGGGCAGTACTGCAGGGCGGTGTCCGCAAAGGAAACCTCGCGGACAGTATCCCCGCACACGGGGCAGGGCTGCCCGGTCCGGGCATGGACGCGCATATGGCTCCGTTTCACGTCCTTGAGATCCTTCGGCGGCTTGCCGCTGGCCTCCGCCAGTGCAGTGCCCAGGACGTCATGAATAGCGTCGTACAGGACCTGGACTGTGCCGCGGTCCAGGGACTTTGCCGTGGCGAAAGGCGAGATCCGCGCCGCATGCAGGATTTCGTCGCTGTAGGCGTTGCCGATGCCGGCGATCACGCTCTGGCTGCGCAGGAGGCCCTTGATCTGCTGGGAACTGCCGGCAAGGATCTCAGCCAGCACGTCGGCGTCGAACCCGTCAGCGAAGGGGTCCGGCCCCAGGGTGGCGATGCCGGGCACGTCCTGCGGGTCCCGCACCACGTACACCGCAAGGCTTTTCTTGGTGCCGGCCTCGGTGAGGTCCAAACCGCGGGGTCCGCCGGGGCCGGTGAAGGCAAGGCGGGCGGCGATGTGCCCCTTGCCCATTTTCAGCTGGGTATCGGTGGGGGAGTCCGTGAAGCGGACCCAGCCCGCCCTGGCCAGGTGAAAGACGAAAGAAATGCCGCCGGTGTCGATGCTGATGAACTTGCCGAAGCGCCGAACACCCGTGACGGTCCTGCCCTCGAGGGCGCTGAACGGGGGATCGGCCGTCTTGAGCACGGCGAAGGAGACGATCTGCACTTTTGAGACGGCGGCTCCCTGGAGGTGGTCAGCCAGGAACCCGGCAAGGCCGGCGACTTCGGGCAGCTCGGGCATCCGCTACCTGCCTTGCCCGCCGTGGAGGCCGGCTGTGCTTGCGCTCATGCGTCCCATCTTGTCAGAAACCCCGGCGAACGCCCCGGCAGTTGTGCCTATACTTTCAGCGGCGGCCCGTTTCCGGGGCCCCGTTGACATTGGTGTTCGACCCGATGAAAGGCCCCTGATGAGCAACATTCCCGAAGATCTGTCCTACACTGCCGAACACGAGTGGGTCACCGCCCCCAATGCCGACGGCGTGGTCCGGGTAGGCATCACCGACTTTGCCCAGGACGCACTCGGGGACGTTGTCTACGCCCAGATGCCGGAAGTCGGCACAAAGATTACGGCGAACGAAGTTGTGGGCGAGGTGGAGTCCACCAAGAGCGTCAGCGACATCTACGCACCTGTTTCCGGCGAAGTTGTTGCCCGCAACGAGTCACTGGACACCGATTCGGCGCTGATCAATACGGATCCCTACGGCGACGGCTGGCTGATTGAGGTCAAGCTGGCCGAAGCGGACGCTGTTGAGTCTTTGCTCAGTGCATCGGAGTACGAACAGCAGGTAGGCTAAAGCTACCGGTAATTCCGGTCCGGCCGCACCGCGAAGGCAGAACGTCTTCGCACGTCAGCCGCCGGATCGGCGGGCCGGGACCGGGCCTGCGTCGCAGGTCCGGAGGGCAGATGTTGGTTGCAGTCCCAAGGACTGCAACGGAAAGAGGAGGAGTCCATGGCTGGCCACACACAGAACCCTGCCGACGGGGAATACGGCTCGGGTGCGGCCAGGGCGTCGGAGACCACTTCAATCCACCTCACCCCGGTGAGGGATGAGCCTACGATTGCCCCCAAACTCTCGTCCGAAGAGCGCAACTCGGTTGAGGCGCTGCCGGCGGGGTCAGCCCTGCTGGTCGCGCACAGCGGTCCCAACGCCGGCGCCCGCTTCCTGCTCGATTCCGACGTCACCACGGCGGGACGGCACCCGGATGCGGACATCTTCCTGGATGACGTCACCGTCTCCCGCCGCCACGTCGAGTTCCGGCGCACCGCACGGAGCTTTGAAGTGGTGGACAAAAACAGCCTGAACGGCACCTACGTCAACCACGACCGCGTGGACAGTGTTGAGCTCAAGAACGGCAGCGAAGTCCAGATCGGCAAGTTCCGCCTCACCTTCTACCTGAGCCCTGCCAGCGCTGCAGGCCGCGGCTGACCCGGGGACCACTGCCTGTGGCAATGGCACAACCGGAACGCCGGGGACCCCAGGTCCTCAACATTGGGGAAGTCCTCGCACAGCTCAGCGGGGACTTTCCCGGCATGACTGCGTCCAAGATCAGGTTCCTGGAGGAAAAAGGGCTGATCAACCCGCGCCGGACGCCGGCAGGGTACCGCCAGTACTCCGACGGCGACGTGGAACGGCTGCGCTTCGTCCTGGCCCTGCAGCGGGACCAGTACCTTCCCCTGAAGGTCATCAAGGACTACCTCGACGCCATCGACAGGGGAGAACGCCCCGAGAACCTCCCTCCCGGCGTCGTGGTGTCCACGCGCATCGTCTCGGACGAACTGGCGGCGGAATTGCAGAACCGCGGGCGCAAGCTGACGGAAGAGCAGCTGCGCGCGGAATCCGGTGCCAGCGTGCCGCTGCTGCAGTCCCTCCTGAGTTTCGGCCTGATCAGCCACAGCCATGGCCAGTTCGATGAGCACGCCCTCCAGGTGGCGCGGGCATGCGTCCAGCTGGAAAGCCACGGGCTTGAACCCCGCCACCTCCGCCCCTTCCAGGCGGCTGCGGAACGGGAGTTTGGCCTGGTGGAGCGCGTCGTGGCGCCCTTGGCGTCCCGCAAGGACTCCGCGTCCCAGGCGCGGGCAGCTGAGGCCGCCCGTGAGATCAGCGACCTCTGCCTCACCCTGCACCGGGCCTTGGTGCAGGACCATATCTCACGCATGGACATCTGATGATTGAAGTCGAGATTGTGGGCGTTCGCATCGAACTGCCTTCCAACCAGCCCCTGGTCCTGCTTCGGGAAATGCACGGGGAGCGCCATGTCCCCATCTGGATCGGGACGCCCGAAGCCAGCGCCATCGCCCTCGCCCAGCAGGGTGTGGTCCCGCCCCGCCCCATGACCCATGACCTCCTGGTGGACGTCGTGGAGTCGCTGGGGCACTCGGTGGTCAGCGTGAACATCGTGGCGGTGGAGGACAACATCTTCTACGGCCAGCTGCAGTTCGAGAACGGGACGACAGTGAGCTCGCGGGCTTCGGACGCGCTGGCTGTGGCGCTGCGCGCAAAGTGCCGGATCTGGTGCGCGGACTCGGTCATGGACGAGGCCGGGGTCCGCATCACCGAGCATGACGAGGGCGAGGACACGGAGCCCGGTCCCACCGTTGATGAGGAGCGCGAGCTGCGCCGGTTCCGGGAGTTCCTGGACGATGTTGAGCCTGAGGATTTCGACGGCTAAGGTCACGTTAAGGTTAAAGTTGAGGGTGAAACTTTCGACACGCCTCGTTTAACCCTGCAGGGTCTTTGACCTTGCGACCCGCCGGGCCTAACGTCGAAGTATCGAGTTCCCATTGCTTACGGCAGCCGCGCAAGTCACACTGGAAAGTGCGCCCCGCGAAAATTACATGCATGGTCTTCATGCACTGCTGCTGCAGCAGTTTCCCCGGGAGCGTATGACAAGGAGGATCCAGGTGAGTCCCAAAGGTGAAGCAGGCGGGCTGAAGCAGCCCACGGCTGGTGTTGCTGTGCCGGCGAGCGGTGCCCAGGGCCTCCTGTTTACCGAAGACCTTCCTGTGCTGGATGAGGACGCGGGCTACCGCGGGCCCACCGCATGCAAGGCGGCCGGCATCACGTACCGCCAGCTGGATTACTGGGCACGCACCGGCCTGGTGGAGCCCGCAGTCCGCGGCGCGGCCGGTTCCGGCTCCCAGCGGCTCTACGGCTTCCGCGACATCCTGGTCCTCAAAGTCGTCAAGCGGCTCCTGGACACCGGGGTATCACTGCAGCAAATCCGCACCGCGGTGGAGCACCTGCGGGAACGCGGCGTCGAGGACCTTGCCCAGATTACGCTGATGAGCGACGGCGCGAGCGTCTATGAGTGCACCTCCGCGGACGAGGTCATCGACCTTGTCCAGGGCGGGCAGGGTGTGTTCGGCATCGCCGTCGGCCGTGTCTGGCGTGAGGTGGAAGGCAGCCTGGCCTCGCTTCCCAGCGAACATGCGGCCGAGCAGTCCTTTCCGGACGACGAACTGAGCAAGCGCAGGGCAGCGCGCAAGATCAGCTGAGACTTTGAACAAGGGGCCGCTCTCCATCC
>NZ_VDEV01000014.1:0-62258 GCF_006151685.1 Arthrobacter sp. BB-1
TCCGGAGGGCGGCCCCTTGCTTATTGAGCCTGCTTTCTGCAGGCCCTACCTGGCGCGGCTGCGCAGGCCGCTGCCCACAGCCATGAGGTTGGCCAGCAGTTCATCGAACAGGGCCGCAGCGGATTTCGCCGAGTCGCCGGGCCAGTGGTGCACGGGGTGGGCGGCACCCTGGATCTGCTGCCAGTTGGCCTGTTCCGGAATCCGGGGGCTTAGGAGGAGATCCCCGAACATGGACTCCATCTCCGCGAGCCGGTACGCATGTTCCGAGGAACCCGAGCGCACCCGGTTGGCCACAATGCCTGCAGGTGAGAGGTTGGGAGCGAACTCCTGGCGGAAAAGCTGGATGGCGCGCATGGTCCGCTCGGTGCCGGCCACCGAGAACAGCCCGGGCTCGGCCACCAGCGCTACCTTATCGCTGGCAGACCAGGCCATCCGGGTCAGTCCGTTCAGGGACGGCGGGCAGTCCACCAGGACAAGCTGGTAGTCGTCCCCGGTGGCCAGGACAGAGGAGAGCCTGCGCAGGTCGCGGCGGCCCAGGTCCGGCCGGTCATAGATGCCGGTGTAGGCAGAGCCGACGGCGACGTCCAGCACGGCGGGGCCGGACCCGTTGGACTGCGCCCTGGCCGTCCAGCTGCTGCGCACCACGTTTTCGGCCAGTTTTGCCCGGCGGGGGCTCTTGAGCATCCTGCCGATATCCAGCTGGTCGCCGGGCTGGACCCCCAGGGCAGTGGTGGCATCCGCATGGGGATCAAGGTCCACCACCAGCGTGCTGATGCCCGCGGCCAGCGCCGCAGACGCCAATCCTGTGGTGACGGAAGTCTTGCCGACTCCACCCTTAAGGCTGCTGATGCTGACTACTTGCACTTGAGAGACCAAAACCTAACGCCGGATGCCGTGTTGGGGGTAATGTTTGCTCCGGCAGTGCCGAAGCCGGACGGTCCTGCCGCCCTACTCATCATATGTTGATGCATCGGCGAATCCTGCTTTATTGGGCGTCGGCATGGCACCGACTGTGCTGCCGGGGCGGTTTCCGCCCGGGCCGGCATAAGGGTTCGGGACATGACGGGGAAATCTGTGATGGTGGCCACAAAGATTTGTGTTTGTCCTTCGAGGTCCTAGACACTGTGACCACTCACCGATCCACCCGCAATGATGCAGGAGAAGTATGTTTTCCAAAGTTCTGGTGGCCAACCGCGGCGAAATCGCGATCAGGGCCTTCCGCGCCGGCTACGAGCTGGGCGCCAAGACGGTTGCCGTTTTCCCCCATGAGGACCGAAACTCGATCCACCGCCAGAAGGCGGACGAGGCCTACCTGATTGGCGAAGAGGGCCACCCCGTCCGGGCTTACCTGGACGTAGCTGAAGTGGTGCGGGTGGCAAAAGAGTCCGGTGCGGACGCCATTTATCCCGGCTACGGGTTCCTTTCGGAGAACCCGGACCTCGCCCGGGCCGCGAAGGCGGCGGGCATCACCTTTGTTGGTCCGCCGGCCGAGGTGCTCGAACTCGCGGGCAACAAGGTGGCAGCCTTGAAGGCTGCCCGCGACGCCGGCGTTCCCGTCCTGAAATCCAGCGCGCCCTCCAAGGACCTGGACGAACTGATCGCGGCAGCGGACGAGATCGGGTTCCCCATCTTCGCCAAGGCTGTGGCCGGTGGCGGCGGCCGCGGTATGCGCCGGGTGGATACCCGTGAAGCGCTGCCCGAAGCCCTGCAGTCAGCCATGCGTGAGGCCGATGCGGCCTTTGGCGACCCCACCATGTTCCTGGAGCAGGCCGTCTTGCGCCCGCGGCACATCGAGGTCCAGATCCTGGCCGATGCCCACGGCAACGTCATGCACCTCTTCGAACGCGACTGCTCCATCCAGCGGCGCCACCAGAAGGTCATCGAGATCGCTCCGGCCCCCAACCTGGACGAGGGCATCCGGCAGGCTCTGTACCGGGATGCCGTCAAGTTCGCCAAGGCCCTGAACTACGTCAACGCCGGCACGGTGGAGTTCCTGGTGGACACCGTTGGGGAGCGCGCCGGCCAGCACGTCTTCATCGAGATGAACCCGCGCATCCAGGTGGAGCACACGGTCACCGAGGAAGTCACCGACGTGGACCTTGTCCAGGCGCAGATGCGGATCGCCGCGGGAGAAACACTTGCCGACCTCGGCCTCTCCCAGGACACCGTAAAGCTCCGCGGCGCGGCGCTTCAGAGCCGCATCACCACGGAGGACCCGGCCAACGGCTTCCGGCCGGACGTCGGAAAGATCACCGGTTACCGTTCCGCCGGCGGCGCTGGTGTAAGGCTCGACGGCGGCACGGTTTACTCGGGTGCCGAAATCAGCCCGCACTTCGACTCGATGCTGGTCAAGCTCACCTGCCGCGGCAGGGACTACCCTGCCGCCGTCGCGCGTGCACGCCGCGCCCTGGCAGAATTCCGCATCCGCGGCGTCTCCACCAACATCTCCTTCCTGCAGGCGGTGCTGGACGATCCCGACTTCATTGCCGGGGACGTCGCCACCTCCTTCATCGATGAGCGTCCGCAGCTCCTCAAGGCCCGCGTCTCGGCCGACCGCGGCACCAAGCTCCTCACCTGGCTGGCGGAGGTGACCGTCAACAAGCCCAACGGCGAACTCAAGGTCCACTCCAACCCGGCCAGCAAACTGCCGTCCGTCAAGGACAAGCAGGCCGCCCCCGGCTCCCGGCAGCGGCTCCTGGAACTGGGACCCGAGGGTTTTGCCAAGGCGCTTCGCGAACAGAACGCGGTGGCCGTCACGGACACCACTTTCAGGGATGCCCACCAGTCGCTGCTGGCAACCCGCGTCCGCACCCGCGACCTCGTGGCCGCCGGACCCGCCGTCACCGCGCTGCTGCCGGAACTGCTGTCCGTTGAAGCCTGGGGCGGGGCAACCTATGACGTTGCACTCCGGTTCCTGGGCGAAGACCCGTGGGACCGGCTGGCCGCCCTGCGCAAGGCAATGCCCAACGTCTGCCTCCAGATGCTCCTGCGCGGACGCAACACCGTGGGATACACGCCGTACCCCGAAGAGGTCACCGAAGCATTCGTTAACGAGGCCGCAGCCACCGGAATCGACATCTTCCGGATCTTCGACGCCTTGAACGACGTCAGCCAGATGGCCCCTGCCATCCGTGCAGTCAGGGCCACGGGCACGGCAGTTGCCGAAGTGGCGCTTTGCTACACCGGCGACCTGCTGGACCCCGCCGAGAAGCTCTACACCCTGGACTACTACCTGGGGCTGGCGCAGAAGATCGTCGACGCCGGAGCCCACATCCTCGCCATCAAGGACATGGCCGGCCTGCTCCGTCCCGCAGCGGCGGCAAAGCTCGTTTCAGCGCTCCGCGAGCGTTTCGACCTGCCTGTCCACCTGCACACGCACGACACTGCAGGAGGCCAGCTGGCCACCCTGATGGCTGCCGTGGATGCCGGTGTCGACGCCGTGGACGTGGCCTCCGCGTCCCTGGCGGGAACCACCAGCCAGCCCTCGGCCTCTGCCCTGGTGGCAGCCCTGGCGCACACTCCGCGGGACACGGGCCTCAGCCTTGCTGCGGTCAGCTCGCTGGAACCCTACTGGGAAGCGGTCCGCCGCGTCTACGCCCCGTTCGAGTCCGGCCTTCCGGGCCCCACCGGGCGCGTGTACCAGCACGAGATCCCCGGCGGCCAGCTCTCCAACCTCCGCCAGCAGGCCATGGCGCTGGGACTGGGGGAGCGCTTTGAAGCGATCGAGGACATGTACACCGCGGCGGACCGCATCCTTGGCCACCTGGTCAAGGTGACCCCGTCCTCCAAGGTGGTGGGTGACCTCGCCCTGCACCTGGTGGGCCTGAACGCCGACCCCGCCGACTTTGAATCGAACCCGCAGAACTACGACATCCCGGATTCGGTGATCGGCTTCCTGTCCGGTGAGCTCGGCGATCCTCCCGGAGGCTGGCCGGAGCCCTTCCGCACCAAGGCCCTGCAGGGCCGCAGCGTGAAGGTCAGGGACGTGGAACTGAGCGCCGAGGACAGTGCGGCCCTGAAGTCCGACTCCAAGACCCGCCAGCACACGCTGAACCGGCTGCTCTTCGACGGACCCACCAAGGACTACCTGAAGAGCGTCGAAACCTACGGCAACATCTCCGTCCTGGATACCCGTGACTACCTCTACGGCCTGCAGCGCGGCCAGGAACACGAGATCCAGCTGGAGAAGGGCGTGCGGCTGATCGCGTCGCTGGAAGCGGTATCCGAGCCGGACGAGAAGGGCATGCGCACCGTGATGTGCACCCTCAACGGCCAGTCCCGCCCCGTGGTGGTGCGCGACCGTTCCGTGGTCAGCAACGTCAAGGCAGCGGAGAAGGCCGACCCTGCCCAGCCCGGCCACGTGGCCGCGCCGTTCGCAGGCGCCGTCACGGTGACGGTCAAGCCGGGCGACGAGGTAAAGGCCGGCGACACGGTGGCCACCATCGAGGCGATGAAGATGGAAGCATCGATCACGACGCCGGTGGCAGGCAAAGTCTCACGGCTAGCCATCTCATCCATCGAGCAGGTGGAAGGCGGCGACCTGCTCCTGGTGGTGGAGCAGTAATCCCGGCCGCGCAGTAAGACAGCGAAAAGGGTCCTCCCACTGAACACCAGTGGGAGGACCTTTCCCTTTCCAAACGGCCGCGCTTCCGGACCAGGCAACGGATACAGGCGGCCCCCGGTCCGGCAGCGTGCGTAAAAGGGGCCCTGCGCCCCCGCTCGCCGCGCAGCGGCCTCAGCGGGGCGTGGGGAATAGCACGCAGAGGACCGGGGGGCCGCCGGACCCCGGCGAACAGTCAGGAGCGCGGGGCTGCGTACATCTCTTCGATGACCGTCTCGAAGTCCTTCATGACCTGCGCCCTTTTTACTTTCATCGACGGTGTCAGGTGCCCTGACGCCTCCGTGAAGTCGGCGGGCACGATCCGGAACGACTTGATGGCCTCGGCCTGGGAAACCGACGTGTTCGCGGCGGTGATGAGGTCCTGGACTGCGGCCTTGACCACCGGGTTGGTGGCGGCGTCGGCCAGGGTGGTGTCTGCGGGGAGGTTGTGGCGCTGCAGCCAGCCGGGCAGGGCTTCCTGGTCCAGCGTGACCAGGGCGCCGATGAACGGCCGGTTGTCGCCGACCACCAGCACCTGCGAGACCAGTGCGTCGGCGCGGATCTGGTCCTCGAGCAGGGCCGGGATGACGTTCTTGCCACCGGCGGTGACGATGATCTCCTTCTTGCGCCCGGTGATCCACACGAAGCCGTCGTCATCGAGCCGGCCGATGTCCCCGGTACGGAACCACCCGTCGTCGAACGTCTCGCCGGTGAGGTCCGGCCGCTTGTAGTAGCCGCGCATGACGCACACGCCCTTGGCGAGGATCTCGCCGTCGTCGGCGATCTTCACCGCATTGCCCGGCAGGGGCTTTCCGACGGACCCGATCTTGATCAGCGACGGGGTGTTCACGGAGATGGGCGCCGTGGTTTCCGTCAGGCCGTAGCCTTCAAGCACCTGCAGCCCGATGCCTTGGAAAAAGTGGCCCAGCCGCTCGCCCAGCGGGCCGCCGCCGGACACGGCATGGGCAACGTGGCCGCCCATTGCGGCCCGCAGCTTGCCATAGACGAGTTTGTCGAACAACGCGTGGCGCAGCTTCAGGCCCAGGCCGATCCGGCCCTCCTGCCGTGCCTTGGAAAAGGCGATGGCGGTATCGGCTGCCTTGTGGAAGATGGCTCCCTTGCCGCCGTCCTCCGCCTTGGTCATCGCGGAGTTGTAGACCTTTTCGAAGACCCGCGGCACCGCCAGGATGAACGTGGGCTCGTAGCTCTGCAGGTCCGCCAGGAGGTTCTTGATGTCCGGGGTGTGCGCCACGGTAGTGCCGGCCGCCATGGCAAGGACGGAAATGAAGCGGGCAAAGACGTGCGCCAGCGGGAGGAACATAATGGTCTTCGCGTTCTCGTGGACGATCTCGCCAATGATGGCGAGCGCGTTGTCCGAAAGCTCAACGAAGTTGCCGTGCGTCAGTTCGCAGCCCTTGGGCCTGCCCGTAGTGCCGGAGGTGTAGATGATGGTGGCGGTATCAGCCAGGGAGGCTGTTTTCCTCCTGGCTTCAAGATCGTCATCGCTGACCTCCCGGCCGGCTTCGCGGAGGGCATCCAGTCCCTGGCCTTCCAGCTGCCACACGTGCTGGAGAGACGCCAGGCCTTCCGCCGTTACAGCCTGGCGGATGATGTCCTCATGGTGCGCTGCCTCGCCAAAAGCGGCCACGGCGCCGGAGTCGCCGAGGTTCCAGGCAACCTGGGAAGGCGAGGATGTTTCGTAGATGGGGACGGAAACGGCGCCGGCGAACCAAATCGCGAAGTCCACCAGGGACCATTCGTACCGGGTGCGGGACATGATGCCCACGCGGTCGCCGGCGCCCACGCCGCTCGCCATCAGTCCTTTTGCCAGCGCCCGGACGTCGGCCACGAAAGCAGTGGCGGAAATGTCCTGCCAGGACCCGGAGGCATCGCGCCGCGAAAAGAGGGCGGGGTTGCTCTCCTTGGCGGACTGCCGCAGCACCAGGTCGGTGATGTTGGTCTCCGGTGGGACTACAACAAGAGGCGGAACACTGAATTCGCGCACTATAGCTCCTTTGATATCCGAGGTCCCGCACGGGGGTATGCCTAAAGACTAGTACGGCGGTGCGGGGCGGTGCAGTATATAAAGTTACTGGCGGGTAACTTTACAGTCAATGACACCGGGAGACAAGTGGCCGGCATTGCGGCTGCCGCGGGCTCCGGCGATTGTGCCCACCTAGAATGGGGGACTATGTACGTACCGCCCACCGGCGAACAGGCCGGGCCCCTCAGAAGACCCGCCCCCTGGAAGCGCCGGCCCACCGCCTACAGGGCGCGGACGCGGCACGACGGCGGGGGCTTCCGTGAGCACCTGCGCCTCGGCCGCAAGGGCCTCGCCATCGGGATCGACATCGGCGGTACGAAAGTAGCCGCCGGCGTCGTTGACGCGGACGGCCGCATCCTCAGCGAAGCGCGCCGTGCCACTCCCGGCAGCGACCCCCGGGCAGTGGAACGGGTCATCGTCGAGCTGGTGGAGGAACTGGGCAAGGGCCACCGCATTTGGTCCGTAGGCATCGGCGCCGCAGGCTGGATGGACCTCGAAGGCGGCACGGTGCTTTTCAGCCCCCACCTGGCCTGGCGCAATGAACCGCTCCGGGCAAACCTGCAGCAGCTGCTCCGCCGGCCCGTCCTTCTGGCCAACGACGCCGACGCCGCCGCGTGGGCCGAATGGCGCTTCGGTGCCGGGCAAGGGGAGGACCGGCTGGTCTGCATCACACTGGGCACCGGCATCGGCGGCGCCATGGTGATGGACGGGCGGGTGGAGCGCGGCCGCTTCGGCGTGGCCGGGGAATTCGGACACCAGATCATCATGCCGGGCGGGCACCGCTGCGAGTGCGGGAACCGCGGCTGCTGGGAGCAGTACGCGTCCGGGAATGCGCTGGGACGCGAAGCCAGGATCCTGGCCCGGGCAAACTCCCCGGTGGCGCAGGACCTGATTGCGGCCGTCAACGGGCGGACCGAGGAGATTACCGGCGCCATTGTGACGGAACTGGCCCTGGCAGGCGACCCCGCATCACGCGAACTGCTCGAGGAAGTAGGGGAGTGGCTTGGGCTGGGGCTCGCAAACCTGGCTGCGGCCTTGGATCCGGGACTTTTCGTCATCGGCGGTGGCTTGTGCTCGGCCGGGGACCTGCTGGTGGAACCTGCCCGCAAAGCTTTCGCCCGCAACCTGACGGGCCGGGGCTTCAGGCCTGCCGCCGGTATCCAGCTGGCGGCGCTGGGGCCGAACGCGGGACTTATCGGCGCTGCCGACCTATCCCGCGTCAGCAGCCGGACGCGCCGCTAAACCCGGGCGCCGTCGTCGTCCTCGTCTTTTTCCTGCGGAAGCTGCATGATGAGGTACACCGTTCCCAGCACGAACACGGCCACGATTCCCACGATGGCAAGCAACGGTGCCGAGCGCCAGAACATGGCTGAGAACAGCAGCGCCACGGGCCCGCCCACGGCGGCGAGCCAGGCGAGCATGGTAAGCGGGTCCGTTCCGGCGAGGCTGGGTGGTTCTTCCGGGACGAACGCACCGTCCTCCTCGTCTACGCCATAGTCGCGTGGCCCGGCTGGAGCGTCTGCATCCGTGCTTCCGCCGTCCCCTGATGCCTGCCGTTCCGCGGCAGACATTTCCGCAGGTGCCGCGCCTGCCAGGCCCAGGGGGTCGAAGTCCCGGAAAACGGAAGGCCGTCCGCCCGCCGTCGAATCATCCTGCGAAGCAGCGGTAATGCTGGGATCGGTGCCAGGACCGGTGCCGGTGTCAGTGCCGGTGCTTGCGGCGGGAGAGTCGGCTTCGAGCCGGGCCACGAGGTCCAGCCACACAGCGTCGTCCTGGTTGGCGCCCGGGTCCGGGGAGCCGGGATCAGGCCTGTTCATGGGACGTGACCTCCAGCGTTGATGGCGCACTTGCCGTTGACGGCCCAGGACCCGTGCCGGAGGCAACCGACCGGATAAAGTCCACGGAGCCCTGGAAAATCCGGTCCGCGTCGTTGTCCAGGGTTGCCACATGGTAGCTGTTCTCAAGGTAGACCACATCCAGGGGAGCATGGGTGAGGCCGCGGCGGAGCGCCACCAGGCTCGAGTCGGATACCACGTGGTCCACGGTGGAGCGGAATACCTTGACCGGAGCAGTGATCCGGGGAAGGAGCCTGATGGTGTCCTTGAACATCTTGTTGAGCTGGTGCGCCGCAGCGACCGGTGTCCGGGGGTAGGCGCCCTCGTCCATGCCTTCCTTGAGGATGTCGTTGGCGATGGCAGGCGTACTTTTCATCACCAGCTTCAGGAGCCCGGCGATCGGCGCGCGCGGGTCATCGATGACCAGCCCAGGATTGACCACGATCACGCCGGCAACGGGCCGGGTAGCCGCAATCCGGAGCGCCAGCGCTCCTCCCATGCTCAGTCCGGCCGAAAAGACGTAGTCGCAGTCCGCGTCCAGTTCAAGGTAGGCCTGGTCCAAAGCGCCGTGCCACTCCTCCCACCGCGTCCGTGCGAGTTCCTGCCAGCTGGTGCCGTGCCCGGGAAGCAGCGGCATCCGAACGGCGAATCCGGCATCGGCCAAGGCCTGGGCCCAGGCGCGCAGACCGTGCGGACTGGCGGTAAACCCATGCGAGAGGACCACGCCGATGCGGGGCCCCCGGCCGGTGGAACTGCTGCTGAACGGGCTGTGGTCCAGGCCGGAGGTCATGGGGTCTCCAATGAAGTCTTCTGGCGGGCGAGGGCGTGGAAGAAGCCACTGGATTTCGCGTGGATCTCCGGCGCGTCCACGTCCAGCGTAGCGACATGTCCGCTGCTGTGGAGGTCCACTACGTCAACAAGGTTTGGGCCCAGGCCCTTCCGCAACAGTGCCAGGGAGGTTGGCGGCACCACCGCGTCCGTGCGCGACTTGAACACCTGGACCGGAGCCGACACCCTGGGCAAGCCCCGGGCCGCCACGGCAAAAAGCTTCTTCAGCTCGTGCACTGCTGCCAGCGGGGTGCGTGAATAGTCGCCGTCATTGGTGGCTGCCGCCGTCGGCTGTTCCTCCTGGATAGGGATGGTTGTCCGCTGGAAGTACTTCAGCACTCCAACCACCCGGACCCTCCGGTTGTAAAAACTCAGGCCCGGGTTGACCACGGACACCCCGGCCACGTTGTGCCGGGAAGCGGTGAGCAGCGCTATGGCCCCGCCCATCGAGAGTCCGGCGACAAACGTTGCGTCGGTCCGTTCCTCCAGCTCCAGGTAGGCAGCCTCGAAGCTGCTGTACCAGTCGGTCCAGCGTGTCCTGGCCAGATGGCGCCAGTCCGTTCCGTGGCCAGGCAGCAAGGGAACGGTGACGGCATAACCCTGGGACGCCAGGTGCTCGGCCCATGGCAGCAGGCTGAGCGGGCTCCCTGTGAAGCCGTGGCAAATGGCCACGCCGGTACGTGCATTTGGTCCGTGGCCGGGATAGCTGAAAGCGGCAGGAGGGGACGGGGTGCTGCTTTCGCTCATGCCTCCATCGTGTCACTGTTCCGTACAAATCTCACTAGAGTAGGGTTGCATTGAACTGCTGGCCAGGCCCAACGCGGGGTCCGGGGGCCGCCTTTCCGGAGAGGTTTCTCACGTGTTCTATTGGGTCATGAAGCGGATTTTCCTTGGTCCTGTGCTGAAGCTTCTTTTCCGCCCCTGGGTCAAGGGACTGGACAATATCCCGGCCGAGGGCGCGGCGATCATCGCCTCAAACCACCTGTCGTTTTCCGATTCGATTTTTATGCCGCTAATGGTGCGGCGCCCGGTGGTCTTCCTGGCTAAGTCTGAGTACTTCACCGGCACCGGCATCAAGGGCAGGCTGACCGCACTGTTCTTCCGCCTGACCAACCAGTTGCCCATGGACCGGTCCGGCGGGGCTGCATCGGCCGCGTCGCTGAGTGCGGGCATGGAGGTCCTCAACCACGGCGGGCTGCTGGGCATCTACCCGGAGGGCACCCGGAGCCCGGATGCAAAGCTGTACAGGGGCAAGGTGGGCGTGGCAAGGCTCGCCCTGCAGGCCGGAGTTCCCGTGGTTCCGGTGGCCATGATCGGCACGGACAAAGTGCAGCCCATCGGCAAACGGCTGCCGAACATCCGCAGGATCGGCATGATCTTTGGTGAGCCGCTGGACTTCAGCCGGTACCGGGACCAGGCAGAAGACCGTGATGTGCAGCGGAAGGTCACGGACCAGATCATGTTCGAACTGATGCGGCTCTCCGGACAGGAATACGTGGACGAGTACGCCGCCGTGGTGAAGCTTCGCCTGGCGGGAAAGCCCTCCGAACCCGCGGCAGCCGCTGAACCCCTGGCGTCGCCGGCGCCTGCTGCAGCTGATGCGGCCGGTCCCTCTGCCGGTCCTGCGGCGGACGCAGGGCCGGGGGAGGGCGCCGTCCGGAAAACGGACGACGGCGGGGCTGCCGCCAAGGCGTGAAGCGGTTGTGACGCACCGGGCGGGGTGCGTGACGGTACGGTGTCCCGGGGCCCTGCCCGACCGTTAGTCTTAGATGGTGACTGAGCTAACTGCAAAACCCGCCTTTTCGCTGTCCAGCACCGCCCAGAGCGGAGCAGCCAACTATCCCGGACTCGATGACTGGCGGGACCTCCCCATTTCCCAGCAGCCCAGCTGGCAGGACCGGGACGTGTTTGAGGCATCGGTGAAGGAGCTCTCCGTACTCCCTCCGCTGGTGTTCGCCGGCGAGGTGGATGTCCTCCGCGAACGCCTGGCTGCCGCTGCACAGGGCAAGGCCTTCCTCCTGCAGGGCGGTGACTGCGCCGAGACCTTCGAGGCGGCAACAGCGGACAAGATCAGCGCCCGCGTCAAGACCATCCTCCAGATGGCGGTGGTGCTCACCTACGGTGCGGCCATGCCCGTCATCAAGATGGGCCGCATGGCGGGCCAGTTCGCCAAGCCCCGTTCCTCCAACGATGAAACCCGCGACGGCGTCACCTTGCCCGCCTACCGCGGGGACATCGTCAACGGATACGACTTCACGCCGGAATCGCGGGGCCACGACGCCTCCCGCATGCTCCGCGCGTACCACACGTCCGCTTCCACGCTGAACCTCATCCGCGCCTTCACCCAGGGTGGATTCGCGGACCTGCGCTCGGTGCACCAGTGGAACAAGGGCTTCACCGAGAACCCCGCGCATGCCCGCTATGAGTCCCTGGCCCGGGACATTGACCGGGCCATCAAGTTCATGGCTTCCTGCGGCGCCGACTTCGAGGCACTCAAGCGCGTCGAGTTCTTCGCCAGCCACGAGGCCCTTCTCCTGGACTACGAGCGTGCGCTGACCCGCATCGATTCCCGCACCGGATTCCCCTACGACACCTCCGCGCACTTCCTCTGGATCGGGGAGCGTACCCGCGAACTGGACCACGCGCACGTGGACTTCCTCTCACGGGTGCGGAACCCCATCGGCGTCAAGCTGGGCCCGTCCACCACCGGCGACGACGCCCTCCGCCTGATCGACAAGCTTGACCCGGAGCGCGAGCCCGGCCGGCTCACCTTCATCACCCGCATGGGTGCCGGCAACATCCGCGAGAAGCTGCCCGCCGTCGTCGAGAAGGTCACTGCCTCAGGCGCGCAGGTGCTCTGGGTTACCGACCCCATGCACGGAAACACGGTCACATCCCCCAACGGGTACAAAACACGCAATTTCGACGACGTCATTGACGAAGTGCGCGGCTTCTTCGAAGTGCACCACGCCCTGGGCACCGTTCCCGGCGGCCTGCACGTTGAAATGACCGGAGACGACGTCGCAGAGTGCCTTGGCGGCGCCGACCCCGTGGACCAGGACGCCTTCCTGGACCGCTACGAGTCGGTCTGCGACCCGCGCCTGAACCACATGCAGTCGCTGGAAATGGCCTTCCTGGTGGCCGGAGCACTCGCCAAGCACTGATGTCCGGCTGATTACCCTGGCGGTGACGCAGGCGGGTGGGCGCCTACACCACCGTCAGGGTGATAACCGAACCTTCGGGCACTTCCTTGTCCACCGGATCCTGGTCCCGGACCGTGCCGAAGAAGCCGCCCAGGATATTGTTGACGCGCACTTGGAAGCCCAGGCCCTCCAAGGCCTTTCGCGCGTCCGTGGCCTGCTTGCCGATGTAGCTGGGGACCTTCACCATCCGGGGTCCCTTCGAAATGGTCAGCGTCACGGTGCCGCCGCGGGTGAGCGTTCCGGTCGCCGGGGCCTGGCTGGCCACCGAGCCTTCCGGGATGTCCCGGCTGAACACTTCATCGGGGGCGACCTCCGCCGTGAGGCCGGCGGCCTCGATGGCGTCAACAGCATCCTTTTCGTCCTGACCCACCACGGAGGGGACAGGAATCGGCTCGGGCCCTTTCGAAACCACCAGGCTGACTGGCGTGCCATGGCGGACCGCTGTACCCGGGGCAGGCTCCTGCGACAGGACGGTGCCCGCCGGCACCTTCTCATGGAACTGTTCGGTCACCGGGCCAAGCGCCATTTCGGCTGCGTTGAGGCCGGCCTTGGCCTGCTCCAGGGTGCCGCCAGTCAGTTTCGGGAGCGGGAACAGCTCGGGACCCTTCGAAACATAGAGCGACACCGGCTGGAACTTGCGGATTTCCGTGCCTGCGGCAGGCTCGCTTGCCACCACGAGTCCCGAGGGCACGTCGTCGTCGAAAATGTCCCTGGTGGTGGACCGGAAACCGGCGTCGGCCAGAAGCTGCTGTGCCTGGGCCACGGTCTTGTTGGCCACGGACGGGATGGTGGCCGCGGCGCCCGGGCCCATCCCGAAGAACCAGCCGGCCCCGGTAGCCAGCAGGGCAGCGATAACCAGCACGATCACCCACAGGATTCCCCGGCGGCGCGGGCTGCCCTCACGCAACGTCCGGGCGGGGGTGGCGGCCGCGCGGGACCGTGCCCGCTCGTCCTCCTTGTCCGCCTTGCGCTGGGCACGCTTGCCCAGCGGCGGAGGCTGCGGGGACCACGGCCCGGTGTCGTCGTCCGGGGGAGTGAGGGTATGGCGGGAAACGCCGGGATCTGCAGGACCGGGGTAGGGAAGCTGGCCCCGTGAGGGCGGGTAGGCAGGCGCGGCCGGCTTGCCAAACGGCATCACCGTTGTGGGGTTGTTGGCCCGGCCGATCACCTCTGTTGGATTCTGGGTACGCCCTGGATCCTGGAACTGCCCGGTGTGCTGGAACTGCCCTGGATCCCTGGGCGCTGCGGCCTGGGAGTCGGCCACGGCTCCGCCGGCCGCAGCCGCCGGTGGACGCAGGTCCAGCTCCGCGTCGGTGAGGTTGGTCCGGATATGCCGAAGTTCCTGGAGCAGCGCGTTGCCGTCTACCGGCCGGTTTTCGGGGTCGTTGGAGGTGCACCACTGCACCAGCTCGTCCACCTCGGCCGCCAGTCCGGGAACCAGGGCGGAAGGCGGGCCCACTGTCCCGTTGACATGCTGGTAGGCCACTTGGATGGGGACCTCGCCGTTGAACGGCTGCTGCCCGGTGAGCATTTCGAACAGCATGATGCCCACTGAGTAGATGTCGCTGCGTGCGTCCGCGGGCTTTCCCAGGACGAGCTCCGGCGAGAGGTAGGCAACTGTTCCGATCAACGCGCCGGTGCTCGTGGAAGTGGTGACCGCACGCGCGAGCCCGAAGTCCCCAATCTTGATCCGTCCATCGTCCGAAATCAGGACGTTTTCGGGCTTGACGTCGCGGTGGATGAAGCCGGCGGCATGCGCAGCGCCGAGTCCTTCCACTACCGGGTCGATCAGCGCGAGGGCCAGCCGGGGCGGCAGCGCGCCCTTCTCGGAGATGAGGTCACGCAGGGTGTGGCCCTTGATGTACTCCATGACCAGGTAGGCGGTGCGGCCATCGTTCCCCTGGTCGAGGACCCCCACCACGTGCGGGTGGGACAATCTGGCTGCTGCCTTCGCTTCCCGCCCCAGCCTGCCCAGGAAATTATCGTCTGCGGAGAGGTGCGGGTGCAGCACCTTGAGCGCCACGTCCCGTTCCAGCCGCTGGTCCGTGGCCAAATAGACAGTGGACATTCCGCCCCGCGCAAGCTTGGACCTGACGGCATACCGGTTGTCCACCAGCGTCCCAACAAGAGGGTCTGACACGTGTTCCTGCACCCTTCGATCCTAGTCCCCGCAATGAAACGGGCCCGAACCGTTGCCGGTCCGGACCCGTGTCAATCTTCCTGCGTCCCCGCCTCGGGCGGGTCCGGGCGGCGGAAGGTCAGCCGAAGTTCTTCTGGTGCGCCTTGATCGCGGCGACGTAGGCCTTGGTGTCGTCGTACATGCCGTATTTGCTCACGGAGTACTGGCCCTGGTAGTAGCCCGCGATGGCCGTGTCCGTGTCCTTGCTGGTGGCAAGGAGCTGGCGGATGATCGCGACGCCGGCTGTCGCATTGTCGTAGGGGTCCAGGAGGTTCAGCTTGCGTCCCACCAGGTCCGATGCCCACTGCCCGGAGCTGGGGATGACCTGCATGGTTCCGATTGCGTTCGCCGGAGACACTGCGCGCTGGTCAAACCCGGATTCCTGGTGCGCAAACGCGAGGGCGAGCGAGGGTTCCACGCCCATCCTGCGCGCGGTATCGGCCACGATGTTCCGCATCTCGCTGCGGGAGGGCACCGGGGAGGCGTTCAGCAAGGCTTTGTTCTCGTTGGCCGAGCTAACCACCGCGGCGGGGTAGCTGAAGCCGAGGAACGAACTTGGGACGAGGGGCGTCACGGAGGCAGCCGGCTGCGGGGCGGCCGGCTGGGCGGAACCCCCAGGGATGGCCAGCTTGTTGCCCGGGTAGATGACACTGGTCATGCTCAGGCGGTTGGCGGAGAGCAACTCGGAGAGCTTCACGCCGTGGCGCGAGGCAATGGCAGAGAGGGTATCTCCGGCCTTTACGGTGTAAGAGCCGGGAGCCGGAGCCGGGGCCGCGGGTGCCGGGGCAGCCGGAGCGGACGTTGAAGCCAGGCCGCCGGAGACAGGCGCGGCGGCAGCTGGTGCAGCCCCGCCGGCGCCCACCTTGATCTTCTGCCCCGGGTGGATGATGGAGCGCATGTTGAGGTTGTTCCAGGCAAACACGTCAGCCAGGCCCACGTTATGGCGGGCCGCAATGGCTCCGAGCGTGTCGCCTGCCTTCACGGTATAGGTGGCGCCGGTTGGGGCGGCGGGCGCGGCCGGTGCGGGAGCGGCTGACGGGGCGGCCGGAGCAGCGGCAGAGCCTGAAAGTTTAATCTTCTGGCCCGGGTAAATAATGGTGTTCGGCTGAAGGTTGTTCAGTTTCAGGATTTCACCGGTGTTCAGGCCGAACCTTCCAGCGATCGCACTGATGGTGTCGCCGCGCGCAATCGTGTACTCGGCGGGTGCCTGCGGCTGTGTGGGCTTGAAGGCAGCCGGGATAGCAGTGGACACGGCGGAGGCGGGGATGACCGCCGCAGTTGCTTTTGCCGCCTGGGCCTTCATGGCGGCAGCCAGCGTAGCCGGGACAACACGGGCAGGTTGCGCAGCGGCAACGGGCTGGGCCAGCGCCAAGGATGACAATACGACCGCTGGCAGAGCCGCCGTCGTGGCAGCGAGCATGGGCAGGCTCGGCTTGGGGGGCTGCTTGTGCGAGCGGGACATCGTCATGGAAAGAATCCTCTTCTCAACTGCGGGGGCGCGGGCGGGGATGCCGCGTGCATTTCCTTGATACTACTGTTACTGCTGTTAATGCTGTTACATATGTGGTCAATGAGAATCTCTCACGAATTTGGAAATAGCACAAGAATTCCTGGAATGGCTGCAAGGAAGAATTCCGGGTGTGTCCGCAGGTCAGGAGCATCCCATGGAGGCATCGACTAGGCGGCAGGGCGCACAGCGTGGCAACCTTGATCCGTGAGCAATGTAGAAGACCTTGTGGGCGAATGGTTGCCCTTACCCGACGTCGCCCGTTTATTGGATGTTTCCATCACCCGGGTTCACAGCCTGATTGACGAACGTGCCCTTGCGGCACTGCGGGTAGGGGAACGTAGAATCCGGTCCGTGCCCGCGGCGTTTATCCAGGACGGGCAGGTTGTGGACAGCCTCAAGGGGACGATTGTTGTCCTGGCTGACGCCGGCTATTCGGATGAGGACCTGATCGTTTGGCTGTTTACCCCGGATGAATCGCTGCGGGGACGCCCCATCGATGCCCTGCGCGAGGGCCGCAAAACGGAAATACGGCGACGGGCCCAGACCCTCGCCTGGTAATCCGCCGGCCGGGGATGTTCGGAAACACAAAAAACCCGACTGTCCCCGGCAAGCAAAACCCGTTGGCTCAGGAGGCGCGGCTGACTGTCGCTTCAGCCAGCCTCCGCAGGGCGGTTTTCGGCAGTTCATCCAGGGGGAGCGAGTCCAGGGCGTCGAACGCGGCCGCCCCGAATTCGTTGATCAGGACTTCGGTCGCCGCCAGTGCGCCGGATTCTTCAATAATGCGCCTGAGTTCGAGGATGTCCTCTTCCGAGAGGTCGGGGCTGCCAAGCCTTGCGTCGATGAAGGCCGCTTCGGCTGAAGACGCCTGGTCCAGGGCAAGGGCAACCAGCACGGTGCGCTTTCCTTCCCGCAAGTCGTCACCGGCGGGCTTGCCGGTTGTCAGCGGATCACCGAAGACGCCTAGCACGTCGTCGCGGAGCTGGAAGGCTTCGCCCAGGGGCAAGGCAAAAGCGGAGTAGCCGCGGAGCAGCTCATCCGAGGCTCCCGCAAGGGCTCCACCCAGCGCCAGGGGGTGCTCGGTGGAGTATTTTGCGGACTTGAACCTGATGATGGACTGTGCGCGGGTCACGGCCCCGGCCCGGTCCCTCACCGGACCGGCCACTTCCTCCAGGATGTCGAGGTACTGGCCGGCCATCACCTCAGCCCGCATGAGGTTGAAGATCAGCCTGGCCCTGGTGCCGGCGGCCGCACGCTCGCCAATATCCGTAAAAGCTTCCTCGCTGAAGGAGAGGCAAAGGTCGCCTGTCAGGATTGCAGCCGCGTGCCCGAACCGTTCGCTGTCCAGCGCCCACCCCCGCGACCCGTGGAGCTCAGTGAACCGGCGGTGGACGCTTGGACCGCCCCGCCGGGTATCCGACCGGTCGATGATGTCGTCATGGATCAGGGCCGCTGCCTGGAACAGTTCCAGTGCCGCGCCGGCCGTTACCACCTGTTGCGCGGCGGGTTGCCCGCCGGCGCCCCGCCAGCCCCAGTAGCACATCAACGCGCGCAGGCGCTTGCCGCCTGTCACCAGGTTGGAGATGGAACCCATCAGGGGTTCGATGTCCGGCGAGATGCCCGACATAATGGCCTGCCGCAAGGTGAGGAACCCCGTCAGCTCGCCGGCTACCGCCGCAACGAAGTCTGCCTGCTCATTCCTCAGCTGTTCTGCTGCCGTCACTTGGCGGACTCAGCTGCCACGTTGGCCCCGATGGTGAAAGTGGCAACGCCCGAAGCTTCAACCACCGAGAGGTTGACGGTTTCGCTGTCCCCGCGGACAAAGTCCTTGGAAGCCACCGCTCCCACCGCTTCGCCCGGAACGGCTTTGAAGCCTTGCCCCTCAAGGGCCTTGGTGTAGTAGTCCACGACCGCAGCCGTGGGGGCTGTGATGCTTGCAACGAGGGCGGCAGTGGCGGGAGCCGAGGCCTTGTCAAAACTGCTTGACACCACCTTCGCTCCCGGCATGAGGGGCAGGAGCTGCTGCGGGAAGCCCTCCACTACTGCGCCAACGGTCGCCGACGTGTTGGGCGAAGCGGAGGGGCTGGGAGAAGCTGTGATGGTTGACCCGGCAGTTGCCGGAGTGGAAGCGGAGGCAGAGGGGTCCGGGGCTGTCGACGGAGTTGGGCTGCAGGCTGCAAGCAGCAAGGCTGCGCCGGCAGCGAGTGCTGCCAACCCTGCTGGCTTAAGGTTTCCAAAGACCGTCACAGGGACATTCCTCCTGGTGTTGATGCCGGATTCAGCCTCCAGTTTAGTCAGTACAAACGGATAGGATTGCAGCCGTGGGGCCCGAAGGTAAGAACCAGCCGCCCGGAGCGCGCCTTCCGGGACACAGGCGCAAGTGCATCATGCACGTGGACATGGATGCCTTTTTTGTCTCGGTGGAGCTGCGGACGCGTCCTGAACTCGTGGGCAGGCCCGTCATCGTCGGCTTCCCCGCGGACCGTTCCGTGGTCCTCTCCGCCTCCTACGAAGCCAGGGCGTTCGGGGTGAAGTCAGCCATGCCGATGGCCGTGGCCGCGCGGATGTGTCCCCAGGCGGTCATTATCGAACCGCGCCACAAGCTGTACTACGAAGTGTCTGCCCAGCTGATGGGCATTTTCGAGTCCATCACCGAGCTTGTCGAACCCCTCAGTGTTGATGAGGCCTTCCTCGACGTCACCGGCGCCATCAGGCGCCTGGGCGCTCCGAGGGGAATTGGGGAGATGATCCGCCGGCGGGTTGCCGCGGAGCTGGGCATCACGGCATCGGTGGGAATAGCGGAATCCAAATTTGTGGCCAAGATTGCCTCGACCCGCTGCAAGCCGGACGGGCTGCTGATGATCGCGCCCGATGAGACCGTGCCGTATCTCCACAGCCTGCCGGTGGGCGCCCTGTGGGGAGTAGGCGCCAAGACGGCGGATGTGCTCGCCAGGATGGGCATCAGGACAGTTGCCGACGTGGCAGCGACGCCGGTCTCCTCCCTGAAGAAGATGCTGGGTGCCACGGGGGAGCATGTCCACCAGCTTTCCTGGGGAGTTGACCACCGGCCCGTCACCCCGGTCCGGCTGGAGAAGAGCATTGGCGCGGAAGAAACGTTTGCCGTTGACACCGCCGACGACGCACTGCTCCACCGGGAACTGCTGCGCCTGTCCCACCGCACGGCCGCGCGACTGAGGAGTTCAGGGATGGTGGCGCGGACCATCGCCCTGAAGCTCCGGTTCGCCGACTTCTCCACCATCACGCGCAGCCGGACGGTCCAGACGCCCGTGGACAGCGCCCAGCTGATCTACGCGGTTGCCCTGCAGCTGCTTGAGTCGGTGGGGGACAGGGCCATGACCGTCCGCTTGGTGGGGGTGCGCGCCGAGCAGCTCGAGGACGCGGCCCGGACGTCGCTTCAGCTCAGCATCGACCGCCGGGACGACAACTGGCGGGCGGCTGAGCAGGCGCTCGACGAAGTGGCCCGCAAATTCGGCGCCAAGTCCGTCCTTCCCGCCCGCCTGATGGAGCCTGGAAACACCCGCGAATAGCGGCTGCAATAAGGCCCGGCCGGGCCGCCGCCAAAGTGTTTCCCGTCTTTCAGAACAGCCCTCAACAAACTATCCTTAGATATACATAGTTTTCGAGTGACTGGACTTACTGCCGGACCCTCTTGGACATGCTCCCGCTCCTGCGACGGCATGCCGGGTTACCGATCTCCGCCTTGGCAGGCGGAGCGGGAACCTCTTAGGCATAACAGCCGTTAAGGGTGCAGAAGTAGTGGCTGGGATCAGCCCGGACGTTGGCCTACAAAAGGAGGTCGTGATGCCGCTGTCGGAGCACGAACAGAAGCTGCTTGAGCAGCTGGAGAAGCAGCTTCACGAGGACGACCCGAAGTTCGCGAATTCCATGGGTTCAGACCCGGGGCGTTCATGGTCCACGAGGCACGTGGTGATTGGCGTCCTCTGCGCCCTGGCTGGCGTCTTCCTGTTACTCGTGGGTGTCACTCTCCAAAATATCTTCGTCGGAGTCCTTGGCTTTGTGGTGATGGGCGGTGGCGTCTATTTCGCCACCATGCGCAGCAGTTCGGCCGGGACAAAGCCGGGCTCCAAGGCCAGCGGCCGAAAGCCGGGCAAGTCCAGGAGTTCCTTTATGAGCAGCCTTGAGGAACGGTGGGACGAAAGGCGCAGGGGGGAACCCTAAACGCCTCGCGCCGAATTACTCCCGGCACCTCCACTTCGCTCCCCGTCGAAGGGGCAATGCGAAAAGACCCGCCATATGGCGGGTCTTTTCGCATTTAATCGGCGGGCCGCATTGAAAAGGCCGGCGCACGGACAATACTGCGGCGCCACCAGCGGTTTCACCGGCAGCTGGATGCCGCGCCCGGGGAGGAGGTGGCACCCCTGCATGGAAAAGTCCTCCACTTTCCACCACCGCCATGAATCCTTGCAATTTCGCCGTTCTTTTCCCATAACTAGGCCGCTCACCAGCCGCGTTTGCGTTGACTGTGGGGGAAAGTGGAGTAATGTGGAGGACATAAGAGGGTGGTTGCAACATAGGGGATGTGCAGTTCCTGACAGCGGACAGGCGGTGGGCCAGTGTTTCTGGGCACTCACTCGCCACGTCTGGATGAAAAGGGGCGGATCATTCTCCCCGCGAAGTTCCGGGAGGAACTTGCCAGCGGGCTGGTGCTCACGAGGGGCCAGGAGCGTTGCATCTACGTCTTCAGTGAGAAGGAATTTGCGCGGGTCCACGAGCAAATGCGGGAGGCGCCAATCTCCTCAAAGCAGGCACGTGACTATATCCGCGTCTTTCTCTCTGGAGCCTCTGACGAGGTACCTGACAAGCAGGGGCGCGTTACCATTCCACCCGCGCTCCGGGAGTACGCAGGCCTCGGCAGGGAACTGGCCGTGATAGGCGCTGGATCCCGGGCCGAGATCTGGGATGCCCAGGCCTGGAACGAGTACCTCGCGGAGAAGGAAACAGCCTTCTCCGAAACTGATGACCCCATTCCGGGCATTCTCTGACCGGAACGGGACAGCAGGCAGCTTCTTGGATGAGATCTCCAGCCGCCCATCGGCTGGCCATCCTGGCTCACTTCCCCGGAGCCAGGCTGGCGGACGATAGGCGCGGATGGGGATCTGGTCCCAGAAGCACCCCAAGGCGACACCGACGGCGAGAAAGGACGAGGCATGAACGAACACCCGAAGCCAACGTCCGAACGCCATGTGCCGGTCCTTCGGGACCGGTGCATCAATTTGTTGGCACCTGGATTCGAGGCGGCCAGGCTCCGCGGCGAAACGCCGGTGGTAGTGGACGCGACCCTGGGCATGGGCGGCCACTCCGAGGCCATGCTGCAGCGCTTTCCGGATCTGCACCTGATCGGCATAGACCGGGATGAGGAAGCCCTCGCCCTCGCCGGCGAAAGGCTGGCACCGTTCGCGGCCCGCACGGACCTGGTACATGCCGTCTACGACGAGATACGGGATGTCCTGGCGGACCTGGGCGTTTCCGAGGTCCACGGCATCCTGATGGACCTTGGTGTGTCTTCCCTTCAACTGGACGAACGCGAACGCGGTTTCGCCTACTCCTTCGACGCCCCCCTGGACATGAGGATGGACACCAGCCGCGGCCAGACTGCCGCGGACGTGGTGAACAACTACAGCGAAGAGGAACTCGTCAGGATCATCCGGAAGTGGGGCGAGGAGAAGTTCGCCGGGCGGATCGCCAACAGGATTGTCGCCGCCCGTGCCACCAAGCCGTTCACCACAACCGGTGAGCTCGTGGAGCAGATCCGGGCCGTGGTTCCGGCAGCGGCCGCCAAGTCCGGTGGGCACCCTGCCAAGCGCACTTTCCAGGCGCTGCGGATCGAGGTCAACGAAGAACTCGACGTCCTTGAGCGTGCCGTGCCGGCCGCCGTGGACTCCTTGGCGCTGGGCGGACGCATTGTGGTCATGTCCTACCACTCCCTTGAGGACAAGATCGTCAAGGGCGTCCTGCAGGCCCGTTCCAAATCCTCGGCCCCGCTCGGCTTCCCGGTTGAGCTGGAAGAGCACAAGGCCGAGCTGAAGACCCTGACCAAAGGCACTGAGGTGCCCACCGCCGTCGAAATCGCCGAAAACCCGCGCGCCGCATCAGCAAGGCTGCGCGCGGCGGAACGAATCAGAGCCAGGAGAGCTGCATGAGCACCGCTGCCGTCAAGAACTTTCCCGCCGCAACCGGCAGTTCGGCGGCCAGCAGGGCCCTTCCGGCACAGGCTCCCGGAGACGGCCGGAAGGGCCGGACGCCGCTGTCCGTGGTCCGCACCGTACCCCGCAAGCGCCGCGCACCTTTCGTAGTCCTGTGCTTCGCCATGCTCGCCGTGGCGTTGGTGGCCGTGCTGGTGTTGAACATCTCGGTGTCCACGGCGCAGTACCAGTTGGTGGAGCTGCGGGCCAGGCAAAGCACACTGACCAAGCAGAACCAGGACCTCACCCAGCAGGTGCAAAACTTCGAGGCGCCCCAGAACCTGGCCGCCAAAGCGTCGGAGCTCGGCATGGTCGCCTCCACCGTCAAGGGCCAGATCGACCTGTCCACCCTGTCCGTCACGGGCAAGGCGACACCGGCAGTTAAGGGCAGCTCCGGAGGGGCCATCATTCCAGCACCCGCCGTGCCCGGCCAGCTGATTGTGGTTCCGCCGGCAACCAAGGGCGAACCGCTGGCCAGCCGCAAACCCACAGAAGCGGCAGCCCCAGCTGCCCAGGGTGCCGCAGCAGCCGAAGCTGCGGGATCCAGGGCGGCGACTCCAGAGGCGCCCGCTCCCGCAGGTCCGCCTGCCGGCGTTCCCGCACCGGCTGCCGCAGCAGCTGCCGCGGTGGAGCTCCACGGCGGATCCGTTCCCGCACCCGAGCAGAAGGTGCCCGGGCAGTAACACACGGCAGGTCTGACAGGCAGCAGGATCGAGCAGCAAGGGAATTCACGGTGGCGCAGAGGTCCGGCAAGGCAGTCAACAGCAAGGTGCCCAACGCCACCAAGCGCCTGCGCCTGGGGCTCGGCATTATGCTGACGCTCCTGCTGGTGGTGGGCGGCAAGCTCTTCCTTGTCCAGGGACTCGATGTAGGGGGCATGGCGGAAGCTGCCCTCAACAGCCGGATGAAGCAAACCGTCCTGCCGGCCGAACGGGGCAGCATCCTGGACTCCCGGGGCACGGTGCTGGCCAACAGCGTGATCCGCTACAACGTGGTGGTGGACCAGAGGGTCAACACAAAAACCGAGAACTTCAAGCGCCTGGACGACGCCAAGGAGAAGCTGGTTGACGTCAGCCGGGAACAAGGGCTGACGGAACTGGCTGCTGCCCTCGGCATGGAGAAGGACGCCATCCGCGAGGCCGTGACCGGCCAGCAGCCGTATTACATCGTGGCCAAGGACGTAAAGCCTGACGTCGAGGACCGCATCTCGCAGCTGCAGATTCCCGGCATCGTCACGGAAGGCGTCAGCAAGCGCGTCTATCCCAACGGCTCTGTTGCCGGCGGCATCATCGGCTTCCTCCAGGACGGCACCACCGGCCAGGCCGGCATCGAACAGACCCAGGACGAACTCCTGAAGGGCTCGGACGGCAAACGGCTGTTCGAGATCGGGGCCGACGGCCTGCGCATCCCCGTGGGGGTGGACGAACTGACGCCGCCGCAGGACGGGAAGGACGTCAAGCTCACCCTCAACTCGGACCTCCAGTATTTCGCCCAGCAGGCGATCCAAAGCCAGTCGGACAAACTGGGCGCCGAGTGGGGCGTCATCATCGTGATGGACGTCAAGACGGGCAACCTGGTTGCCATGGCCGACACGAATTCGCCGGACCCGAATGACCCGGGCAGGGTGGCCGCCAAGGACCGCGGCGTCCGTGCCGTGACGGCGGCCTATGAGCCCGGTTCCGTGGAGAAGATGATGACGGCGGCCGCCCTCATTGAGGAAGGCAAAGCCAAGCCCCTCGATACCTTCACCCTTGGACCCACCTACACGGTGGACGGGCAGACCTTCAGTGACTCTTTTGCCCATGGAACCGAGGAGCGGACCCTGGCCGGCATCCTGGGCTATTCGATGAACACCGGCACCGTCATGGCCGGGCAGCGCCTGAGCAAGGAACAGCGCTATGACTGGCTGAAGAAGTTCGGAGTGGGCGAGGCCCCGGATATCGGACTGCCTGCCACGGCCTCGGGCATCCTCACGCCCTGGGAACAGTGGGACGGCCGGCAGGAATACACAGTCCTGTTCGGGCAGGGCGTCTCGCAGTCCACGCTGCAGACCGTACGTGCGTTCCAGTCCATCGCAAACAACGGGGTGATGCTCCAGCCGCGCCTGATCGACTCCTACGTGTCCGCTGACGGAACAGAGGAGAAGGTTCCGGCCGCGGAACCGCGGCGGGTCGTCTCCGAGGACACCGCCCAGCAGGTCCAGGACATCCTCGAAAGCGCAGTCACCGAGGGGCAGATCAAGGACGCGGGCATCGACGGCTACCGGGTGGGAGCCAAGACGGGCACCTCCGAGTCTCCGTGCGACGACGGCAAGTCAGGGTTCTGCGGCTACACGGCCTCCATGGTGGGCATGGCACCCATGGATGATCCGCGGTTTATTGTGGAGGTGGTACTCCAGCGGCCCAAGGGAAGCATCTACGGGATTACCAACGGGCCGGTCTTCCGGTCGGTCATGAGCCAGGCACTGCGGACCTACAACGTCCAGCCATCAACTGGTGAACCGGCCAGACTGCCCCAGTTCGCCAAGTAACACCCCGGCAGCATCCGGAGCAGCCGCCGCTGCTACGGTTCATCCATGCCGGGCACGGTCCACTAGCACCATCGGAGATCCCTTGTCAGAGTTCAATCCGTCCCACCACAGTGCAACCCCGCAGGGACCTGCACAGGACGAACAAGCCCCGCAGGGACCTGCGCCGGTGGTACCGGGCCAGCCCCGTTTCCGGCCGTCCGTTGTTGATGCCGTCCGGCTGGACAGCATCGGCGAGGCGGTCGGCGTCACAGTTCCGGGAACCTCCGCCGGTGTGGCGGTGACCGGCATTTCGTTGAACTCCCGGACGGTGGAACGGGGTGACCTGTACGTCGCCCTTCCGGGCGCAACCCGCCACGGGGCCGACTTCGCCGCCCAGGCCATTGCGGCTGGAGCCGCGGCCATTTTGACGGACGACGCCGGTGCCCGCCTCCTTGCCCTGTCCTCCGACACGTCGGTTCCGGTGCTGGTGGTTGATGCTCCGCGGAACGCGGTGGGCACGTTGTCCGCCATGATCTACCGCCACAGCCGGGACGGGGCGCCGCTGCAGCTGTTCGGCGTGACGGGCACGAACGGCAAAACCACCACCACCTACTTCATCACCTCGCTGCTGAGGTCCCTCGGCAAAAAGTCCGGCCTGATCGGCACCATCGAGATCCTCGCCGGCGGCGCACCGGTTCCGAGCGTCCTGACCACGCCGGAGTCCCCGGACGTCCACGGTCTGCTGGCGCTGATGCAGGAGAACGGGCTTGCTGCGGCTGCGATGGAAGTTTCCTCGCACGCCATCTCCTACCAGCGGGTGGACGGGGTGCAGTTCGATGTAGCCGGATTTACGAACCTCACCCAGGACCATCTTGACCTGCACCACACCATGGAGGACTACTTCGCCGCGAAGGCCGAGCTCTTCACGCCCGCCCGTGCGCGGACAGCAGTGGTAACGGTCGACGACGAATGGGGGCGCCGCCTCGCAGCCCGCACCGGGGTGCCTGTCACCACACTCAGCACGGTGCCCGGGAACAGTGCCGACTGGACCGTCACTGGGACAAGGCCGCGCGGGCTTGGCACGGAGTTCACCCTCACCGGGCCCGGCCAAACCATCCTGAACGTCCACACGGGACTTCCCGGCAGCTTCAATGTGGCGAACGCAGCACTCGCCGTGGTGATGGTTATTGCCGGCGGAGTTGACGCCGCGACGCTGCAGGTTGCGCTGGATCAGGGCGACCCCTTCACCGTGGCGGTACCGGGGCGCATGCAGCTGGTCTCCGAGCAGCCGGCCGCCGTGGTGGACTTTGCGCACAACACGGACGCACTGGCCAGGGCGCTGGAAGCCGTCCGGTCGCCGGAACCTGGTTCCCGGCTGATCGTGGTGTTCGGTGCCACGGGCCAGCGCGACCAGGGCAAACGCCCCGCAATGGGCGCGATCGCCGCCCGGCTCGCAGACACCGTGATCGTCACCGACGACGACCCCCACGACGAGGACGCGGCAGCCATCCGCGCCGACGTCCTCGCGGGGGCCCTGGAAGCCCAGGCAAGCGAGTCCCTGCCCTGCCAGGTGCTGGAGGTTTTTCCCCGTGACCAGGCCATCCAGCGCGCCGTGGAACTCGCACGGCCCCAGGACACCATCCTGGTTGCCGGCCGCGGCCACGAGGTCTGGCAGGAGGTCAAAGGCGTCAACCTCGCACTGGATGACAGGGTGGAGCTGCGCAGCGCCTTGACAGCCAGGGGATTCAACGTTCTCCAAGACGACCGGATAGAGTCCTAGACCGAGATGATTGCATTTACTGCGGCGGAAATCGCCGACATCACTAAAGGGCGCCTGGACGCCGAGCCCGGGATCACGCCTCTTTCGGTGGTCACCGATTCCCGCGAGGCCACGCCGGGGTCCCTGTACGTCGCAAAACCCGGCGAGTACGCGGACGGGCACGACTTCGTCGAAGCCGCCTTCACCGCGGGCGCCACCCTGGCACTCGTGGAGCGCGCAGTAGCAGCCCCGGACGGTACTCCGTACCCCGCCGTGGTGGTTCCCGACGCCGTGCTCGCGATGGGCGCGCTGGCCGCGGAAGCTGTCCGCAGGATCCGCGCCGCCCGCGCGGAAGCCAACGACGACCTGACAGTTATCGGCATCACCGGTTCGGCCGGAAAGACCACCACCAAGGACCTCCTCGCCGGCATACTTTCCCGGCAGGGTGCCACAGTGGCGCCGCGGGGGTCCTACAACGGTGAAATCGGGGTGCCGCTCACGGTCTTCACCGCCGGAGCTGACACCCGCTACCTCGTGATCGAGATGGGTGCCACCGGCATCGGCCACATTGAGTACCTGGCCGAGATGGTCAAACCGGACATCGGCGTGGTGCTCGGCGTGGGGACAGCGCACGCCGGCGAATTCGGGGGAGTTGAGAACATCGCCCGTGCCAAGGGCGAACTCGTGGAAGGCCTGGCAGCCTCCGGGACCGCCATCATCAACCTCGACGACGAGAGGGTTGCGGAGATGCGCGCCCGCACCTCAGCGGCCGTCGTTGGATTCTCTGCCGAAGGCCGGCCCGACGCCGCCGTGCAGGCGCTCCACGCGGACACCAACGCGGAGGGCCACCCGGAATTCGACCTCCTCCTTCCCGGTGGGGACACGACCTACCACGTCAGCAGCCGGCTGATCGGCGCCCACCATGTCAGCAACCTGCTTGCCGCTGCGGCAGCTGCCTGGGCAGCAGGGGTTGCGGGCCCGGACATCGCCGACGCCCTGGGCAACCAGGCGGCAACCAGCCGCTGGCGCATGGAGCGCACCGAGCGGGAGGACGGCGTCACCGTCATCAACGACGCCTACAACGCCAACCCCGAGTCGATGCGCGCGGCCCTGCGAACACTGGCCGACCTCGGCCGCGGCAGGCGCACCTGGGCGGTCCTGGGCGCCATGCTCGAACTCGGCGAGGATTCGATCCGGGAGCATACAGCCGTCGGCACCCAAGTAGTGCGCCTCAACATTTCCCGGCTGGTGGTAGTGGGCCGGGAAGCCCGGGCCCTCTACGTATCTGCCGTCCAGGAAGGCTCCTGGGGAGACGAATGCGTCTTCGCCGAGACCGCCGACGACGCCTACGAGCTGCTGCAAGCGGAACTCGAACCCGGCGACCTGGTGCTGTTCAAGTCCTCCAACAGCGTGGGGCTTCGCCATTTGGGCGATCGGATAGCATTACCCCCACAAACCCCGCAGCCCGCCGACGAAAGGAGCACACTGCTGTGATTGCACTTTTGATCGGCGCCGGGCTGGCCCTCCTCTGCTCCCTGGTGGGCACGCCGCTGTTCATCCGGCTCCTGGTCCGCCGCGGCTACGGCCAGTTCATCCGCGACGACGGCCCGACGTCCCACCACACCAAACGCGGAACACCCACCATGGGCGGAACCGTGGTGGTGGCAGCGGTCCTGCTGAGTTACGGGCTGACGCACCTCATCATGCTCATGGTGAATCCGGATTCCCCAGGCCCTTCCGCCTCCGCCCTGATCCTGCTGTTCCTCATGGTGGGCATGGGGCTGGTCGGATTCCTGGATGACTTCATCAAAATCTCGCGGCAGCGCAGCCTGGGGCTCAACGCCAAAGCGAAGCTGATCCTGCAGGCAGCAGTGGGCGTCATTTTCGCCGTGCTTGCCCTCAACTTCCCCGATGAGGACGGCCTCGCGCCGGCCTCCACCAAGATTTCCCTGGTCCGGGACCTGCCCTGGCTGGACCTCGCCTTCGGCGGAACCGTGCTGGGCGCCATCCTCTTCGTCATCTGGTCCAACCTGATCGTCACCGCGGCAACCAACGGGGTGAACCTGACGGACGGCCTTGACGGTCTGGCTGCCGGGGCCTCGGTCATGGTTTTCGGCGCGTATACCCTCATGGGCATCTGGCAAAGCAACCAGGCCTGCGGGTCCCCCCGGGAGGCCGGCAGCGGGTGCTACACGGTCAGGGACCCGCTGGATTTGGCCCTGCTGGCCGCCATCATGAGCGCCGCCCTGGTGGGATTCCTGTGGTGGAACACCTCGCCAGCCAAGATTTTCATGGGCGATACCGGCTCCCTCGCCATCGGCGGCGCAATCGCAGGTTTCGCCATCCTCTCCAGGACCGAACTGCTGCTGGGAATCATCGGCGGGCTGTTCGTCCTGATCACCCTTTCGGTGATCATCCAGGTGGGTTACTTCAAGGCCACCGGCGGTAAACGCGTCTTCAAGATGGCACCGCTGCAGCACCACTTTGAACTGAAGGGGTGGGCTGAGGTGACGGTGGTGGTCCGGTTCTGGATCCTCGGTGGACTTTTCGTCGCCGTGGGCCTGGGAATTTTCTACGCTGAATGGGTTGTGCTGCTGTGACCGTTTCCCCCCGCCTCCAGGAGCTCGTGAGCTGGGATTCCGACTGGGCCGGGCTGCGGGTCGCAGTCACCGGCATTGGGGTCTCCGGGTTCGCCGCCGCTGACACGCTGATTGAACTCGGTGCCCGCGTGGTGGTGGTTGACGCCGCCACCAGCGACACTGCGAAAGCCCACGCCGATACCCTGAAGATCGTTGGCGCCGCTGACGTCCTGCTCGGGGATGACGCAGTGGCCCACCTGCCCAAGATCGACGGCAAGCTTCCGGAGCTGATCGTGACATCGCCTGGCTGGCGGCCCGACCAGGCCCTGCTCGCCGCCGCTGCACGTGCGCACATCCCGGTGTGGGGCGACGTCGAACTCGCCTGGCGGGTGCGCGTGCGGGAAGGCCGCAAGACGGCGGACTGGCTGGCGATCACCGGCACCAACGGCAAGACCACCACGGTGGGCCTCACCGAATCCATGCTGCGCGCCGCCGGACTGAAGGCCATCGCCGTGGGCAACGTGGGTACCCCGATCCTGGATGCCCTCAGGGACCCGGTGGAGTACGACGTTTTCGCCGTGGAACTCTCCAGTTTCCAGCTGCACTGGTCCGAGTCGATCTCACCCGTGGCCAGCGTGTGCCTCAACGTCGCCGAGGACCACGTTGACTGGCATGGCTCCTACGACTCCTACCTTGCGGACAAGGCCAAGGTCTACGAACGCACCCAAAAGGCCTGCCTCTACAACGCCGAGCAGATCGAAACAGAACGCATGGTGGAAAACGCCGATGTGGTGGAGGGTTGCCGGGCGGTGGGCTTCACCACCCTTACCCCCGCCATCAGCATGCTCGGCGTGGTGGAAGGCCTGCTGGTGGACCGCGCGTTCATCGAAGAGCGGAGGGACAGCGCCGCGGAGCTCGCTTCGATGGCCGACCTTGGCGCCATTGCGCCGCGGCACATGGTGGCCAACGCCCTGGCGGCGGCAGGCCTGGTCCGCGCGTACGGCGTGGAGCCCAAAGCCGTGCGGCAGGGGATCCAGGACTATGTTCCCGGGGACCACCGCATCCAGCCGGTCGCCCGCCACAACGGAGTCCTGTGGATCAACGATTCCAAGGCCACCAACCCGCATGCGGCAGCCGCGTCACTCGCCGCATTCAACAACGTCATCTGGATCGCGGGAGGCCTCTCCAAGGGCGTGACCTACGACGACCTTGTGCGGGAGCACGCGCACCGGCTCAAGGCGGTGGTCCTGATCGGGACAGATACGTCCGCACTGGCCGGCGCCCTCGCGCGACACGCGCCCGATGTCCCGGTGATCCAGCCGGCGGCGGGTGACACTGAACAGGTGCAGACTGCTGCAACAGACGGCATCCAGGCCGGTTCCCCCGCAGCCGGGAAGCCGGTGATGGCCCGGGCGGTTGCGTCAGCAGCCCAGCTGGCCGGCTCCGGCGATACTGTGCTGATGGCCCCGGCAGCTGCTTCCATGGATCAGTTCTCTTCCTACGCTCACCGTGGTGACACTTTCATCGAAGCTGTCCGCGAGCTGGTGGAAGGGCAGGCCCAGACCGGCGAGGAGTAACAATGGTCAGCACGCCAACACGACCGCCGGCCCAGCAGCAGGCCGGCAAGCCACGTCCCGGTTCCTCGGCATCACCGGCCACCCGGCCTGCGACAGCCGTTACCCGCCTCCGTGCCGGCTACCGGAAGTTCTGGTCGGCCCTGGAAGGAACCGGCACCTCCAGGAACGGCTCCACCTACTACCTCATCCTGGGGTCCACCCTGGCGCTGACGGCGATCGGCATCATGATGGTGCTCTCCGCCTCCAGTGTCGAATCGATCGCCGCCGGGAAGTCCCCGTACGGGGACGCGCTGAAGCAGGGCATGTTCGCCGGGATCGGCATCTTCACCATGTTCGTCCTTTCCCGGGTGAACGTCGTATGGCTCAGGCGGCTGGCGTGGCCGGCGATCATCGCGGCCCTGGCCCTCCTGGGACTCGTGCAGCTTGTGGGCACGGAGGTCAACGGCAACAAGAACTGGATCGACCTCGGCGGCATCACCTTCCAGCCGTCCGAAGCGTCCAAGCTGGCCCTCGCGCTGTGGATGGCCACCGTCCTTGCCAGGAAGGGCAAGCTCCTCAGCCGCTGGCAGCATGTGGCCGTCCCCGCCGTCCCGATGGCCATCATCATCGTTGTGCTGGTCCTGGTGGGCAACGACCTCGGAACGGCCATGATCATCATGATGATTACCGCTGCCGCCCTCTTCTTCGCCGGGGCGCCCCTGTATCTCTTCGGCATCGCGGGCCTGGTGGCAGCCGCCGGAACAGCTGTCATGGCCGTCACCAGTTCAAACCGCATGTGCCGCATCACCTCCTGGTGGACCGGCGAGTCCTGCGCCGACGGCATCGACGCCAACTACCAGGCCACCAACGGGCTCTACGGGCTCGCCTCGGGAGGCTGGTTCGGCGTAGGGCTGGGGCAAAGCCGGCAGAAGTACAGCTGGATCCCCGAAGCCCACAACGACTTCATTTTTGCCATCATCGGCGAGGAGCTCGGACTGGTGGGGACCGTCGTCGTCCTCATCCTGTTCGCCATCCTGGGCGCGGCGATCTACCGCGTGGTGGTGGCGCAGGCGGACATGTTCCACCGGGTGCTGGCCGGCACCATCATGGTGTGGCTGCTGGGACAGGCCACGGTCAACATGTCCGTGGTGACCGGCCTGATGCCCGTGATCGGCGTGCCCCTGCCGTTCATTTCCTACGGCGGATCCGCCCTGCTGATGTCGCTCTGCGCCATCGGGGTGGTGCTCTCCCTGGCCAGGGAGCAGATGGCCCCGTCCATCCGTCCCAAGCGGATGCTCAAGTTCAAGGCCAAGCCGGCGCGGAAAGACGCGGCCCGGAAGAAGACTGCAAGAAAGCGTGCCTAGCCCTCCATGACCTCCAAGACCCCATCCATCGTCCTGGCAGGCGGCGGCACCGCCGGGCACATCAGCCCGCTGCTCGCCATTGCCGCTGCGCTGCGGAGCGCATCACCCGATGCCGCCATCCTCGCCGTCGGCACGCCGTCCGGGATGGAAACCAGGCTTGTCCCCGCGGCAGGGGTTGAGCTGGCCACCATCGACAGGGTTCCGTTCCCGCGGAAGCCTTCGGCTGACCTCGTGCGGCTTCCCGCGCGCCTTGCCGGTGCCGTACGCCAGGCCGGAGCCATCCTGGACAAAGCTGCCGCGGACGTCCTGGTGGGGGTGGGCGGATACGTGTGCACGCCCATGTACCTGGCTGCCCGCAAACGCCGCATCCCCATTGTCATCCACGAGGCAAATGCCCGCCCGGGCCTCGCAAACCGGGTGGGCGCCATGATGACCCACAGGGTCGCCGTCGCCTTCGCCAACACCCCTCTCCGGCATGCAGTCCACGTGGGCATGCCGATGCGTACCGAGATTTCGGGGCTGGACAGGGCTGCCTCCCGCAGCGCCGCCCGGCAGGCACTCGGCCTTGACCCTGCACGGCCGGCGCTGATCGTCACCGGGGGATCCTCCGGAGCGCAGAGCATCAACAGGACCATCGCCGCCGCCGTGGAGCGCCTGGCCGGCGCAGGCATCCAGACCCTGCACATCACCGGGCGCGGCAAGACCGTCCTGGACGGTGCCGGAAAGCCGCTTGCCGCTGACGGCTACCGTCAGGTGGAATACGTCGACGGCATGGAACTTGCGTACGCTGCGGCTGACGTCCTCCTGGCACGTTCCGGTGCGGCCACCGTCTGCGAAGTTGCTGCTGTGGGGGTACCCGCGGTCCTGGTGCCCCTGCCCATCGGCAACGGCGAGCAGGCACTGAACGCTGCCGGACTGGTTGCTGCCGGCGGCGCGCTCCTGGTCAATGACCGCGACTTCACCGCCGAGTGGGTGGACAAGGAACTGGTTCCGCTCGTGACGGACCAGGCACGGCTCGCCGCCATGGCAGCCAGTTCCTACCGGCTTGGCATCCGAAACGCCGATCAGCGGATGGCTGATCTCATCCTGGAAGCGGTGAAAGCATGAACCACGCAGCGATCCCCAGCCTCGAATCGCTGGGCAGGGTCCACTTCGTGGGCATCGGAGGCGTCGGCATGTCAGCCGTGGCCAGGATCATGGTGGCCCGCGGCGTACCGGTCAGCGGCTCCGACGCCAAGGACCTGCCCGTGATGGCGGACCTCGCAGCGGCCGGTGCGCGCATCGCCGTCGGGTATGCCGCCGCGAACCTGGGCGACGCCCAGACGGTCGTGGCAGGCTCCGCCATCCGCGCGGACAACCCCGAGATCCTTGCTGCCAAGGCTGCTGGCCTGCCGGTCCTTCACCGATCCGAGGCGCTGGCCGCCACCATGGGTGGTGACACGGTGGTGACCGTGGCGGGAACCCACGGAAAGTCCACCACCACCTCCATGGTCACCGTCCTGCTGCAGGGCGCGGGACTGGACCCCTCGTTCGCCATCGGCGCCAACGTTCCCTCGCTCGGCGTCAACGCTGCCCATGGAAGCTCCGGGATCTTTGTGGCGGAGGCCGACGAGTCCGATGGATCCTTCCTCAACTACCGGCCCCGGATCGCCGTGGTCACCAACGTGGAGCCGGACCACCTGGACTACTACGGTACGGCCGAGGCCGTGTACGAGTCCTTTGACCGGTTCACGGCGCTGCTGCCCGCGGACGGGGTGCTCGTTGCCTGCGCGGACGACGCCGGCGCGCTGGCCCTTGCCGAAAGGACCCGTCAGCGGGGCACCGCCCGCGTGGTGCTCTACGGAACCGCGGAGGGTGCGGACCTCGTGCTGCACGACGGCGGTCCGGGCAGTACGGCCGTGTCCACACCGTCAGGCCGCTACCCGCTTGCCCTGCAGGTGCCCGGGCGGCACAACGCGCTGAACGCGGCGGCCGCGTTCGCCGTCGCCCTTGAACTGGGAGTTGACCCCGGCGTTGCGGCCGGCGCCCTTGCGCACTTTTCCGGTGCCTCCCGGCGTTTTGAGTTCAAAGGCGAGGGAAGGGGAGTGCGCGTGTTCGACGACTACGCCCACCACCCGACCGAAGTGCGCGCTGCCCTCGCCGCGGCCCGCTCCGTTGCGGGGGACCACAAGGTGCATGTCCTTTTCCAGCCGCACCTGTTTTCCCGCACCCGCGAATTCGCACAGGAGTTCGCTGATGCCCTCAACCTTGCCGACACCGCCCTGGTGCTGGACATCTATCCCGCCCGCGAAGATCCCATCCCGGGCGTGACCAGCCAACTCATAGCCGACCACCTGGACCAGGGCGGCCGGCTGGTGGCGGCCGCGGATGCCGTGGCAGTCCTGGCTTCCGCCGCGGCCGACGGGGACATTGTGGTGACCGCCGGTGCCGGTGATGTCACAGCCTATGGGCCGCAGATCGTCGAGGCGCTGCGTGGCTAGCACCCGCCGGCCCACCTACACGTCCACCGGCAGGGCCGGTGGAGGAGGTGGCGGCGACGACGTCATTTCCGCATCCCGGAGTGTCCCGGAGCCCGCTCCAGAGAAACCGCACAAGCCGAAGAAGCCCCGGCAGCCTGCCAAGGCCGGCGTTCCGGGCTTCGGCCGCGGCAAGGGCAAGGGGAACAAAGCGGAACCCCCGGCGGCGTCCGGCACGGCCGGGGCGAACGTGGTGGCTTTCCCCGAGCCGAAAGGAAAGCGGCGAAAGCGGAATATCCTGACCGCGGCCGGCGTCCTCCTGGCCGTCGTGGCGGGGCTGCTGGCGGCGGCCATTTTTTCGCCGGTCCTGGCCGTCCAGACCATTTCGGTATCCGGGACGCACCTGCTGACCCCTGCCCAGGTGCAGGCCGCGCTTGAGCCGCTGCAGGGCAAGCCGTTGCCCCAGGTCACCGACGAAGAGGTGGCCCGGCTGCTCGAACCCCTGGTCCAGGTCAAGTCCGTGTCCGCGCAGGCGAGGCCCCCGTCTGGCCTCGCCGTGGCAGTGCGGGAAAGGGTTCCGGTAGCCCTGGTCAAGCAGGGGGAGCAATACCAGCTGGTGGACGTCGACGGCGTGCAGCTGGCAGCCACGGCCGATCCTGCCTCGGTGTCGCTCCCGGTGATCGACGGCGGCGCGGGCACCATCGGCCAGGATCTCTTCCGCGCCACGGCCGCAGTCCTGGGCGCCCTGCCGGCGGACGTGCTCGCCAAGCTCTCCAATGCCTCCGCCCAGTCGGTGGACGCGGTGGAACTCAAGCTCGTGGACGGCCAGACCATCATCTGGGGCAACGCCGGCGAAAAGGAACTCAAGGCCAAGGTCCTGGCCGCACTCCTGAAAGTTCCGGCCGACCCCAAGAACCCCGTCAGGGTCTACGACGTGAGCGTGCCCCGGCACCCGGTGACCCGCTGAGCGCTTTCTTTCCCGGTATTAATCCGACACGCGGAGCCGGTTATTGAATGTGGCAACCAGAGGAAATACCGTCACAGACATGAGTTACTTGACATAACTATAACCTTCAACTCGAAGGTTAAGGTTGCAGGCTTCAAGCTCTCCATCAGTTTTCGCAATAAGACACGAACAAGGGACACGTAACGTGGCAGCTCCGCAGAATTACTTGGCCGTCATCAAAGTCGTCGGCATCGGCGGCGGTGGCGTGAACGCAGTCAACCGCATGATCGAGGTCGGCCTCCGAGGTGTTGAATTCATCGCCATCAATACCGACGCCCAGGCCCTGCTCATGAGCGACGCGGATGTGAAGCTCGACGTCGGACGCGAGCTGACCCGCGGGCTCGGAGCAGGCGCCAACCCCGAGGTGGGCAAGCAGGCGGCCGAGGACCACGCGGATGAGATCGAGGAAGTCCTCCGCGGCGCCGACATGGTGTTCGTGACTGCCGGCGAAGGCGGCGGCACCGGCACCGGCGGCGCCCCCGTCGTCGCACGCATTGCCCGTTCCCTGGGCGCGCTGACCATTGGCGTGGTCACCCGCCCCTTCACCTTCGAAGGCCGCCGTCGCGCCGGCTCCGCAGAAGCCGGCATCGACGCCCTGCGTGACGAGGTGGACACCCTGATCGTGATCCCCAACGACCGCCTCCTGTCCATCAGCGACCGCAACGTTTCGGTGCTCGATGCCTTCCGCTCTGCGGACCAGGTGCTGCTCTCCGGTGTCCAGGGCATCACGGACCTCATCACCACCCCGGGCCTGATCAACCTCGACTTCGCGGACGTGAAGTCCGTTATGCAGGGTGCGGGTTCCGCGCTCATGGGCATTGGCTCCGCGCGCGGCGAGGACCGTGCGGTGAAGGCTGCCGAACTGGCCATCGCGTCCCCGCTGCTGGAGGCCTCGATCGACGGCGCCCACGGTGTCCTGCTGTCCATCCAGGGCGGTTCGGACCTTGGCCTGTTCGAGATCAACGAGGCCGCCCGCCTGGTGCAGGAAGTCGCCCACCCGGAAGCCAACATCATCTTCGGTGCCGTCATCGACGATGCCCTGGGCGACGAAGCCCGCGTGACGGTCATTGCCGCAGGGTTCGACGACGTCAAGGCCACCTCGCCGTCCATGGACCAGTCGCAGCCCCAGGTGGCGCCCCAGCGGCCCGCCGCTCCGGCTGCGGCTCCCGCCCCGTCCCAGGCCCCGTCCGGCGGTAACTACCAGGCGCACGTCCAGCCTGTCCATGCAGGAGTAGGGGCAGCAGGCCTCAGTAACTGGGGGCAGCAGCGCCCGTCCGCCGTTCCCGCTGACTCCGGCTTCGACGTGGACCTTCCCTCCGTTGTGGAACCTGACCTGACCGGCAGCCACTCGGATGACCTGGATGTCCCCGACTTCCTGAAGTAGGCCGCGGCTTGTTCCATTGGCGCGCCGAGATCCTGCCCGGGGTCTCGGCGGCGTTCACTGACAGCGGCGCCGGCAACCTCGCACTGCACGTGGGCGACGACCCCCGGGCAGTGCTGCGGCGCCGTGAACAGCTTGAGGCCGCCGCGGGTATCGGGCCTGAGGGCCTGCGGTTCATGGACCAGGTTCATGGAACGGCCGTTGCCGTGATGGAGCGGGCAAGCGCGGCCCCACAGGCGGACGGCATGGTTTCGCGCGGGCTGCCGCTCGCCGTCATGGTGGCTGACTGCATTCCTGTCCTGCTCGCCGGCGAGTCTGCCGACGGTCCGGTCCTGGCTGCCGTGCATGCGGGCCGGCCGGGCGTGGCCAACGGCGTCATCCCTTCGGCGGTGGACAGCATGAGGTCCCTGGGCGCTTCGGCCATAAAGGCCTGGCTTGGGCCCTCCATCTGCGGCAACTGTTACGAAGTTCCGGCGGCGCTGCGGGACGAGGTGGCCGCCCTCGTGCCGGCGACGCTGTCCACTACGTCCTGGGGTACGCCTGCGCTGGACCTGCCGGCCGGTGCCCGGAGCCAGCTGGAGCGCGCGGGGGTTGACGTCGAATACGCCGGTCAATGCACGTTCGAGACGGATTCGCTGTACTCGTACCGCCGAGACAGGAACACGGGGCGTTTCGCAGGCCTGGTCTGGTGCCATGGGTGAGCCTTCCGCTGACGACGGCGAGGCCGGCCGCCGGGATCCGCTCGGCGAGGATCCACGTACCACAGAGCTGTCCGGACGGCTGGAGGCTGTCAGGGGCCGCATCAGGGCTGCCGCCGCCGCGGCCGGACGTGCAGACGAGCTCCCCACGCTGATCGTGGTCACCAAGTTCCACCCCGCCGAGGATATCCGGCGGCTCGCGTCCCTGGGGGTCACCGACGTCGGGGAAAACCGCGACCAGGAGGCGGCCGCGAAGGCGGAGCTCCTGGCCGACTGCGGACTCACCTGGCACTTTGTTGGACAGCTGCAGACCAAGAAGGCCAAGTCCGTGGTGCGCTATGCCGCCGCCGTCCATTCCGTGGACCGGCCCCAGCTCGTGGAGGCCCTGGCCAAGGCGGTGCGGATCCAGCAGGACAGCACCGGCCGGGCGCCGCTGGACTGCTTCATCCAGGTCAGCCTGGAGGACGACGCCGGTGCCCACCGCGGTGGCGCCGCCCCGTCCGACATTCCACTGCTGGCCGACCGGATAGCAGCAGAGGAGGGCCTTCGCCTGGCAGGCGTGATGGCAGTGGCACCCCTGGGCGCGCCGCCCGGACCCGCCTTCGAGAAGCTGGCGGGGTTGTCGGCAATGCTGGCGGCACAGCATCCCGGTGCCAGTGCGATGTCCGCCGGCATGAGCCAGGACCTTGAAGCGGCCATATCCTTCGGGGCGACACACCTGCGAATCGGTTCCGATATTCTCGGATCGCGTCCCCCGGTGGGGTAGCGTCGGTCCTATTGGAAGTGATGGGCGGGGGACTCCAGTGCTGTCAAGTCATTGGGCGGCCCGCATAAGGGACACGATTAGGAGTCGACCATGGCCGGCGCTCTGCGCAAGACAATGATCTATCTTGGGCTCGCCGACGGCGATGAGCATTACGAGTCCGAGCACCAGTCAACACGTAAGGATGAGGACGAAACGATGGAAGCTGACCGCGAGGAGCGCCGTGCACCTGCACCCGTCCGCGAGGTCAGCCGCGAAACGTCCTACGCCCCCGAAGAGGAATACCGCGCCCCAGTGACTCCGATCAAACGAGCGGCCTCGAGCCGCGAAGAAACCAGCGGACTGCGCCAGATCACCACGATCCACCCCCGCTCCTACAACGATGCCAAGCTCATCGGCGAGAGCTTCCGTGACGGCATTCCGGTGATCATGAACGTTACGGACATGGGGGAGGCCGATGCCAAGCGCCTGGTGGACTTTTCCGCAGGCCTGGTTTTCGGACTCCGCGGGAGCATTGAGCGGGTCACCAACAAGGTCTTTTTGCTGTCGCCGTCGTACGTCGAAGTCATTGGCGATGACAAGAAAGCCAGCGAAACACAGGCAAGCTTCTTCAACCAAAGCTGAGCACCAGGTGGTGCGTGGATGCCAGACAGGGACACCTGTCTGGCATCTGTGCTGAAATAGACGGGACACATCGGCAGCGTGCCGCGGTGCGCACATGGACATGGAGATATGGATTAAGTCATGGGAATCGCTTTCGGACTTGTCTATCTCGCGTTGCTCCTGTTCTTTGTCGCACTGATCATCAGGCTGGTCTTTGACTGGGTCCAGATGTTTGCGCGGGAATGGCGTCCACGGGGCGTCGCCCTGGTGGTGGCCCACGCCGTGTATTCGATCACCGATCCGCCCCTGAAAGTGCTGCGCCGGCTGATCCCGCCCCTGCGATTGGGCGGCATCTCCCTGGACCTGGGTTTCCTGATCCTCTTCATTGCAGTCAGCATTGCGATGGGGATCACCAGGGGCCTTGCCTGATTTACCCGAAACAGACCTAGCAGCGCAGGGTGGACCCGTCCGGGAACAGCTACTGTGAAGCGAAGAAAACTCGTGTTTGACACCGCAGTGTTGAATTAGAGTAACCAGACCAAATTTAGGTACCGTAGTTTTGACGGCCGGAAGGCCTACTGACTAACTAGACCAGTGAGGTGACCAGATGGCTTTGACGCCAGAAGACGTTGTCAACAAGCGCTTTCAGCCGACCAAGTTCCGCGAGGGCTACGACCAGGACGAAGTTGATGACTTCCTGGACGAGATCGTTGTTGAGCTCCGCCGCCTGAACCAGGAGAACGACGAACTTCGCAAGAAGCTCGCCGAAGCCGGGTCCAGCGTTCCGGCCAGCTCGGCTGCTTCCCCCGTCGTGGAGAAGGTCCCCGCGCCCGTCAAGGCCGACAAGGATGAGGCACGCGAAAAGGCGGAAGCCGAAGCCAAGGCCGCGGAAGCCGCGAAGAAGAAGGACGTTCAGCCGTCCGCTCCTGCCGCCGCAGCCCCAGCTGCCGCCGTCGCAACCCCTTCGGCTGAGTCCGCAGCTGGCCTGCTGGCCATGGCCCAGCAGATGCACGACCGCCACGTCGCCGATGGCCAGGCCCAGAAGGACAAGATCATCGCCGAGGCGCAGATCGAAGCCAGCAGCCTGGTCAACGATGCACAGGAGAAGTCCCGCAAGATCCTCGGTGCCCTTGAGCAGCAGCGCTCCGTCCTGGAACGCAAGGTTGAGCAGCTCCGCGGCTTCGAGCGCGACTACCGCTCACGCCTGAAGGCCTACATCGAAGGCCAGCTGCGCGACCTGGATGCCCGTGGTTCCGTGGCTACGCCGGAAGTCAGCGAAGCCAACTAATCCGTCAAGCACGTATTCTGAAAGCCGGTGGCTGAGGATTCCTCGGCCACCGGCTTTTGGCATTGACACCGGTTTTACGAACGAAAGCACCATGACTGACGAACTCGCTGCGGACTCCGCACGCCCTGTCCCACCTGCCCCGCGCCCAGGCCGCGCGGTGCTGCTGTCCGTCTTCGCAGGGTTTGCGCTTTTCGCCTACATCCTTGACCAGCTCACCAAGCTGTGGGTCACGTCCAGCATGGTGGAAGGCGAACGGATCCCCGTCTTGCCGCCACTGCTGCACTGGTACTTCATCCGGAACTCCGGCGCTGCGTTTTCCATCGGCGAAAACGTCACCTGGGTGTTCTCCATCATCATGGCCGCGGTGGCTGTGGCCATTCTGTTCCAGATCCGAAAACTGGGATCGCTATGGTGGTCCCTGGCGCTGGGCCTGCTGCTGGGCGGCGCCCTGGGCAACCTTACCGACCGGCTGTTCCGGGAACCGTCCTTCGGCATGGGCCATGTGGTGGATTTCATCCAGCTTCCCAACTTCGCGATCTTCAACATCGCCGACTCGGCGGTGGTTTCCGCCGTGGCCATCATCTGCGTCCTGACACTTCGGGGCATAGCACTGGACGGAAGCCGGCTGACCTCAGAACGCAAGGACACGTCCGGCGATGCCTGAAACGATGCCTGAGCGGATTGTCGTTGGTGATGAATATGGGGGAGCCCGGGCGGATGCCGGCCTTGCCGGCCTGCTTGGCATTTCGCGTTCCCTCGCCGCCTCGCTCCTTGCGGAGGGCCATGTGCAGAGCAAGGGCAAGACGCTGGGCAAGTCGGAGAAGCTGGTGGCAGGCGATGTGCTCCAGGTCAGCAGGCCGGAACGGCGTGACCCCCTGGAAGTCGTGGAGGAAGTTGTGGAAGGCCTGAAAATCCTGCTCGATGACGAGGATTTCGTCGTGGTTGACAAGCCCGTGGGCGTCGCCGCCCATCCGTCACCGGGGTGGGTAGGGCCCACGGTGGTGGGCGGCCTGGCCGGGGCCGGCTACCGCATCTCCACCTCCGGGTCGCCGGAGCGTGCCGGCATCGTGCACAGGCTCGACGTCGGAACGTCGGGTGTCATGGTGGTGGCGAAGTCCGAGCGCGCCTACACCGCCCTGAAGCGGGCATTCAAGGAGCGCACGGTGGACAAGGTCTACCACGCCGTTGTCCAGGGCCTTCCGGATCCGCTGGTGGGAACCATCGATGCACCCATCGGCCGGCACCCGGGGCACGACTGGCGTTTCGCCGTGATCGAGGACGGGCGCCACTCCGTCACGCACTACGAAGTGCTTGAAGCCTTTGGCAAAGCCAGCCTGGTCGAAGTCCACCTGGAGACGGGCCGCACCCACCAGATCCGCGTCCACTTTGCCGCCCTTCGGCACCCCTGCGCCGGAGACCTGACGTACGGTGCCGATCCGCGGCTTGCTGCCACCCTTGGCCTGACGCGGCAGTGGCTGCACGCCCGGGAACTGGGATTCGACCACCCGGTGACCGGGGAACCGGTCCGGGTCAGCAGCGACTACCCGCAGGACCTCGCGTTTGCCCTGGAAGTGCTCGCGTCCGGCAAGGCCTGACGCGGTCCAGCCACACCCGGCGCATAGAATAGTGCGGTGACTTCCAGCAACGACTCGTTTGTCCATCTCCACAACCACACCGAGTACTCGATGCTGGACGGTGCCGCCAGGCTCGGCGAGCTGTTCGACGAAACGGAGCGGCTGGGCATGCCTGCCCTTGCCACCACCGACCACGGTTACCTCTTCGGCGCCTTCGACTTCTGGAAGAAGGCCACGGACAAAGGGATCAAGCCGATCATCGGCGTCGAAGCCTATGTGACTCCGGGAACAGCCCGCGGTGACAAGAGCCGCGTGCGCTGGGGTGAGGAACACCAGCGCAAGGACGATATTTCCGGCGGTGGTTCCTACACCCACATGACCCTGCTCAGCTACAACAACGCGGGCATGCGGAACCTGTTCCGGGCATCCTCCATCGCCTCCCTTGATGCAGTCTTCGGCAAGTGGCCGCGCCTGGACAGGGAGCTGCTGAACACCTATTCCGAGGGCCTGATCGCCACCACGGGCTGCCCGTCCGGTGAAATCCAGACCCGGCTGCGGCTGGGCCAGTACCGCGAGGCGCTGGAGGCCGCTGCGGAGTTCCGGGACATCTTCGGGCCGGAAAACTACTTCTGCGAACTCATGGACCACGGGCTGGACATCGAGCGGCGCGTCACTGGGGACCTGCTGCGGCTCGCCAAGGAGCTGAACCTCCCGTTGGTGGCCACCAACGACCTCCACTACACCCACGAGCACGATGCCAAGGCCCACGAGGCCCTGCTGGCCATCCAGTCCGGTTCAACCCTGCTGGAACCCACCTATGACAACGGCGGGTCCCGCTTCGCCTTCTCCGGCAGCGGCTACTACCTGAAGTCGCCCCAGGAAATGCGGGAACTGTTCCGCGACCACCCCGACGCGTGCGACAACACCCTCCTGATCGCCGAGCGCTGCGAAGTGTCCTTCAACACCGGGGCCAACTACATGCCGCGGTTCCCCTGCCCGCCGGGGGAGGACGAAACTTCCTGGCTGGTCAAGGAAGTGGCCAAGGGGCTTGAATACCGTTACCCGGGCGGTGTCCCCGACAACGTCCGCGCCCAGGCCGACTACGAGCTGGGCGTCATCACTTCCATGGGTTTCCCCGGCTACTTCCTGGTGGTGGCGGACTTCATCAACTGGGCCAAGAACAACGGCATCCGGGTTGGCCCCGGACGTGGTTCCGGCGCCGGCTCCATGGTGGCCTACGCCATGCGCATCACCGACCTGGACCCGCTGCGCCACGGTCTGATCTTTGAACGGTTCCTGAACCCGGACCGCGTCTCCATGCCCGACTTCGACGTCGACTTCGATGACCGGCGCCGCTCCGAAGTCATCGACTACGTGACCCGGAAATACGGCGACGAACGCGTGGCCATGATCGTCACGTACGGCACCATCAAGACCAAGCAGGCGCTGAAGGACTCTTCGCGCGTGCTGGGCTACCCGTTCAGCATGGGTGAAACGCTCACCAAGGCCCTGCCCCCGGCCGTGATGGCCAAGGACATCCCGCTGGCGGACATCCAAAACCCGGAGGCCAAGCGCTACGGCGAAGCGGGCGATTTCCGCCAGCTCATCAGCACGGACCCGGAGGCCGCGAAGGTTTTTGAGACGGCCTTGGGCATCGAGGGCCTGAAGCGGCAGTGGGGTGTCCACGCGGCCGGCGTCATCATGTCCTCGGACCCGATCATCGACGTCATCCCCATCATGCGCCGGATCCAGGACGGCCAGGTCATTACCCAGTTCGACTACCCCACGTGTGAGGGCCTCGGCCTGATCAAGATGGACTTCCTGGGCCTGCGGAACCTGACGATCATTTCCGACGCCCTGGAAAACATCAAGATGAACCGCGGCATCGACCTGGACCTGGAAAACCTGGAACTCGACGACGCCCCGTCCTACGAGCTGCTGGCCCGCGGCGACACCCTGGGCGTGTTCCAGCTCGATGGCGGGCCCATGCGGTCCCTGCTCAAGCTGATGAAGCCTGACAACTTCGAAGACATTTCCGCAGTGCTCGCCCTGTACCGGCCCGGTCCCATGGGTGCCAACGCGCACACGGACTATGCGCTGCGCAAGAACGGGATCCAGGAAGTCATCCCGATCCACCCGGAACTGAAGGAACCCCTTTCGGAAATCCTCGGCGGAACCTATGGCCTGATCGTGTACCAGGAACAGGTTATGGCCGTGGCGCAGAAGCTGGCCGGGTACTCGCTGGGCCAGGCAGACATCCTCCGGCGCGCCATGGGCAAGAAGAAGAAATCGGAACTGGACAAGCAGTTCGCGGGTTTTTCCCAGGGCATGCAGGACAACGGCTACTCCATGGAGGCCGTGAAAACCCTGTGGGACATCCTGCTCCCCTTCTCCGACTACGCCTTCAACAAGGCGCACTCGGCCGCCTACGGCGTGATCTCCTACTGGACCGCTTACCTGAAGGCGCACTACGCCCCGGAGTACATGGCCGCGCTCCTGACCTCCGTGGGCGACGACAAGGACAAGTCGGCCATCTACCTCAACGAATGCCGGCGCATGGGCATCACCGTGCTGCCGCCGGACGTGAACGAGTCCGCCCTGAACTTCACTCCCGTGGGCAATGACATCCGCTTCGGCATGGGTGCCATCCGCAACGTGGGCGTCAACGTGGTGGAGGCCATGGTGGCCGCCCGGGAAAGCGAGGGGGCGTTCACGTCCTTCAAGGACTACCTGATGAAGGTCCCAGCCGTGGTCTGCAACAAGCGGACCATTGAATCGCTGATCAAGTCCGGCGCCTTTGATTCGCTGGGCCACCACCGCCGGGCCCTGGCCATGATCCACGAAGAGGCGATCGACTCCGTCATCACGCTCAAGCGGAACGAGGCGATCGGACAGTTCGACCTCTTCGCCGGCTTCGACGAAGCCGAGTCCGAGTCATCCCTGAGCATCGAAATCCCGGACCTGCCGGAATGGGAAAAGAAGGACAAACTCTCCTTCGAACGCGACATGCTGGGGCTCTACGTTTCAGACCACCCCCTGCAGGGCCTCGAAGGGCTGCTGAGCCAGCATGCGGAGATGAGCATCACGTCCGTCCTGGGCGAAGACGGACCGCAGGACGGCGCCATCATCACCATTGCCGGAATGATTACGTCGCTGAGCAGGCGCATTGCGAAGGCCAGCGGCAACGCGTACGCACGGGCCGAGGTGGAGGACCTGGGCGGCTCCATGGAAGTCATGTTCTTCGGCCAGGTCTACGGCCCCATCGCTTCCGTGCTCGCCGAGGACCTGATCGTGGTGGTCAAGGGACGCCTGCAAAAACGCGACGACGGTGCCATCACACTGAACTGCATGGAGCTGTCCGTCCCCGACCTCAGCGAGGGGCTCAACGGCCCGCTGGTGATCACCATGCCCACCTACAAGGCCACGGAAGCGGTGGTCACCGAACTTGGCGACGTCCTCCGTACCCACCGGGGCAACTCCGAAGTGCGGCTGCACCTCCAAGGCGACACGCGGACGGAAATCATGGGCCTGCCGGTCCACTTGCGCGTGAACCCCAGCCCGTCCCTGTTCGGCGACCTGAAAGTGCTCCTCGGCCCCGCCTGCCTTGACGCCTGACACACGGACCGACGACGGCGGGCGGCACGTGCCGCCGTCGTCCGCGGTTTGCCGGGACTGCTAGATCTCGTAGTCCAGGGGAACCGGCTGGCCGTACGCTCCGCCGTGGTATAGCAGGGGAGAGCCTTCGCCGCCCACCTGGCCGTCCACCACCTGGACCACCACCACGGCGTTGTTTTCGAAGGACAGGCGCATCTGCACTTCGCCAATAAGCCAGCCTGCCACGCCCTTGAGCACCGGCACGCCGTGCGGGCCCACCTCCCAGTGGTCACCCTCGAAGCGGTTGCCGGCACCGGCAAACCGGTCAGCAAGCTGCTGGTTCTCCAGGCCCAGCATGTGGACCCCAAGGTAGGTGGTGTTGGCCACGGCAGGCCACGAGCGTGAACTGCGGGCCATGTTGAAAGTGAAACGCGGCGGCTGCGCGGAAAGTGAGGCAACCGAGGTGGCGGTGAAACCGTAGGGCTGGTCCTGGTAGTTGACCGTGATGATGGCGACGCCGGCAGCATGGCGCCGGAACATCTCCCTGAACGTCCGCTCGAACGGAACGTCGGCTGTTGTCACGGAAACTCCTGGTGGCTGGAATGGCTGGTGTTCTCTGTCCTCCTTCAAGGGTATTGGTCCGGCGCGCCTGCGGTGAATCACTTGAAGCACCACGAACGGCGGTTAACCCGGCAGAACATTTGTTAAGGTTTGTTGCATGACGAAAGCCACCCGCCGCACGCGCCCGCGCCTGTCCTGGGCTGTATTCGCGGTCCCGGCAGCTGCGGGTGTCCCGCTCGGCATCCTGTGGTGGCTCCTGGCCCCCGGCGGGCTCAACCTGATCACCCGGGATCCCTCCCTCGCCAGCGGCACCAATCCGGTGGTCTGGCTGCCGCGGGACCTGACGCTGGCCGGCCTGCTGGTCCTGGCCGGGTGCCTCCTTGCCGTCTTCCTGGCCGACAGGAAGAGCGTGGACCCGCAGGCGGACCTGCTGATGGGGCTCGCCGGCGCCCTGTGCGGCGCAGTGACCGCCTGGCAGGCGGGGCTGCTCAGTGCCCAGCTGTGGGCGCCCGCCGTGGACGCCTCGGCGAACGCCAGCATTGCCTTTTCGCTGCGGGCCTGGCCGGTGCTGCTGCTGTGGCCCGCTGCCACGGCCGCTTCGGTTTTTGTACTGGAGCTTCTAAACCTCCTGGGCAGGAAGTCCGACGGCGGCACGCACCAGCCGCAGCACGCTGCGGCGGCGCCGTGAAGCAGGGCGGCGGGCCCGTAAAATGGCATGGTGACCATTTCTTCGGAGAATCCCGCCAGCCCAGCCGCCGCCGTCGTAGACTTCCGCACCGTTGACCTGCGCGGCCAAAGCCTGACCCTCGCCGGACTGCGCGCCGCTGTCCCGCGCGCCCAGGGCCAGACCGTGGCGGACGCGGAAGGGAAGGTCCTGGACATCATTGCGGCCGTCCGGCGGGGCGGCTTCGAAGCACTCGGAGAACTCGCCCTTCGATTCGACGGCGTGCAGCAGCGCCATCCGCTGGTCCCGCAGGAGGCCCTGGCAGCCGCCCTGGAGGAGTTGGAGCCGTCCGTCCGCAGCGCGCTTGAGGAGTCCATCAGCCGGGCACGGCGCTTCGCGGACGGCCAGCGCCCCCGCAACATCGAGGTCGAGCTTGGCGACGGCGCCGTGGTGGCCCAGAACTGGGTGCCGGTGGCAAGGGTGGGACTCTACGTACCCGGCGGCCTCGCCGTCTACCCGTCCTCCGTAATCATGAACGTTGTTCCCGCCCTCGCCGCCGGAGTGCAGTCGATCGCACTGGCGTCGCCGCCGCAGAAGGAGTTCGGCGGCCTGCCGCACCCCACCATCCTGGCCGCCGCCGCTCTGCTGGGCATCACGGAGGTGTACGCCATCGGCGGCGCCCAGGCCATCGCCGCGTTCGCCTATGGTGTTGAGGCCACGGAGGCTGGCCCGGCACTGGAGCCTGTGGACGTGGTGACCGGGCCGGGCAATATCTTTGTTGCCACCGCCAAGCGCCTGGTGAAGGGCGTCGTGGGGATCGATTCGGAGGCCGGCACCACGGAGATCGCCATCCTGGCGGACTCCACGGCCCGGCCGGCCCTGGTGGCCGCAGACCTCATCAGCCAGGCTGAACACGACCCCAAGGCGGCCTCGGTGCTGATTACCGATTCCGAGGACCTCGCCACGGCGGTCCGCGCCGAACTCGGCCGCCAGGCTGGGGCCACCAAGCACTCCGGACGGGTCCTCGAGGCGCTGTCCGGACCGCAGTCCGGGGTGGTGCTGGTGGACAACCTGGAACAGGGCATCGCAGCGTGCGACGCCTATGCGGCAGAACACCTGGAGATCATGACGGCGGACGCCGCCGGCGTGGCCGCCAGGATCCGGAATGCCGGCGCCATTTTTGTGGGCGACTACAGTCCCGTCAGCCTGGGGGACTACTGCGCGGGGTCCAACCACGTCCTGCCCACCAGCGGCACCGCCGCTTTTTCGTCCGGCCTGAATGTCACCACGTTCCTGCGGGCCATCCAGGTAGTCAACTACAGCAGGGACGCGCTGGCCGAGGTCAGCGGGCACATTGTCAGCCTGTCCGGCGCGGAGGACCTTCCCGCCCACGGGGAAGCGGTGACGGCAAGGTTCGCCTGAAACCCCTCCGGGGCCAATATCTAGTGGCTCCTACCACTACATGTAGTATTACACGCTTGTTATTAGGGGTCCCGGGGACATAAAATAGGAGGCGCTGAAGGTGCGCCTGCACTGGCGCCTGGGAAGGAGGGTGGCACTATGTATTGTCCGTTCTGCCGCAACCCGGACTCCCGGGTGGTGGACAGCCGCATGGCGGATGACGGTTCGGCCATCCGCCGGCGCCGCCAGTGCCCGGAGTGCGGCCGAAGATTCACCACGGTGGAAACTACCAGCCTTTCCGTGATCAAGCGTTCCGGCGTGGGGGAGCCCTTCAGCCGCAGCAAGGTGATCAACGGGGTGCGCAAGGCCTGCCAGGGGCGGCCCGTCAGCGAAGACGACCTCGCGCTGCTCGCGCAGGAAGTGGAAGAGCAGATCCGGTCCTCCGGCGCGGCCGAAATCGACGCCCACGAGGTTGGCCTGGTCATCCTCGGCCCGCTGCAGAAGCTGGACAAGGTTGCCTACCTGCGCTTTGCCAGCGTCTACCAGGCTTTTGAATCCCTTGAGGACTTTGAAACCGCTATCGCCCTTCTCCGCCAGGAGGAGGAAGGCGCCCCGGGTATTACCGCAAAGGGCGCGAAGAGCTCCGAGAAGAGCCCACTCTAGACTCCGGTGGCGGCAGCGGAGGGGAAGCCGCAGCCGCCACCGGCACCACCGTCAGGATCCGCGTTGGCGGGCGGTTCACCTGCCCCCGGACACCGGCAGCACCACTCCTGTGATGTAGGACGCCTCGGCTGACATCAGCCACAGGACTGCCGCGGCCACCTCCTCCGGCTCCGCTCCGCGTCCCATGGGAATGGTGGGGTTGAGGCGTTCCATCCGGTCCGGCATCCCGGCTGCTGCGTGCAATCCCGTGTTGGTGCTGCCGGGGGCCACGGCATTGACCCGGATGCCTTGGCTGGCCACTTCCGCCGCGAGGCCCACGGTCAGGACGTCCACCGCACCTTTGGACGCCGCATAGTGCGCCCATGTCCCGGGTGACCCTGCCTTGGTGGCAGTGGATGAGATGTTGACGATGCAACCTCCGCGTCCTCCGGCCGCTGTGCCGAGGCGCCGCACCGCCTCCTGGCACACCTGGACGGTCCCGGTGATGTTGACGTCCATCACCCGGCGGACCGTCTCAGCCGGCACATCCGCAAGCTTGCCGATCCGGTTCCCGGTTATCCCGGCGTTGTTCACGACGGCCGTCAGTGTGCCCAGGTTGGCGGCGGCCTCGAACAGGGAACGGACGGCGGAGGGGTCGCTGACGTCCGCCCGCACCGGAACTGCCGTGCCGCCGTCGTCAGTAATGCCTCGCACCACGGAATCCGCGCCGGCGGCATCCGCCGAGTAATTCACGACGACGGCAAATCCCCGGCGGGCAGCAAGCCGTGCAATGGCGGCGCCGATGCCGCGGCTGGCCCCCGTCACCACCATGACGCCCCGGCCCGGGGCGGTCGCAGCCACGGCTACTTGGCGAGCTTGTGCTTCAGCGCGATTTCGATGGCGGCACCAACGATGCCGGCCTCGTTGCGAAGGACTGCCGGCACGATGGGGGTGCGGAGCCGGAGGTTGGGCAAGTACTCGTCGGCGCGCTTGGAGATGCCGCCGCCCACAATGAACAGTTCGGGCGAGAACAGGAATTCGACGTGCGAGAAGTAGCGCTGCAGCAGGACGCTGTATTCGTCCCAGGACAGGCCGTCGCGCTCCCGTGCCACTGCCGAGGCTTTGGATTCGGCGTCGTGGCCGTCGATTTCCAGGTGGCCCAGTTCAGCGTTGGGAACAAGCTTGCCATCGAAAATGAACGCCGAGCCGATTCCCGTGCCCAAAGTGATCACCAGGACCGTGCCCTTGACACCGGCCCCCGCACCGTAGCGGGCCTCCGCCAGCCCTGCGGCGTCGGCGTCGTTGATGACCTCCACCGGCCGCCCCAGCCGGGCGGTCAGGAGCGCATCGATGTCCGTGTTGAGCCAGCTCTTGTCCACGTTGGCGGCGGAGTGGACCACGCCGTGCTGGATGATGCCGGGGAAGGTCACGCCCACGGGCGAGCCGGCCGCCGGCGCCTCGGGCCGGGCAGAAAGCTCTGAGACCACCAGAGCCACTGCTTCGGCAACGGATTCCGGGGTGGCCGGCTGGGGGGTGGGGACCCGGAACCGTTCGCCAAGCAGCTTGCCCTTCTTCAGGTCGACGATGCCGCCCTTGATTCCAGTGCCTCCGATGTCGATGCCGATCAGGGGGGCGTTCTTGTGCGACTTTTCGTCATTCTTGGCCAATGGGATTCCGTTCGTGGCAGAGGCGGGCAGGGTTGCGGCGGCCGGAGGGCCGCCTGGGATGTGATGTCCGGTCAGGAACCGGGAAAGGGTATGCGGCGATCAGTACATCAGGCTGGAGACCAGGTGAACAGGCTACGGCAGGGTCAGGATCTCCGCACCGGAGTCCGTCACCAGCAGCGTGTGCTCAAACTGGGCAGTGCGCTTCCGGTCCTTCGTGACCACGGTCCAGTCATCAGCCCACATGTCCCACTCCACGGTGCCCAGGGTCAGCATCGGCTCGATGGTGAAGACCATGCCGGCTTCGATCACGGTGTTGTAGGCCGGGGCGGCATCGTAATGCGGAATGATGAGCCCAGTATGGAATGCTTCGCCCACGCCGTGGCCGGTGAAGTCCCGCACCACACCGTAGCCGAAGCGCTTGGCGTAGGACTGTATGGCGCGGCCGATCACGTTGATTTCACGACCTGGGGCCACGGCCTTGATGGCCCGGTTCAGCGACTCCTGCGTCCGTTCCACCAGCAGCCGGGATTCCTCGTCTACGTCGCCCACCAGGAAGGTGTAGTTGGTGTCGCCGTGGACGCCGTTGATGAAAGCGGTGATGTCGATGTTGAGGATGTCGCCGTCCTGGACCACGGTGCTGTCCGGGATGCCGTGGCAAATGACTTCGTTCAGGGACGAACACAGGGACTTGGGGAAGCCCCGGTAGCCCAGGGTGGACGGGTAGGCGTGGTGGTCAAGGAGGAACTCGTGGCCCACCTTGTCCAACTGGTCCGTGGTGACGCCCGGCTGGATGTGCTTGCCCACTTCCACGATGGCCTGCGCGGCGATCTTCGAAGCCACCCGGATCTTCTCGACCGTTTCGGGGGATTTGACCTCCGAACCCGTGAACTTTGCCGGGGCAGGCTTGCCGACGTACTCCGGCCGGGGGATGGACGCCGGGACGGGACGCTGCGGACCTATGGTTCCCGGAGTGAGGGTGCCGATGGGTGCAGTCGAGGCAAGGGAAGGCATAGATTGATCATATAAGGCACTGCAGAACGCCTAACAACCGGAAGCCGCGCGGGACCCGCGAAAGAATTTAAGTTACGCGGATCACGCCGCTGCTTCCCCGCCGCCGGAACGAGGAGCCACGATGACTGAGTACTGGTACAACGTCAGGACGCACGAGATCGAAGAGGACCGGCTGTCCGACTGGAGCCAGCTGATCGGCCCGTACAAAACCAGGGAAGAGGCCGAGCACGCCCTAGAGAAGGTCCGCGCCCGCAATGAGGCGTGGGAAAAGGACGACGACGACTGAACGTCGGGCGGACGGGCTGGCCGGGTGCCGGCCAGCTGTTCCGTCGGCGCCTTTCAGAAGGAGTGTTCAGGCCCGGGGAACTGGCCGGACCGGACGTCGTCGGCGTAGGCAGTGGCAGCATCCAAAAGGGTGCTGCGCAGGTCCGCGTACTGCTTGACGAACTTGGCCATCCGCCCGCCGCGGAGCCCCGCCATATCCTGCCAGACGAGCACCTGCCCGGTGGTTTCCTTCCCGGCGCCAATTCCCACCGTGGGAACAGAGACCGCCGCGTCCACCGCGGCCGCCGTCTCGGCCGGAACCATTTCCATCAGCACACTGAACGCGCCCGCCTCAGCCAGCGCGACGGCGTCGTCAATCAACCGCTGCGCGTCGCCGCCGCGGCCCTGGACGCGGTACCCGCCCAGCGCGTGCTCGCTCTGCGGGGTGAAACCGATGTGCGCCATCACCGGGATCCCGGCCTGCACCATGGCCTTCACGGTGGGGGCATAGTACTTGCCGCCCTCAATCTTGACGGCGTGGGCCAGGCCTTCCTTGAGGAAGCGAACGCCCGCGGCGACGGCCTGCTCGGGCGAAACCTCGTAGCTGCCGAACGGCAGGTCGGCCACCACCAGCGCGCGTTTGGCGGACCGCGCCACGGCCCTGCACAGCGGGAGCAGCTCGTCCACGGTCACCGGCAGGCTGGTTTCATTGCCGAACACGTTGTTCGACGCCGAGTCGCCGACGAGGAGCACTTCGATGCCGGCGGCGTCGAAGATCTCCGCCGTGTACTGCTCATAGGCAGTCAGCATCGCGAACTTGGTCCCATCCCTCTTGGCCTGCTGAAGGTGGTGGATGCGGACTTTTGCAGGCTTCCGTTCCGCAGCGGACGCGGCAGCCTGCCCGGGCCCGCTGCCGTAGGGGGCGGGGACGTCGGCGGACATGCTGGAGTCGGAGCTGTTGCTTGTGGCCATGGCACGAGCGTAGTGCGGTACCGGCCGTCCTAGCTACCGGCGGCCGTCACGGCCAGTGGTGATACGCATCATAGGTCAGCGCCAGGACACATCCCCGGGAGCGGGCGGAGGCGCGCTCCGGAGCCAAAATCCGGCCGGGAGGTGTTAACGCTGTGTTACGCGCGGCGCAGGCTCCAGCATCGGCGCCGAATGCTTAGTACAGTGTTGGTGAACTGCTGCCGGCTTTCCCCCTCTGCGGACCCGGAGCATGGACGTTGACCGGAGAAGAGGCCATCATGGACCGCCAGCAAGAGTTTGTCCTGCGCACAATCGAAGAGCGCGACGTACGGTTCGTACGCCTGTGGTTCACCGACGTCGTGGGCTCGCTCAAGTCCGTGGCACTTGCGCCCGCTGAGGTTGAGGGCGCCTTCGAGGAAGGCCTGGGCTTCGACGGTTCCGCGATCGAAGGCCTGGCCCGGGTGTTCGAATCCGACATGTTGGCCCAGCCCGACCCCTCCACGTTCCAGATCCTGCCCTGGCGCGGCGAGACGGAGCAGACGTCGAGGATGTTCTGCGACATCCTCACGCCCGACGGCGAGCCGTCCGCCGCGGATCCGCGCAATGTGCTGAAGCGGACCCTCGCCAAGGCGGCGGACATGGGCTTCACCTGCTACACGCACCCCGAGATCGAGTTCTACCTCCTGAAGTCGCAGGAACCGGGTCCGGACGGCGCGCCCGTGCCGGTGGACGAGGGCGGCTATTTCGACCATGTGCCCGGCGGCGTAGCCCAGGACTTCCGCCGGACGGCCGTGACCATGCTCGAATCCGTGGGGATCTCGGTCGAATTCAGCCACCACGAAGCAGGTCCAGGCCAGAACGAAATCGACCTCCGCTACGCGGATGCCCTGCAGACCGCGGACAACATCATGACGTTCCGCACGGTCATCAAGGAAGTGGCACTCCAGCAGGGGACCTATGCCACCTTTATGCCCAAGCCGTTCACCGCGCATCCCGGGTCCGGCATGCACACGCACTTCTCCTTGTTTGAGGGGGACACCAACGCCTTCTACGAGGCCGGCGCGGAATTCCAGCTGTCCAAGACCGCCCGCCAGTTCATTGCCGGCATCCTGAAGCACGCCCCGGAATTCACTGCGGTGACCAACCAGTTCGTCAACTCCTACAAGCGGCTCTGGGGCGGCGGGGAAGCCCCCAGCTACCTGAGCTGGGGCCACAACAACCGCTCGGCGCTGGTCCGGGTTCCGCTGTACAAGCCGGGCAAGGGGCAGTCCGCCCGGATCGAGTACCGCGGCATCGATTCCGCCGCGAACCCCTACCTGGCGTACGCCGTCCTGCTCGGCGCCGGCCTCAAGGGCATCGAGGAAGGCTACGACCTTCCCGCAGCCGCCGAGGACGACGTCTGGTCGCTGAGCTCCGCGGAACGCCGGGCCATGGGCCACGATCCCCTTCCCGCAAGCCTCCACGACGCCATCCGGACCATGGAAGACTCCGAACTGATGCCCCAGATCCTGGGCGAGCAGGTCTTTGAACACTTCCTGCGCAACAAGCGCGCCGAGTGGCAGGACTACCGCCTGCAGGTGACGCCCTACGAGCTGCAGCGCAACCTCGGCATCCTCTAGGCGGCGGGCGTGAGCCTGGCACGCCGCCTTATTGCGGCCGGTTTCAGCGACCTTGAAAAGGGCGAAAGGTTCCTGGCTGCCCGCGAACTGGAAGGGCTGGACCAGGACAGGCTATTCGCGGGACTGCACATGGCAGCCAGCCCGGACACTGCCCTGCAGTCCCTGGTCCGGCTGATCGAAAAGCACCCGGAGCTGCGGGACCTCGCCGCCGCCGACCCCGACACCAGCGAGCCCATGTACCGGGTGCTCGGTGCGTCCGAGGCGCTGGGGGAGTTCCTCATCCGCCACCCGGAACACCTGGAGGCCTTCCGGGTCAGGGCAAGTCCTGAGCCGCTGCAGGCAAATCCCGCGGACCTGCGCGACGCCCTGCTGCAGTCCGTTGGCGCCGACCCGCGTGCCGAGCGCCCGGTGGCAGCCAGCACGGGAGCCGAGGCCTATGCCGCCCTGCGCACGGCCTACCGCAGGGGAGTAGTGGACCTCGCCGTCAAGGACCTGTGCGCGGCCGATCCCCTGGACTTCCTGCCGTCTGTGGGCGGCGAACTCGCGGACCTGGCCGGGGCAGCCATCGAGGCGGCCCTCGCTGTCTCGCGCGCCGAGGCCTCCGGGCAGTACGCCGCGGAGGACGTAGCCGCCGTCGGGCTTGCCGTCATCGGCATGGGCAAATGCGGCGCCCGCGAGCTGAATTATATTTCCGACGTCGACGTCATTTACGTCGTGGACCCCGGGTCCCTCGACGACGCGCACGCCAGCACCATCGGGACGGCCCTTGCCAGCGGGATATCCCGCGCCATCTCCTCCGTCGCACGTGAGCCGGGCCTCTGGGAGGTGGACGCAAACCTGCGGCCGGAAGGAAAATCCGGTCCGCTGGTGCGCACCCTGGCCTCACACGAGACGTACTACGCCCGCTGGGCCGAAAGCTGGGAGTTCCAGGCCCTCCTCAAGGCCCGCACCATTGCCGGTGACGCCGCCCTGGGCCGCCGCTACGAGGAAGCCGTGGCGCCGCTGATCTGGAGTTCCGCGAGCCGTGACGGTTTCGTTGAATCCGTCCAGGCGATGCGCCGCCGGGTCACCGAGCACATTCCGGCCGCGGAGGAGCAGAGGCAGATCAAACTGGGCCGCGGGGGCCTCCGTGACGTTGAATTCACTGTCCAGCTGCTTCAACTGGTGCATGGGAAGGCAGATGAAACGCTGCGACGGCGTGACACCACTTCTGCCATCGCTGCCTTGTCCGCCGGCGGGTACATTGGCCGCTCCGACGCGGCCGCGTTCGACAATGCCTATCGGTACCTGCGGCTGCTGGAGCACCGCATCCAGCTCTTCCAGCTGCGCAGGACCCACCTTATGCCGGTGGCTGAACCGGCCCTCCGGTCGCTGGCCAAGGCCGTGCTGGGGCCCTTCTCAAACGAGCGGCCCCACCCGGACGCGTTGCTCGCCACGTGGCAGAAGACCAAGCGTTCAGTACGGGAACTGCACGAGCGTATCTTCTACCGGCCGCTGCTCAACACGGCCGCCAAGCTCAGCAGCGAGGACGCCAAACTGACCCCGGAAGCCGCCCAGGGCCGGCTTGCCGCCCTCGGATACCGGGATCCACAGGGTGCCATGCGGCACATCGAGGCGCTAACGGCCGGTGTCAGCAGGCGCGCCGCCCTGCAGCGGCAGCTGCTGCCAATCCTGCTTGACTGGCTGGCCGAGGGCGTGGATCCGGATGCCGGGCTGCTTGCCTTCCGGCGCATCAGTGAAGCGCTGGGAACCACGCACTGGTACCTGGGAATGCTCCGGGACTCCAACGCCGCAGCAGAACGCCTGTGCCACATGCTGTCGAATTCCAGGCTGATCGCGGATCTCCTGGAGGTCTCGCCCGAGTCCGTCGCCTGGCTGGGCCACGACAAGGACCTGATGCCGGTGGGCTTCGAAGCCCAGTGGCAGGAGATCACGTCCAAGATGTCCCGGCATGCGGATCCGGAGAGCGCCATGCGGCTGATCCGCCTGATCAGGCGGCGGGAGATCCTGCGGATCGCCGTGGCCGATTCAGCCGGCCTGCTGGACCAGGACCAGGTGGGGACGGCCCTGGCGGACACCGACCGGGCTGCAGTGCTGGGTGCCCTGCGGGTGGCCGAAGGCATCGTCTCCGCCGGCGGCCCGTTGAAAACGGCAGTCCTGGTGGTGGCCATGGGCAGGCAGGGCGGCCGCGAGATCGGCTACGGCTCGGACGCGGACGTTATGTATGTGCACAGGGCACTGCCCGGTTTCAGCCAGGAGGAAGCGCAGGAGCAGGCTGCCCGGATCGTCGCGAAGGTCTCCACGCTGCTGACCCAGCCCCTGAAGCCGGCCATCATGGCCGAGCGCGTCCTGCAAATGGACGCAGACCTGCGGCCCGAGGGAAAGAACGGCGCGATGGTCCGCTCGCTGGATTCGTTTGCCGAGTACTACCGGCGATGGTCCCTGATCTGGGAGGCCCAGGCGCTCCTAAGGGCGCGCCCCATGGCCGGCAACGACGATCTGGCCAAGGATTTCCTCGAACTCATTGACCCCATCAGGTACCCGGAAACCATCGCGGACACCGACGTGCGGGAAATCAGGCGGATCAAGGCGCGCGTGGAGGCAGAACGGCTGCCCCGGGGAGCCGACCCCGCACGGCACCTGAAACTGGGCCGCGGCGGATTGAGCGACGTCGAATGGCTGGTCCAGCTTCTGCAGCTTCAGCACGCGGGCCGGCACCCCGAATTGCGGACCACGTCCACGCTCGAGGCTCTGGAGGCCGCCGCCCAGCTTGGCCTGCTGGCCCGCGCGGATGCCGAGCTCCTGGCCCGGGCCTGGCGCCTTGCCAGCCGCATCCGGTCCGCCAACGTGATCTGGAGCGGCAAGGCGTCGGACCTCCTGCCCTCCTCCCGCCGCGACCTGGAAGCGGTGGCGCGCTGGTGCGGGTACGAGCCGGGACAGGCAGCCGTGCTTGAAGAGGACTACCTTCGGGTCAGCCGGCGCGCACGGGCGGTCTTCGAACGGGTTTTCTACGGCCAATAGGCACGGCAGGCAGCAGGACGCCTCCCCGGCGGTGACCGCGAATGGCTGACACCAGTCAGAGCCGGTGCTATTTTGGGCCCATGGCTACCGAAATCTATTTCAACCTGCCCGTCAAAGACCTGAAACGCTCGGTGGACTTTTTCACCGCCCTTGGCTTCTCCTTCAACCCGGACTATACGGACGAGAATGCCACCTGCATGATCGTCAACGAGAACGCGTACGTCATGTTCCTGGTGGAGTCCTTCTTCAAAACCTTCACCTCCAAGGACGTTGCGGACAGCAAGGGCTCCGCCGAGGCGATCATCGCCTACTCGGTGGACAGCCGGGAGGCGGTGGACGAGGCCGTGAGGACCGCACTGTCCTCCGGCGGGTCCCCGTCCGAGAAGCCGCAGGATTACGGGTTCATGTACAACCACAGCTTCCAGGATCCGGACGGCCACCTCTGGGAAGTGATGTGGATGGATCCGGCCGGTCCGCCGGCTGAATCCGCGGCGGACGGCAATTCCGCCGGCCCCCAGTCCTGAGCGGCATGGACCGGAGCGTCTGGCTTATTTCGCTCCGGGACCTCGACGCCGATGCCCGGGCTGTCCAGCTCGGTGCGGTGGCGGGCCTGGAGCTGGGCCCCGGGCAGGAGCGGTTCGTCGGCGACCCGTTCCGGATGGCCCTGGCAGGACTGGCGGAGGAATCGCGGCGGCCTTACGTGATCGAGTGCGCCGGCCGGGCTGTTGGGGTGCTGACCCTGCAGGCGGGGGCAGCACGCCTGGCGGGGTGGCCGGACGAGGCGTCAGCGTGGCTGCTACGGGGTTTCCTGATCGACAGGCGGGAGCAGGGCCGCGGGCTGGGCCAGCTCGCCGCAGCCGCCGCTGTGGCGGCCGCTGGAAAACTTACCGCCAGGCACCAGACCCCGGAGGCCGGCGTCGTTCTTTCGGTTAACGAAGCCAATCCTGCGGGCCTGTCCGCCTACCGGCAGGCGGGCTTCGAGGACCGCGGCCAGTACACGGGAGGGGCGGCAGGACCCCAACGCATCATGTTCCGCAGTTTTCGGCCACAATAGCGTCTCGGCGGCGGGGCGTCGTTTGCACTGAGAAAGCGATTGCCCGATCATGTGGATTGGCGGTGTTCTTCAACCTTGTTGGGGGGAAGGCTGCAACGGTCTTCATCCCGGGGGGCATTCGTCAGGGGGTCTGGTTCCCGGTCTCAGCACGTCTGGAACCGGGCCCCCACCTATACTTTCTTCCCGGCCAGGGTCCTTTCCCGCGCATGGCCTTAGGGGCGGCACGCAAAAGGCGGCCACCGGATAACCGGTGGCCGCCTTTGGTGTCTTAGGAGTCCTGAAGAACAGGTCCTGGACTAGACGCCGTAGTAGAGCTCGAACTCGTAGGGGTTCGGGCGCAGCGACAGCGGGCGGATCTCGTTCTCGTACTTGTACTCGATCCAGGTGTCGATCAGGTCCTGGGTGAACACGCCACCGGCCTGCAGGAACTCGTTGTCCTCGCGCAGTGCTTCCAGGGCCTCCTCGAGGGTGCCCGGTGCCTTGGGGATGTCCTTGGCTTCCTCGGCCGGGAGCTCGTAGAGGTCCTTGTCGATCGGAGCCGGGGGCTCGATGCGGTTGCGGATGCCGTCGATGCCGGCCATCAGCTGGGCAGCGAACGCCAGGTACGGGTTGGAGGAGGGGTCCGGCGCGCGGAACTCGATGCGCTTGGCCTTGGGGTTGGTGCCCGTGATGGGGATACGGATACCGGCGGAGCGGTTGCCCTGCGAGTAGACCATGTTGACCGGAGCTTCGAAGCCCTTGACCAGGCGGCGGTAGGAGTTCACGGTCGGGTTGGTGAAGGCCAGGACGGCGGAGGCGTGCTTGAGCAGGCCGCCGATGTACCAGCGGGCGGTGTCGGACAGGCCGGCGTAGCCCTTCTCGTCGTAGAACAGCGGCTCGCCGCCGTTCCAGAGCGACTGGTGGCAGTGCATGCCGGAGCCGTTGTCGCCGAAGACCGGCTTGGGCATGAAGGTTACGGACTTGCCCCAGGCGTCTGCGGTGTTCTTGATGACGTACTTGAACTTCTGCAGGTCATCGGCAGCGTGGGTCAGCGTCGTGAACTTGTAGTTGATCTCAGCCTGGCCGGCGGATCCAACTTCGTGGTGGCTGCGCTCGACCTCGAGGCCGGCCTCGTCCAGTGCAACACACATGGCGTCACGGAGGTCAGCCTGCTTGTCGGTGGGGGAGACCGGGAAGTAACCGCCCTTGACGGGGGTCTTGTAGCCGAGGTTTCCGCCCTCTTCCTCACGGCCGGTGTTCCAGTGTGCTTCTTCGGAGTCGATCTTGTAGAAGCTGCCCTGCGGGGAGGACTGGTACTGGACGTTGTCGAACACGAAGAACTCGGCTTCGGGAGCGAAGAACGCGGTGTCCGCGATGCCGGTGGAAGCCAGGTACGCTTCAGCCTTCTCGGCAACGCCGCGGGGGTCGCGGTGGTAGGGATCGCCCGTGCGGGGGTTCACGATGGAGAAGTTCAGCGCGAGGGTCTTCTCCATGCGGAAGGTGTCCAGGAACGCCGTGGTGACGTCGGGGATGAGCTGCATGTCAGACTCTGCAATGCCCTGGAAGCCGCGGATGGAGGATCCGTCGAAGAGCTGGCCGTTGATGAAGAAGTCGGCGTCAACACTCTTCGCGGGGACGTTGAAGTGCTGCTGGACGCCCGGAAGATCGGTGAAACGGATGTCGACGAACTTAATATCTTCGTCCTTGATGAACTTGAGGACTTCGTCCGCAGTCTTGAACATCTATGCTCCTAACGCATATGTAAATATCTGGCGTGCAAGCCAGCTGATCCAGCGCAATCCGAAGGCAGGGAAACAACGCGGTGTTCCCCTGCCTTCAGTACCCTGCCGCAATTGCCTGCCGTGTACTACCTGCTGTGTTGCCTTCCGGCGGATTGCTCGAAACTGGTAACAGCCTATGGACGCGGCATTTCCCGTCCGTGTCCGCATTGTTTCGGGCAGGTTACAGAATGCCCTGATATGGCAACGCTATCCTCTGTCCACACTGTGGTCTAACCGCATCCACACTGTGGTCGGTGGGAAGTCGCTAAGCTTGGACGGTGGTAGATCGCAAAGACATCGGCTCCTGGCTCTCCGGCCCCGACACCTCGGGCATATCCAAATACCCGGGGGAGCGCCTGGGACTGCCGGAGTCGGGGCCGGGCTCCATTGCGCGGGCGGGCCGCAGGATCGCCGCCATCATGATCGACTGGATCGTGGCGCTGCTGATCAGCAATTTCGCCTTTGGGGGCGACGCCTGGGCCACCCTGGCGATCTTCGCCGTCGAACAAACCCTGCTGGTAGGCACGCTCGGCTACAGCATCGGGCACCGTGCGGTGGGCATCCACGTGGTGAGGGCCGGCGGCGGTGCCCCGGGTCCGCTGGCCGCTCTGGTGAGGTCCCTGCTGCTCTGCCTGGTAATCCCCGCAGTGATTTTCGATCCTGACCATCGCGGCCTCCATGACAAGGCAATGAACACCCTGCTGGTCCGCCGCTAGGCACGGGAAGCCGGGGAGGGGAACGGGGCGGACCCGGCAGCCCCTAGACGGAGCTTGGCTCCCGGACGGGAGCGGCGGACGGTGCCCCGGCAGCGCTGAGGTGCCCGCGTTTGCCTGCCCACCGTTCGAACAGGACCGTGGCGAACGGGAACACCGCGGACAGGCCTGCGAACAGGGCCACCACAAAGGGCCAACGCTGCAGCCGCCAGAGTGCCAAGGCACAGACGCCATACCCCACGAACAGGGCCCCGTGGATGGGCCCCGCTACCTGGACGCCGATTTCCGTGGTGCCGGCAATCCACTTGAAGTACATGCCGACCAGCAGGGCAACCCAGCTGAAGGCTTCCGCGACGGCCAGGATCCGGAACGCGCGGATCACTGCTGTGGTCATGTTCATGGTGATGTCCTGTCCTGCCCTGGGGGCTGCAAAGAAAACGCCCCGGCTGCCGGCTGAAGCCGGAACCGGGGCGGGATCAAAACCTAGCGTCCGCGGTTGGGACGCGCCTTGTAGGGGTCGATGCCCTTGGGAATGGGGAGGCGGTTGCCCAGCGACGAGATCCGCTTGGACACGGCGTTCACCTCAAGCTTGGTTAGTTCCTTCTTGAGTTTGCCCATCTTCTTCGCCACCTCGCTGAGCGGCACCTGGCCCTCGCCGCGGCCGCTTTCGATCACGTGCACGGTGACGTTGGGCAGGATGCGTGCCAGGCGCTTGCGTTCGGCCTCCAGCAGCGGCTTGACCCGGTGCGTGGGGCCTTCGCTGACGAGTACGACGCCGGGACGGCCGATGGCGCGGAAGACGGCGTCCTGCGTGCGCGGGTTAACGGCAACAGGCTGTTCCTCGGTGATCCAGCCGCGCCGCAGCGTGCCCAGCGCAGCGCCGGAGGCACCGGGCTGGTCCTCAATCTGCGCGAAGGCGGCGCGCTCGGCCCGGCGCGACAAGATGAACGTGGCGCCGAGAAGGCCCAGCGGGATGCCGATGATAAGGCCGGTGATCCAGTTGTCCAGCCAGAAGCCCACCAGGAAGCTGACAGCCACAACACCAAGGAAGACCAGCAGCATAAGCCACGGGACCATCGGGTCATGACGGCGGGTCATGGTGAAGACTTCGCCGATCTGCTTGAGCCGGCTGGGCTTCTTGGCCTTCGCCTCTTTGGGCTTCCGGGAGAAGAGGCCACGCTTGACTGCGCTGGAGCCAGACGGAGTGGAGTTGCTGGAATCAGGGGATTTCGCCATAGTCCCTCAATTCTACGTGACCAAAGCCCAAGGGCCGGCACCGGAGTCTTCCGGTGCCGGCCCTTGGCTCGCGCGGTGTTTTTGTGGAGGCGGGCAGCTCAGGAGCGGGCTGCGAGCAGTGAGCTT